>JAYVXP010000056.1:0-53953 GCA_043785125.1 Bacteroidia bacterium
TTTGGCTATTTCCATTCGGTCGCGTTCATAAAAACCACTCATCATGAGGTGTCCATCACGAATTAAATAACTGGAATACATTCCCAACTCTTCCAGCAATACATTCTTATTAATGTTTGCGTGAATGATATCGAAGGAACCGGCAAAATTCAATTCATTGAGCTTGCCTTGTTGTAATTGAATATTCGCACAATGATTGTTTTCAATATTTTCTTTTCCATTGATGACGCTCCATTCATCTATATCAAATGCTTCTATTTCCCCGGCACCCAACTTGGACGCCATAATCGATAGAATGGCCGTTCCACAACCCGCATCCATCACCCGTTTGCCCCGATGATCCAACGCCATCTGATTCTTGACCATCAGGTATGTAGTTTGATGATGCCCCGTACCAAATGACATCTTTGGCGTAATGATGATTTCGTAGGGGTATTTTTTTTCGACCTTATGAAATTCCGCCCGGATTAAACATTGGTCATCCACCACAATGGGTTGAAGATTCTTTTCCCATTCCTCATTCCAGTTTTTCTTTTGGATTTGGTCCTGAAAGAAGAGCAACGGATTCACATGCTGGTATTTCTTTTGAACGAATGACAGTTGTTGCGCGTCAAATTTTTCGTTTTCGGTGTAGGCTTCAAATCCTTTTTCCGTTTCGAGGAAGGAATCAAAACCGGCTTCGCCAATCTCGGCCATGAGTATCTCAGAAAAATCGGGATCACAAACAACCTGGAGGCGGGTGTAAAACATGGATTTCCGGTTCAGATTGCTTTGATAATCTCAACAAATTCTCTCGACTTCAACGAAGCGCCTCCGACCAATCCGCCATCTACATCGGGGCAAGTAAAAAGTTCTTTCGCGTTATCAGCCTTTACACTTCCTCCATATAAAATGGAAATTTCTTCCGCCACGGCCTGACCATATTGGCTCGCCAAATGGGTGCGGATTACTTTATGCATTTCCTGGGCTTGTTGGGACGTTGCCGTTTTTCCAGTGCCAATCGCCCAAACCGGCTCATAGGCGATCACCACTTTCTTCAGATTGTCTGCGCTGAGGTGGAACAGACACTCAGACACCTGCTGTTTCACCAGTGCTTCATGCGTTCCCTTTTCGCGGATTTCCAATGGCTCGCCGCAGCAAAAAATCGGAGTAAGCCCACTGGCCAGAGCACGGTCCGTTTTTACAGCCAGCAGTTTTCCGTCCTCACCAAAATATTGACGCCGTTCGCTGTGACCCAAAATAACATAAGGGATTCCCACTGCCCTAAGCATGGGTGCCGATACTTCGCCAGTATAAGCACCCCATTCATGTTGACTTGCATTTTGCGCGCCCACGAAAATCTTCGCGACAGACCCCAATTGATTTTTAATCGCCTGCAAGTAGAGGAAGGGGACGCATAAAATCACCACCACATTTCCCTTTACTTCATCAGCCACCATGGCCGTCAGTTCCGAAGTCAGAATGTGCGCCTCCTCCAGCGTTTTATTCATTTTCCAATTACCCGCGACAATTTTCTTTCTCATGATCTTGTTTTATTTTCCGTCAAACATGAATATTTCAACTGGCTTATCCCGCATGAGCCGCACACTCCTGATCGGACCTTTATAAGTTACGTGCACCAGATTCGACTGGTCGCTGTGCGTTTCGGTGATGACATCGTTGAATACTTCAATCGTTTTGACTTTTTTTACATTTTCAATTTCGATGTAGCACACCAGCGCCGCATCTTCCGCCTCATGCCCCAGCAACTTCATTTTTTGTAATTTACCATCCAGTTTGATTTTGAAGTGGTCTTTCAGATAATCGCTTACAAGTTGGTCTGTAGTCAATCCGTTTTTGGGGTCTAGTATATCCAGTTCAGGTTCTTTGCGTTTATTGCGGATGCTTAATTCCAGATCATCAATAAATATTCTTGACGTGATTTGCAGGGCTTTGTCTTTTTCACTGTAACTGATTTCGCTCACCGAAACGTGAACGGGGTGAAGCAAGAAAAACAAGACTGACCATAAATACATCATGGAATAGGGAAAACCAAAAATAAGACCAATGCTTCATATAATAAGCCTATTGCAAGTCAAATTTTAGTTCTATAATTGCCCCTCGTTTCACACCCTTATGGGCGATTTCGCACTTTACTTCGGCCTTGGCAAAGACCACATCCTTGATTATGTGAATGGCTACGATCATATACTTTTTGTCGTAGCCCTTAGCGCGGTTTATCTGGTGCGGGACTGGAAGAAAATACTTTTGCTGGTAACCGCTTTTACCATTGGACACTCTGTGACATTGGCCCTGGCCACGCTCCAAATCATTTCGGTAAAAACCCAGCTGATTGAGTTTCTGATTCCCCTCACCATTTTTGTTACCGCCTTTTCCAACCTATTTCGTGCTGAAGAAGGATTGGGGAAAAACCGAATTCAGACAAACTATCTTTTTGCCCTGTTCTTTGGTTTGATTCATGGGATGGGCTTTTCAAATTACCTGCGCGCTATTCTGGGGAAAAGTCACAATATTGTATCCCCACTTTTGGCCTTTAATATTGGCCTTGAGTTCGGTCAAGTAATTGTAGTTGCCCTTTTTTTGGCAGTCAGTTTTATTTTAGTTGATTTGATCGGGCTAAGCCGGAGGGATTGGAAAATGGTTTTGTCTTCGGCCATAGCTGGAATAGCATTGATCTTAATGAAAGATAGAATATTCTGGTAAACCACACCGATTGGAAAATGGGCATGATTTCAATTCTCAATTCGAACCATAACCCCCACCTATGAAGCATATCTACTTTTTTCTTTTAACCCTACTCACATTCCATTTTGGCTTTGCGCAGGAACCTGTCAAAACTGAATCCCCGAAATGGCAAGGAAAATTTGAACAATTGGGGCAAATGCTTCCCACGCCGAATGAGTATCGGACCGGATCTGGTGCTCCTGGACCGAAATACTGGCAGCAAGAGGCGGATTACGTGATCACTGCCGAACTCAATGATGAAACCCAAAGCATACAGGGTTCCGAAACAATAACGTATACCAATAACTCACCGGATATATTGAAATACCTGTGGCTTCAGGTGGATCAAAACATCAACGCACGCGACAACAATACAAATAAGACCACCACCAATTCCGTCAGGGATTCCGTGAACATTAAAGAGTTGGCAAGTGAACTCGCCTTGTACGCTTTTGACGGCGGTTACAAAATAGCCTCCATAAAAGATCCGCTCACCGGACAGTCTTTAAATTATTTTGTCAATCAAACCATGATGCGTATTGATTTGCCCAAACCGCTCGCCGGCGGACAAAAATTCAGCTTTCAAGTGGACTGGTCTTACAAAATAAATGACCGCATGCATGAGTCTACCCCCAATGACGGGAGAAGTGGATACGAGTATTTTCCTGAAGATGGAAATTATCTGTATGCAATAGCGCAATGGTTTCCCAGAATGTGTGTGTACGATGATGCAGTGGGCTGGCAGAACAAGCAGTTTTTGGGACGCGGAGAATTTACACTTCCCTTTGGAAATTATAAAGTCAGACTCACCGTGCCTGCCGATCATATTGTTGCCGGAACCGGAGTTTTAAAAAATGCAAAAGATGTTCTAACTGCAGATCAGCTTGCACGATATGAAAAAGCAAACCTGTCCTTTGACAAACCCGTCATCATCTGCACGGAAGAGGAGGCTGCTCAACGTGAGAAAAGTCGCGCAAAAGAAAAAAAAATATGGGAATTTGAAGCGACGAACGTTCGCGACTTTGCCTTCGCCACATCACGAAAATTTATTTGGGACGCTCAGGCCGTAAAAATCGGAAACAAAACACCCTTGGCCATGTCCTTCTACCCCAAGGAAGGGAATCCCCTCTGGGAGCAGGAGTCAACCAAGGCGGTCAAGAATACGATTACAACGTATTCAAAATATACGGTAGACTATCCTTACCCGCAAGCCACTTCTGTTCATACCGCCTCTATAGGAATGGAATACCCTATGATTTGTTTCAATTTTGGACGTCCAAATAAAGATGGATCGTACTCGCCTGAAAAACGTTGGGGCATGATTGGTGTGATCATTCACGAAGTGGGACATAACTTCTTCCCTATGATTATCAACAGTGACGAACGCCAGTGGACCTGGATGGACGAAGGGGTCAACACGTTTGTTCAGCACAGAACACAAGTTGAAAACTATCCTGAAATGCCAACACGCAGAGGTCCTGCCGCCAAGATTGTTCCCTACATGAAAGGTGACAAAAAATTGCAACGTCCTTTGATGACCAACTCAGAGCAGATAGTTCAATTCGGACCAGAACAATATGCCAAGTGTGCAACATCGCTGAATATTTTGCGCGAAACGGTGATGGGACCTGAATTATTTGACAAAGCTTTCAAAGAATATGCTCGCCGCTGGGCCTTCCGGCACCCCAAGCCTGCTGATTTTTTCCGTACCCTCGAAGACGCGTCCGCGGTAGACCTAGACTGGTTCTGGAGAGGATGGTTTTATAGTACCGACAACTGCGATGTCTCACTGGACAAAGTAAAGTGGTTTCAAATGCGCAAGGAAAAACCAAATGTTGAAAACAAGGTTAACAACGCGCTCCAAGGGGATTTGGCAGCAATCAATGAGAAAAAATTCGAAAATTTTAACAATGGCCCTGAGCCCTTCTCGATGATCGCAACCGACGCCCGTATGTACGGTGAGTTCCAAAACCGGATAGATGACAAGGCCGTTATCAATAAATTGGAGGGCAAGAATTTCTATGAAATAACCTTGACTAACAAAGGTGGCCTGGTTATGCCGGTCATCATAGAGTGGACATTTCAGGACGGCACAAAAGAAGTGGAACGCATACCCGCCGAGATTTGGCGCATCAATGAAACCACCATCACGAAGGTTTTTGTAAAGGAAAAGGAAGTAACCCAGGTCCTGATCGATCCGTTAAAAGAGACTTCGGATGTCAATACACAAGACAACATTTTTCCCCGGGTTGATCAACCATCAAAATTTGATGAATTGAAAAAGAAAGGAAATTAACGCTCCACCAAATTCGAATGAGCTAAACAACTAATTCACATTATGAAAAAAATATTTACACTTATTTTTGTGCTGGTCTCCCTTCAAATTTTTGCCCAAGATTGGAAAGGCAAATTTGAACAACTCGGCGAGATGTTGCCAACGCCGAACAGCTACCGCAGCAGTTCCGGAGCCCCGGGTCCAAACTATTGGCAGCAGCGCGCCGATTATGTAATTTCTGCAGAGGTCAATGATCAAACTCAAATGCTTTCGGGTTCTGAGACGATAACCTATTATAACAATGCTCCAGAACCACTACAATATCTATGGCTTCAATTGGACCAAAATCTTTATGCAAAGGGAAGTTTGACTTCCAAGACCAACACCAACACCATACGTGATTCGGTCCCGGCGAAATTTTTTGCCAACGCGTCAGGGGCCATCGATTACGAAGGGGGTTATAAAATCACTTCCGTGAAAGATGCGGTCACCAAGAAAGAGCTTTCCTATCTGATCAATTACACCATGATGCGGATTGATTTGCCCCAGCCACTCAAGACCGGTGAGAAGTTTGCCTTTTCGGTTGAATGGTCTTTTCATATTAATGACCGGATGCTTGTCCAGGGGCGCGGTGGAATGGAATTTTTTCCAGAAGATGGCAACTATTCGTACACGATCGCCCAATGGTTTCCGCGCATGTGTGTATTTGATGACTACGAAGGCTGGCAGAACAAACAGTTTTTGGGGTCCGGAGAGTTTGCTTTAACCTTTGGCAATTACAGGGTTCGGATTACGGTGCCCTCCGATCATATCGTGGGCGCAACGGGATGGCTTCAAAATCCAAAAGAGGTTTTAACGAAAGAGCAGATCGAGCGCTTTGAAAAAGCCAGGAAAACTTTTGATCAGCCTGTGTTTATTGTTACCGAAGAAGAAGCCAGGATAAAAGAGAAAGAGCATTCTTCCAAAAAAAGTACATGGGAGTTTTATGCTGAGAATGTTCGTGATTTTGCTTTCGCCACTTCTCGTAAGTTTATTTGGGATGCCATGGCCGTGAAGGTTGGTGACAAGACACCCTTGGCCCAGTCGCTCTATCCGAAAGAGGGAAATCCACTCTGGTCAAAAGAATCGACCAAAGCAATTAAGAATACGCTTGAGGTGTATTCCGCAAGAACCATTGATTTTCCCTATCCGACTGCTTTTTCTGTTCACAGCGCTAACCAGGGCATGGAATATCCCATGATTTGTTTCAACCATGGAAGACCCAACAAAGACGGAACTTATTCCGAAAGGACGATGGATGGCATGATCTCGGTAATTGTTCATGAAGTCGGCCATAATTTCTTCCCGATGATTGTTAACAATGACGAACGTCAATGGACATGGATGGATGAGGGCTTAAACACTTTCCTCGAAAAAGAAACCAAACGCGAACGGTACCCGAATTTGGATTTGGTACATGGTACTCCCAAGGGAATTATCCCATTTATGAAAGGAGACAAAAATATCATGCGCCCAATTATGGCTTCTTCAGATAACCAGGGAAGAAGTTTTGGTGCCAATGGTTATACCAAACCTTCAGCAGCGTTAACCCTGTTGCGCGAAACTGTGATGGGGCCCGAATTGTTTGACAAAGCATTCAAAGAATATGCTCAACGCTGGGCCTTCAAACACCCTAACCCCGGGGATTTCTTTCGCACGATGGAAGACGCTTCTGCGGTTGACCTTGATTGGTTCTGGAGAGGGTGGTTCTATACCACCGATAATGTAGATGTTACGGTAGATGAAGTAAAGTGGTTCAAATTAAAATCTATTCAAGTAGATCCCGAAAACAAAACAGTAAAAGTGGCACAAGGCGATCTGAACACAAAAGATTCGAAAGACAAAGCCGGAGACTTTAGTAATGGGCCGCACGAGTTCACGCTGACCAACACCCCCGATAACTTCTATGGAGAATTCAAAAGCAGGGTGGATGATAACGCGATTCGTCAGAAGCTAGAAGGCAAAAATCTCTATGAAGTAACTTTAAAAAATTCCGGTGGTCTGTTGACACCGGTGATTATTGAATGGACTTTCAAAGACGGATCAAAAGAAATAGAACGCATTCCCGCCGAAGTGTGGAGATTGAATGAGAAAGAGGTGAAGAAAATCTTTGTTAAGGAAAAAGAAGTGGTGGGTATGGTCATTGATCCTAATCTTGAAACGGCCGATATCAATACCAACGACAACGTTTTTCCAAAAAAAGCAACCGAATCCAAGTTTGATCAACTCAAGAAGAACTAGTTTATTCCTGTAGCGACACTTAAATACCCGTTATGATTGACTTTATATCTGTTGTAGGCATAGTGCTCCTCTTTCTCGCTTTCACTGCCAATGCGCAAACTCAACCTGCCTGGCAAGGGAAGTTTGAACAACTAGATCAACTTCTTCCAACACCCAACGAATACAGAAGTGCTTCCGGCGCACCCGGACCCAAGTATTGGCAGCAACGCGCTGACTATATTATCGATGCGGAAATTGATGAAGCCAACAATCTCCTGAAAGGCAGAGAAACCATTACTTATTTTAACAATTCTCCGGAGCCGTTGAAATACCTCTGGCTCCAGCTGGATCAAAATGTCAACAAAAAGGGAAATGAGGATTTTGGCTACCTGTTTGGCAATCTGAAAGATTCCATCAATACCCTCTATGCACAGTACCTGGTCAGGCCGATCGAATTTGCTGCCGGCTACACAATAGAATCGCTCTCAGACAAAACGGGAAAGCCTTTGGCTGTAACGATCAACAACACCATGATGCGTATTGATCTTCCGGTACAAATGAAGCCAAATGAATCGCTTAGTTTTTCTGTGAATTGGTCCTATCCCATTACCGATCGCAGTCTTTTTTTACTTTCGCGTGAGGGTTTCGAATATTTTCCGGAAGACGACAATCGGGTATATCTGATTGCGCATTGGTTTCCCAGAATGTGTGTCTTTGATGACTATGAAGGCTGGCAGAATAAACAATTTCAACGACTGGGCGAATTTGCTTTGGAATTTGGAAATTATAAAGTCAACATTACGGTTCCCGCTGACCACATTATCGGTGCTACCGGCAGCCTGCAAAACGCTAAAGAAGTTTTGTCGTCGACCGAACTGGAGCGCTTTGAAAAAGCAAAAATCTCCTTTGATAATCCGGTCATGATCGTTACCGAAGAAGAAGCACGTCAAAAAGAAAAGTCAAAACTCACAACCAAAAAAACATGGCGATTCCAGGCCGACAATGTTCGTGATTTTGCCTTTGCAAGCTCCCGCAAATTCATTTGGGACGCCCAGGCCGTCAAACTTCCAACCCATACCTTATTGGCGATGTCGTTTTATCCAAAAGAAGGACTTCCTGTATGGTCGGAGGAATCCACGAAAGCAGTAAAAAACGCCGTAGAAGTTTATTCCAAATATACCTTTGACTATCCTTACCCGGTGGCCATCTCTGTGAACACTTCAAACATTGGGATGGAATTTCCGATGATCAGTTTTAACGGTGGCCGGCCTAAAAAAGATGGCACCATGACCGACCGCAGAAAAGCAGGAATGATCGGCACGATTGTTCATGAAGTGGGGCACAATTATTTTCCCATGATCGTCAGCTCCGACGAACGGCAATGGATGTGGATGGACGAAGGGCTGAACACTTTTCTTCAAACCAGAACAGAGGCCGAACGCTATCCCAAATACCACCATGCAGTGCCGGCGGATATCATTCCATTCATGCAAGGCGACAAGAAAATTATGCGCCCAGTAATGACCACCTCGGATAACGAATTACTTACTCAATTCGGTGCTAATTTTTATGAAAAACCAACCATCGCGCTAACTATCCTGCGTGAAACGATTATGGGACCTGAGTTGTTTGATAGAGCCTTTAAAGAGTATGCCAACCGATGGATGTATAAGCATCCGCGCCCTGCAGATTTGTTCCGCACGCTGGAAGATGCCTCGGCCGTAGACCTGGATTGGTTTTGGAAGGGCTGGTTTTTTACCACCGACCACGTTGACCTGACCGTGGATGAAGTAAAGTGGTTCAAAGTAAAAACGACGAGGTCCGATCCCGAAAACAAGAATGTCACAGTAAAGAACAGTGACCTGACTGCCACCGATCAAAAAACGAAAGCAACTGATTTCAGCCGGGGGCCAAAAGAATTGACGTTGACTAATACCCCGGACAATTTTTACGGAGAATTCAAGAATCGCATCGATGATAATGTCGTTCGACAAAAATTAGAGAACAAGAATATTTATGAGCTCACGCTGAAAAATACAGGGGGCCTGGTTTCGCCGGTCATTATTGAGTGGACTTTTGCAGATGGGTCAAGAGAAGTGGAACGCATTCCCGCCGAAATCTGGCGCATCAACGAAAGTGAAGTAAAGAAAATTTTTGTAAAGGAGAAGGAAGTGACGGGTGTGGTGATCGATCCAAACGCCGAAACAGCCGATGTCAATCCATTGGACAATTCCTTTCCAAAGAAAACCGTTGACCCGAAGTTTGATCAAATGAAAAAGGACTAAGCTGTTTTCGTTAAGCTAATTCCGGCCCGACTCCGTCTTGTCGTTAATTTTTGAATCTTAATTTTGAATTCATTCCTATGAACAAATTTTTTACGATTGCACTGTTGATGATTTCAACCCTGGCCAGCGCTCAAACTCAGCCTTCCTGGCAAGGAAAATTCGAACAACTGGACACAAAATTGCCGACACCCAACGAATACCGCTCCTCCTCCGGCGCACCCGGTCCTAAATACTGGCAGCAAAAAGCCGACTATGTTATTGCGGCGGATTTGAGTGACGATAATCAGAGCATTACCGGATCAGAGACGATTACCTACACCAATAACTCACCTGATATTTTAAAATACATCTGGCTTCAGTTGGATCAGAATATATTGGCCAAAGGTAATCTCACTCGCCAGAGCAAGACAGGGTCCATTCAAGACACGATGGTATCCAAACAGTTTGCCATGCGAACCAGCGATTTTGATGGGGGTGATAAAATTAAATTAGTAAAAGACGCGACTACGGGAAAGGCTTTGCCCTACACCATCAATTATACGATGATGCGAATTGATTTGCCCCAGCCATTAAAGCCGGGGGGTCGTTTTTCTTTTTCTATTGACTGGTCTTATAATATTGGCGACCGCATGATCGACGATCAGCGCAGTGGTTACGAATATTTTCCGGAAGACAAGAATTACATCTATACCATCGCCCAATGGTTTCCCAGAATGTGTGTGTATGATGATGTAGTCGGCTGGCAAAACAAACAGTTTTTAGGACAAGGTGAATTTGCATTGGCTTTTGGCGACTACAAAGTTAAACTCACCGTTCCCGCCGATCACATTGTTGCGGCAACTGGCATATTGGCAAATCCTTCGACTGTTTTGAGTGCGCAGCAAGCTACCCGGTTCGATCAGGCCAAAACCAGTTTTGACAAGCCCGTTATCATTGCTACGCAGGCCGAAGCCATGGTGCGTGAAAAATCAAGGTCATCCAAAAAGAAAACCTGGGAATTCAACGCAACCAATGTTCGCGATTTTGCTTTTGCCACTTCGCGTAAATTCATTTGGGATGCGCAAGCTGTCAAAATCGGTGCGAATATACCGCTGGCGATGTCGTTTTATCCAAAGGAAGGAAATCCGTATTGGGAACAAGAGTCCACGAAGGCTGTAAAGAATGCCATTGAAACGTATTCAAAATATACCATCGACTATCCTTACCCTGCGGCAACTTCTGTCAACACGGCGTCGATTGGCATGGAGTATCCAATGATCTGTTTCAATCTGGGGCGACCCGATGCAAAGGGAGAAATGAGTGACCGCCAAAAATCGACGATGATCAGCGTCATCATTCATGAAGTGGGGCATAACTTTTTCCCGATGATCATCAACAATGATGAACGTCAGTGGACGTGGATGGATGAGGGGATCAATTCCTTCTTGCAATTCCGTACAGAACAAGAGCGATACACCAATTTCCCTTCATGGTGGGGGTTTGCGAAAGATATTGCTCCATTTATGAAGAGTGACAAAAGTGTACAGCGTCCCGTGATGACCAACTCTGAACAGATCATTCAATTCGGAAATGAGCAATATGCCAAAGTGGCCACCGCAATGAGCATCCTTCGGGAAACCGTGATGGGCCCGGAACTGTTTGATCGGGCTTTCAAGGAATATGCTCAGCGGTGGGCATTTAAACATCCAAAACCAGCGGATTTCTTCCGCACCATGGAAGATGCGTCTGCGGTTGATTTAGATTGGTATTGGAGAGGATGGTTTTACACAACCGATCATGTCGATTTTGAACTGGACCAGGTGAAATGGTTCAAAGTAAAAAATGAACAGGCCAACCTTGAGAAGAAAAATGTAAAAGTAAAAGCCGGTGATCTTGCCGCCAATGCGGCGGGAGATAAACCCTCAGACTTTGGAAATGGCCCACAGGAACTTACCATGATCAATACACCGGACAACGCTTATGGAGAGTTCAAAAGCAAAATCGATGACAATGCTGTGCGCACCAAGTTGGAAGGCAAAAATATATATGAGATTACATTAAAGAACAAGGGTGGATTGGTAATGCCGGTCATCGTTGAATGGACTTTCAAAGACGGATCAAAAGAAATCGAACGGATTCCGGCTGAGATCTGGCGCATGAATGAAACTGAAGTCAAAAAAATCTTTGTGAAAGAGAAGGAAGTGGTGAGCGTGATCATTGATCCCAACCAGGAAACGGCCGATACAGAAATTAGTGATAATGTATTTCCCAAAAAACCAGTGGAGAGCAAGTTCGATCAGATTAAAAAAGGAAAATAAGAAAATGGTGGCGCTCTACAGACCTTTCGTGTTATCCAGATGATAAAAGTGGAGGAAGCGGTGAACGAGAGGTGACAGAAAAACTGCCACAATGCTCAGGAATGCAACTCCGCTGAAGATTGCATAAAATGAAGCAAACCATTTCGCTGCATCATTCTTCATGGGGTCTACGGGCCCCATGCCGGTAAGGATCATTGACGCGTTGAGGAGGGAATCGAGCCACGGAAGTTCACTGAGAGTATGATATCCAACAACTCCGATCCCCAAAGATAAGCCAATCAATAAAAGCGTAAACCCAGTGTATCGCAACACACGAATCAAGAATTGACCTTTTGGAAGCAACGGTTGATTCTTATGTTCAAACATGGACAATTGTTTTAAATGATTTCGGGATTTCCTTGATTACTTCTCTCCCAACTTATGAAGATCAACATTCCCTCCCGAAAGAATTATTCCAACCTTCTTATTGTGAAATTTTGATTTATCTTTCAATACTGCTGCAAAGGCAACGGCACCGGAAGGCTCTACAATTACTTTCAATCTTTCCCAGATGAGCCGCATGGCCGCAATAATCTCCTGATCACTTATGGTGATGATCTCGTTGACCAGCTCACGCATAATGGGGAAGGTTTTGTCACCCAATGAGGAGAGTAATCCGTCTGCGATGCTGGTGGGTGGAAGCGGAGATTCGATACGGCCACTTTGCATCGACCGGTAGGCATCATTTGCAAGTTCTGGCTCGGCACCCACAATCTTTGTCGCGGGTGAAAAATATTTTGCCGCCAAAGCCGTTCCGCTTAATAATCCGCCACCTCCTACAGGGGTGACAATAAAATCGAGATCATTTATCTCTTCGAATAATTCTTTCGCGGCAGTTGCCTGCCCGGCAATCACATCATAATTATTAAACGGATGAATTTCAACAGATCCCGTTTTCTTCATCACCTCAATTAATGTCGACTCGCGCGAGGCAAGGCTGGGTTCGCATTCAAAGATTTCTCCTCCATAACTCTTCACGCCTGTTTTTTTTATTTCTGGAGAGGTACGCGGCATGACGACATACGCTTTGATGCTCATGATTTTTGCGGCCCGTGCAATTGCCTGAGCATGATTTCCGGATGAATGCGTTGCTACACCCCTTGCGCGTTCTTCTCGGGAAAGCGACAACACGGCATTCATGGCACCGCGCGCTTTGAACGCACCCACCTTCTGTAAATTTTCGCACTTGAAGTAAACCTGACACCCTGCCATCTCATCCAAACTCATGGAGGTCATCACCGGCGTGCGGTGAATATAGGGTTTGATCCGTTCGTGTGCTTGCTCGATATCCGAATCAGTCGGTATTCTATTCATTTTGTAAAAATTTCAGTTCAGCCGTATACCGATTACTTTATCCATTTTACTTTCTCATTCACCGGCCTTCTTCTTCGCTCAGGCAATGTTCCCTTCGGAACACCCACGTGCAAAAAACATAGCAATTTATCCTCTTGTCCCAAACCAAAAAATTCTTTTGCTTCTTCAAAGTAGGTGATCCCGCCTGTACTCAAATAGCACCCGACCCCATACGCTGTCGCAGTAAGATACATATTTTGCACTGCGCAAAACACAGCGCCGACTTCCTCTATTTCGGGAAGACTTTTCCGTTCGTCACGCTTCATTCCAATTGAAATAATATGGGAAGACTCCATCGGTTTGCTTAGAAGTGCCTCGTAACGGTCTTCGCGGAAAGTGCCCTTAACCTCCGTTACTTTACGATAGCACTCAGCTTGAAACGCGGCCAGCTTGTTTAAACCCTGATCACTGAAGACGACAAACCGCCAGGGTTCAGTCAACTTATGATTGGGAGCCCAGTTGGCATTCTCCAGCATCTGATCAATCACTTCATCGTCCACCCGTTCTCCGCTGTAATCTTTTGGAAAAACTGATCTTCGCTCGTGTATCAGACGATTAACTTCCTTTGTATTAAATTTCATCCCTACTTCTTTTTATTGTTTCTTGACCTGAATAACCAGGATTATACGGATTGCCTGGTTGACCCCGTCTTAATTTGAGTATTTTTCAGGTTGACCGGATATCCTTCGAAAAACCGGACTCCATTCTTTATTAATTGAGTTTGTTTATTTAAATAGGATCGCGCAAGTTACAAAGTAAAGACAAATGAAAAATCCCTGCTCCCTGGTAATCTTGGTACTGGCCTTTTCAGTAATGACCCAATCCTCGGTTGCGCAACAAAAGAAACCCCGGGCCCGGGACTTGGGCATTCCCTTTGACGGTACTCCAGGAAAATACAATGCAATTACAGATGTAATGGGTGTGGAGGTCGGATTCAAAACGCTGATCGAGGGTCAAGGAAAATTAGTAACTGGAAAGGGCCCCGTCCGGACAGGGGTAACCGTTATTTTCCCTCGGGGAAAATATTCTATGGGCCGATCTTTTGCATCCTGGTTTACACTCAATGGAAATGGAGAGATGACGGGCACTACCTGGCTCAAGGAATCCGGTTGCCTGGGTTCACCGATATGCATTACCAATACGCACAGCGTTGGCTTGGTCCGCGATGCAGTGATCGAATGGTATGTTAAAAAGCAAAAAGTGAATGAATATTCTGGCGACATCAGTCTTCCCGTGGTGGCCGAAACATGGGACGGGTTTTTAAATGATATCAATGGATTTCATGTGAAGAAGGAACACGTTTTTGAAGCAATGGAATCCGCCAGCACTGGACCGGTCGCCGAAGGAAATGTGGGAGGTGGTACGGGTATGATGGTGCATCAGTTCAAAGGTGGAACAGGAACTTCTTCGCGCAAGTTGGAGGAAAAATGGGGCGGTTATACCATTGGGGTACTGGTTCAAGCCAATTACGGATCCAGGAATCTTTTGAAAATTGCCGGGGTTCCAGTTGGTGAAGAAATTGCTGATCTTATGCCCCAACCTGGCAAGCCGGACAAGGATCAAGGCTCCATTATAGTGGTTGTGGCCACGGATGCTCCGTTGCTACCGCACCAACTTGACCGCATCGTCAAACGCGTGTCACTTGGAATCGGAATTATGGGTGGGCGTGGAGGTAATTCTTCCGGCGACATTTTCATCGCCTTTTCAACAGCTAACCCAGAAGCCAACAAAACGGATGCGATTGCCCATCTTGAAATGTTACCCAACGAAAAGATCGATCCGATTTTTCTGGCAGTTACTTCAGCCACCGAAGAAGCCATCGTCAATGCCATGATCGCCGCCGAGACGATGGAAGGAGCAAACGGAAATAAGGTATATGCCATTCCTCATGATCGGCTGATTGAGGTGTTGAAGAAATATAATCGGGTAAAATAGACCAGGATTTGGATCAGGATTTATAGGCTTAAATGATTTCATGATTTTAAGTTCAGTAGACTCACTATTCACAACTCGACTCTTTTATTCTTCGGAGTCAAAACCTCAACTCACACCTAACCCACTTTAGATGCCAATCAAACCCAAGCTCGGTCTTTTCGACCTTACCATGATCGTGGTGAGTCTGGTGATTGGCATGGGTATTTTTCGAACACCCGTAGAGGTAGCGCAAAAGGCCCACGTTCCAATTGTCTTTTTTGCTGCGTGGATTATGGGCGCAGTGATCAGTCTTTTTGGTGCGTTGACCTTTGCCGAAATTGGATCTCGCTATCCTGTGGCCGGCGGTTTCTATCGAATTTTTTCGCATTGCTATCATCCTGCGTTTGCTTTTATGGTCAACTGGATGACTGTGATCTCCAATGCGGCATCGACTTCTATTGTGGCCATCATCGGGGCAGAATACATCAACCCAATTATTTTTCCAAACATGGAACATGATCTGGGAGTCCGCATCACTACGATCACAGGTATTGTTGTTTTGTATGCAATTAATCTTGCTGGAATAAAAATGAGCGCGAAAACACTCAATATCATGATGGTGATCAAGATCAGTCTTATTGTGATGCTCATTGCAGCCATTTTTGTTGTGCCCGCCACCCCACACGCAGTAACCCCTGTTTCAACACTTTCCAATGGCGACTTGCTAAATTCTTTCTGGCTGTGTTTCGTTCCTGTTTTTTTCACTTACGGCGGCTATCAGCAAAGCATGAATTTTGGGAGCGATGTCCCCAATGCGGCCCGAACCATGCCCCGTGCAATCTTTTATGGAATCGCAATTATTCTCACGCTCTACCTTTTGGTAAATTTCTCTTACTTCCAGGTCATGGGGTTAGAAGGATTGAAAAACACCCAAGCTCTGGCTGCTGAGATGGCTGGGGTGATTCTGGGGGCGTATGCATTCAAAATAGTAGCCGTCGTCATGTTTATTTCCGTCATGGCCTATGTCAATGCATCCATACTTTCCAATCCGCGGGTTTATTATGCCATGGCCGAAGAAAAAATTCTGCCTTCGATATTCAAAAGACTAAATGAACGCACGCAGGTTCAGGAATTCTCGGTCACGGTTTTTGTGGCTTTTATGATCATCACGCTTTTCCTCACCTCCTCCTTTAGCAAGGTCCTCAATTATGTCATGTTTTTTGACAGCATAGCCCTAGCCAGTGCAGCAGCAGCGTTGTTTGTATTGCGTCAAAGGGCTAAAAAAAATGGAGAACCAGACGGCATCTATAAAATGCGCGGTTATCCGTGGATGCCTGCTATATTTATTGTCATTTATGTGCTGGTCAACATCAGCGTGATGGTGTCCAACCCGCAGGCCGCTATGATTGGAATGGGTCTTTTTATTTCCGGACTGCCTTTGTATTGGGTATTGAAAAAATTAGTCAACTAACTTCAACAATTGATGGAGCTTTCCTACATACTCAACGAGCTGGGCGAAGAACGCGATCTGTATTTCAATGCGATTGCCCCACCCATCCTACAAACCAGCAACTTTGCGTTTAAAAACATCGCTGATTTCCGAAAGGCACTCACCGATGAATACGATGCTTTGTTGTACTCCCGCGGAAACAATCCCACAATAGATATTCTTCGAAAAAAACTCGCCGCCCTTGACGGCGCCGAAGATGCTTTGGTTTTTGGCAGTGGCATTGCATCGATCTCCATTCCCATTCTCGCCTTACTTAGCCAGGGGGATCATGTTGTTAGTGTTGCTAAGCCCTATAGCTGGACGGTTAAACTGTTTGAAAAAATCCTGCCCCGCTTTGGGATTACAACCACCTTTGTGGATGGCACTCAAATACTAAATTTTGAAAAAGCAATTCAACCCAACACGCGGCTGATTTACCTGGAATCACCCAATACCTTTACGTATGAATTACAAGACCTCGAAGCAGTCGCCCATCTTGCGAAGAGTAAGAAGATCACTACCATGATAGACAATAGCTATTGCAGTCCCATAAACCAGCAGCCTGTTAAAATGGGGATTGATCTGGTGGCACAGTCGGCAACAAAGTTTATCGGTGGGCACAGCGATGTCGTAGCGGGAGTGGTGACCGGTTCTAAAGCCCTGATTAAGAAAATATTCGAGGCCGAATTCTTAAATATCGGAGGAAATATTTCTCCAATGAACGCATGGCTTCTGATCCGCGGATTGCGAACCCTTCACTTGCGTATGGACCGGGTTTGCGCCAGCACTAAAAAAGTCGTTGAATTTCTCGTTGCTCATCCGAAAATTGAAAAAGTAATTTTCCCATTTCACCCGTCTTTTACGCAATATGAACTAGCAAAAAAACAAATGAAAGATGCCGGTGGTTTGTTTAGCATCATATTGAAAGCAAGATCGGTCGAAGAGATTGAGCAATTTTGTGATTCGTTAAAACATTTCTTTCGTGCCGTTTCCTGGGGTGGACACGAGTCGCTGGTGATCCCGGCTTTAGTCGGTTTTCCGGTAACGGATTTTGATCCTTCCAACGAGCATCATCGACTGGTTAGGTTGTATGTGGGCCTGGAAGATCCGGATTATTTGATTGCGGATTTGAAGCAGGCATTCGACAGCTACTACTCACCCGACATCGGTCATTAAGCCAACCATGCAATGGATAAAACATCGGTTTTGAAGGAACTGAGACAAATACCGGGCATCGGCAAAGCCTGCTCCTATGATTTGTGGAACATCGGAATCCGGAAAATTACTGATTTGAAAAACAGAAACCCAAAACAACTCTATCACAAACTCAATGAGGTGACCGGCATGACCCACGACATTTGTATGCTGTACACCTTCCGTTGTGCCGTATATTTTGCTTCCACTAAAAAACATCAAGCGGAAAAACTGAATTGGTGGTATTGGAAGGATAAAGCTTTCAAGGAAAAAGCAACGTTAAAGCTATCTTAATTTTTTCCATTTTTACGGAATGAACAACGTCTCCATTCTGATCATCGACGACGAAGAAAACCTGCGCAAACTGCTTGCGCGGATCATTGAATTGGAAGGATACACCGTGTATCAGGCGCCCAATGCCAAATCTTCTTTCAAAGTTTTAGAACGGGAGTCTATTCAGGTAATCGTTTGTGACGTAAAGCTGCCCGACGCCAACGGGGTTGAATTCACGGCACTAATAAAATCAGGTTTTCCGGATATTGAAGTGATCGTACTGACGGCTTTCGGTACCATCGAAGATGGGGTCAAGGCAATCCAGAACGGTGCCTTCGACTACCTGACCAAGGGGGAACACCAGGCGAGGATCATTCCGCTAATTTCTAAAGCATCGGAAAAAGCAATGCTTCGCCAGAAGATTTCGAGATTGGAAAATAAGCTAGCTGAAAAATTCAGTTTTAATAATGTGCTCGGTGAATCCCCATTGGTCCGTCAAGCCGTTGCATTGGGCAAGAAAGTAGCGGTTACCGACACCACGGTCTTACTCACTGGCGAGACTGGGACAGGCAAAGAGGTTTTCGCACAAGCCATTCACTATCTCAGTCCCAGAAAGGGTAAACCATTTGTAGCCGTAAACTGCAGCGCACTCGGAAAAGATATTTTGGAAAGTGAATTGTTTGGCCACAAGGAAGGATCATTCACCGGCGCAACGAGGGATAAAACCGGGCTCTTTCAAGAAGCCAATGAAGGTACCATATTCCTGGACGAAATCGGTGAAATGAGCATTGAACTCCAGTCCAAACTATTGCGCGTATTGGAATCAGGCACCTTTATCCGCGTCGGTGACACCAAAGAAACAAAAGTGAATGTCCGTGTGATCACGGCGACAAATCGAAATTTGGAAGAAGAAATCAGGAAGGGCCACTTTCGCGAAGACTTGTTTTACCGGTTATCCGTATTCCAAATTCCGCTGCCCTCACTTCGAGATCGTAAGGAAGACATTGCTCCATTGGCTGAATTCTTTGTTCAACACTTCGCAGCAAAAGTAAATAAGCACATCCAGGGCATGAGCCCTGATTTCCTGAAAGCACTTCTTCACCATGCCTGGAGGGGCAATGTGCGCGAACTCAAAAATGTGATCGAACGCACCGTCATTCTTGCCGACCAGGATATGCTCACCGCCTCACTGCTGCCGTATGATTTTAACGCCATGACACTCAATGAGCTTTCTCAGGATCTCCAATCGGTGGAAAGGGCGCAAATCCTGAAAGTACTGGCGATGACAGACGGAAATAAAACCCAGGCCGCCCGGCTCCTCAATATCGGACTCACCACGCTGTATCAAAAGATCAAGGATTATCACCTTTCCTGATTCAGGAATTCGTTCGGGAAAAGTGGCGATTTCAAAATACTCAATCCCATCATCGAATTGCCGAATCAATGTTGTCCGGGAAAGTCTTATTTTAGTGAGGTGATCAATTAAGAAGTTGGAGAATTGTAATTCGTTCTTACTTTTCTTTTGCTTACCCAAAAGAAATGTAAGCTAAAGAAAAGGGTAACACTGCGCATCTCCCCGCTGCTAACCGCCTTGCCGCCGCACAGACCCCCGACTTCACCCACCGCTAATCTCCGCTGCATTACCGGAGGAGATTTTCTTACAGAATTGTATTTAACCTGACAACAATGTATTAGTAAATTGATTAATATACCCTTCCATTCCTGCAATAAAGCCTACCAATTCTGAATGATAATTCAAGTTGGCCATTCTCAAAATAATGGTAACCTCTTAATCAATAGTGACTTACTTAAAACACAATGGCATGTTTTATTGTGGTACCTTATTTGGGAATAGCCTTCCAAAATCCGGAATCTAAATAAACAGCAATGATGACATTTCTTCTTCTGGTGCTGACGCTGGTGTGTTTTGCACTCTTCTTTAAAGCAATTGATTACTTCGAAAAAATATAACCTATGATTGCCCTACTCATCCTTTCGATCCTGGTATTTCTATACCTGTGTTACGTACTTGTTAAACCCGAAAAATTTTAGTTATGAATACAGAAATAACGGGGCTCATCTTAATCTTTCTCGCAACGGTCGCTTTGGCGATCCCGCTGGGCAAATACATTGCCAGAGTTTATGCCGGTGAGAAAACACTTCTCGATCCCTTATTCGGTCCGGTTGAAAAATTTTTCTTCAGGATCAGTCGCATTGATACCCGTAAAGAAATGACCTGGAAGCAGCACCTTGTCGTGTTGCTGACCATCAACGCAATCTGGTTTGTGTTTGGTTTGTTTATCCTCATGAACCAGGGGTGGTTGCCCTTCAATCCGGACAACAATCCCTCCATGACACCGGATCTCGCCTTTAACACGACCATCAGCTTTGTCACCAATACTAACCTACAACATTATTCGGGTGAATCCGGTGTGTCTTATCTCGGTCAATTGACCTTGATGCTCTATCAGTTTATCAGCGCCGGTGCGGGAATGGCCGCTTCAGCCGTGCTCTTCAATGCATTGAAAGAACGAAGAAGTGAGAAGCTGGGAAACTTTTATAACTACTTCTTAAAATCCTGTACCCGTATTCTGTTGCCAATATCCTTTGTACTCGCCGTCATTCTTGCATTCAATGGAACGCCAATGACCTTTGAGGGAAAGGACACCATCACATCGCTCCAGGGCGACACCGTACAGGTATCGCGCGGGCCCGCTGCCGCCATGATTGCAATTAAGCAGCTCGGAACCAATGGCGGTGGTTTTTACGGTGGCAATTCTGCTCACCCGTTGGAAAATCCAAACTACCTGACCAACATACTTGAAACGATTTCCATACCGTTGATCTCCATCGCGTTGGTTTTCGCGCTGGGCTATTATCTCAAACGCCAAAAGCTGGCCTGGATGATCTTTGCTGTGATGACGGTTGGATTCTTGCTTTTTGCAATCCCTACGATCTATTTTGAAATGAACGGCAACCCCGCCATTTCCCGTATGGGCGTGGACCAATCACTTGGAAGCATGGAGGGAAAAGAAGTAAGATTTGGCAGTGGCGCCTCTGCATTCTGGTCCATTCTCACGACCGTAACTTCAAACGGCTCCGTGAATTCCATGCACGACAGTTTCACTCCGCTTTCCGGAATGTTTCAATTGCTCGGTATGCAAATCAACGCATTCTACGGAGGCAAAGGGGTCGGACTGCTGAACTTCTACATCTTTATCATTATTGCGGTCTTCATATCCGGTCTTATGGTAGGCCGTACACCGGAGTTTCTCGGCAAAAAGATTGAAGTCCGTGAAATGAAAATCGCCATGATTGTTTTTCTCCTTCATCCTTTTCTCATTCTTGTAGGCACTGCCATTTCTTCTTACCTCATTCATCTTCATCCCGATTACCGTTGGCTCAACAACCCGGGTTATCATGGCTTTTCAGAAATGCTCTATGAGTATACCTCCTCTTCTGCCAACAATGGCAGCGGCTTTGAAGGATTAGGAGACAATACACCCTGGTGGAATATCAGCTGTGGTCTGGTCATGCTGCTGAGCAGGTTCATTCCCATCATCGGACCTCTGGCTATCGCCGGCATCCTCGCGGCCAAGAAACATATTCCGGAAAGTTCTGGAACTTTGAAAGCCGACACCGCCACATTCGGCGTAATGATTTTTGCGGTCATCGCCATACTTGTCGCCCTGTCCTTTTTCACATCCCTAGCTTTAGGCCCCATCGCGGAATACTTCAGCCTCAGTAAAAACATTTAAATAGTTCAACCATGTCAAAGAGAGAAAGATCCACACCGCTATTTCAAAAAGCCCTCATCATTGAGGCCTTGAAGCAGTCGGTATTCAAACTCAATCCAAAAGTGCTCTTTCGTAATCCGGTAATGTTTACTGTAGAAATTGGCACAGTGGTCATGCTTGCTGTATGCATTTGGATCCTGGCGGGCGAAACCTCGCAAGGATCATTCGGCTATAACTTTACCATATTTCTGATACTCCTGCTGACGGTACTGTTTGCCAATTTTGCCGAAGCAATCGCCGAGGCACGCGGAAAAGCCCAGGCCGATTCACTTCGCAAAACGCGTGAGGAAACACCGGCGAAGTTCTTAGCGCCCAATGGAAGCATCACGACAAAATCCTCAAATCAATTGGTAAAAGGAGATGTCTTCCTTTGCGAAACTGGAGATATCGTTCCAGCCGATGGTGAGATCATTGAAGGCATTGCCACGATCGATGAAAGCGCAATCACGGGTGAATCAGCGCCGGTAATCCGTGAAGCGGGCGGAGACAAATCATCGGTCACCGGGGGCACAAAAGTGCTGTCCGACAGAATAAAAGTAGAAGTGACCGCAAGACCCGGAGAAAGTTTTTTAGATCGAATGATCTCGCTGGTTGAAAATGCGACGCGTCAAAAGACACCCAACGAAACGGCCTTAACCATTTTGCTCGCTGGCTTTACACTCATCTTCATTATCGTTTGTGTAAGCCTTCAGTCATTTGCGCTTTACGCGAATACACCTATTACCATTGCCGCCTACATTTCACTGTTTGTTTGTCTGATACCGACAACCATCGGCGGACTGCTCTCGGCGATCGGCATTGCCGGGATGGATCGCGCATTGCGTGCCAACGTGATCACCAAATCTGGAAAGGCCGTAGAAACAGCGGGAGATCTGGATACCATCCTTCTTGACAAAACAGGGACCATCACCATTGGCAACCGCAAAGCCACGAATTTTTATCCCGCCAGCAATATCCACGAAGGAAAATTGCTGGAATATGCCACCATTGCATCCTTGGGTGATGAAACCCCAGAGGGAAAATCAATCGTTGAACTGGCTTTTCAGAAAGGCTATCAACATCCTGGCATGGTGGGAAGCCGGAGTAATTGGCTTGAGCAATTCCCCAATGCACGGGTCATTAAGTTTAGCGCTGAAACCCGGACTTCCGGTTTGGACCTGGATGGAAGGATCATTCGCAAAGGCGCGTATGATGCAATAATGAAACTGGCCAGGAGACAAGGACTGGAAATACCAGAGGAAATATCAGCCATCGTCACTCAAATCTCTTCCAACGGAGGAACTCCCCTCGTTGTCTCAGAAAACAATATTACCCTTGGCGCCATTGAGCTTCAGGATATCATCAAACCCGGCATCACGGAACGCTTCGCCCGCTTGCGCAAAATGGGAGTGAAGACCGTGATGGTGACAGGCGATAATCCGCTGACGGCAAAATACATCGCCGAAAAGGCCGGTGTCGACGATTACATTGCCGAAGCCAAGCCGGAGGACAAGATGGAATACATCAAAAAGGAGCAGGCTGCCGGCAAACTCGTTGCTATGATGGGCGACGGTACCAATGACGCCCCCGCTCTGGCCCAGGCCGATGTGGGTGTTGCTATGAATAGTGGAACTGCCGCTGCCAAGGAAGCCGGAAACATGGTTGATCTTGACAACGACCCAACCAAGTTGATTGAAGTCGTAGAAATCGGCAAGCAATTATTGATGACCCGAGGTACGCTTACTACCTTCAGTATCGCCAATGATGTGGCAAAGTATTTTGCCATTGTACCGGCATTGTTCATCGCTTCCATTCCGGCGCTGCAAAGTCTGAATATTATGAATCTCTTCAGCCCTCAAAGCGCAATCCTCTCAGCGATTATCTTTAACGCAATCATCATCCCCATGCTGATTCCACTGGCATTACGCGGCGTGGCCTACAAACCGATTGGTGCTGCGGCATTGCTCAGGAGAAATCTCCTGATCTATGGATTGGGTGGGATTATTGTACCCTTTGCAGGAATAAAACTAATTGACCTCGTTGTGTCTGCTATTATTTAAAAAAACCATACATGAAAAATCACATTTTGCCTTCCATTTTGTTGACCTTCTGTTGTATTATCCTTTTTAGTGGCATTTACACCCTGGCCGTGTGGGGCGTTGCGCAATTTGCTCCAAACCAGGGAAAAGGAGAAATTATTGAATATGGTGTCAACGGAAAGTACGGCTTCGCTAACGTTGGGCAATCATTTACTAACGACAAGTATTTTTGGTCACGTCCCTCTGCTGTTGGCTACAATGCCGCGGGTTCCGCAGGAAGCAACAAAGGTCCTTCCAATCCGGATTACCTGGCGCAGGTTCAGGCGAGAATCGATACCTTTTTGGTGCACAACCCCGGCATTGATAAATCAAAAATACCCGTTGATCTGATCACAGCTTCCGGCAGTGGATTGGATCCACACTTGACGCCGGGCTCGGCCATGATACAAGTTCCCCGGATCGCTAAAGTACGTGGCCTGGGTGAAGAACAGGTAAAGCGGCTAGTGGCAGAAAATATGGTGACCTCGCACATCTTCGGGCCTTCAACAATCAATGTGCTGAAGCTGAATCTTGCGTTGGACAAATTGAAATGAAACTTAAACCATTACAACTGACAAAAAGCTTTTGAAAGTTAAAATCATTTATTGGTTAATTTGGCGCACTGTAAAGGACTAAACCCCAACTGATTCCATTTTATGTCCTCGGAAAAAGACAAATCAGTAGAGCACTTTCTTAGCTTGATCAAAAAGTCCAGGCGTGGAAAGTTTAAGATCTACGTTGGCATGAGCGCCGGGGTGGGGAAGACCTATCGCATGCTGCAAGAATCGCACAGCCTTTTGAAAAATGGTGTGGATGTGCGAATAGGGTATATTGAAACACACGGGCGGCTAGAAACACAAGCCCTGATCGAAGGCATTCCGAACATCCCTCGCCGGACTCTTTTTTATAAAGGAAAAGAGCTGGACGAAATGGACCTGCAGGCCGTCATCAACGCTCACCCCGAAGTGGTCATTGTTGATGAACTTGCCCATACCAACATTGAAGGAAGTAAAAACAACAAACGATGGCAGGACGTGGTGGACATTCTCAATGCGGGGATCAATGTGATCAGCGCCATGAACATTCAGCACATTGAAAGTCTTAACGAAGAGATTGAAAAAATCACCGGCATAGAAATCCGCGAACGCGTTCCGGACAAAGTCTTGCAGATGGCCGATGAAGTCGTGAACATAGACCTCACTGCCGACGAACTGATTGCGCGGCTCAAGGAGGGCAAGATCTATGATCAGTCAAAGATCGAGATTGCTTTGCGCAATTTTTTCCAGCCAGATAAAATCCTTCAGCTTCGGGAGTTGGCCCTCAAGGAAGTCGCAACTCAAGTAGAGCGCAAGATTGAATCAGAGGTTCCTCATAATACGAAACTCAAACCCGAACGGTTTCTTGCGTGCGTCAGTTCAAACGCAGAGAATGCGGCAAAAATTATCCGAAAAACCTCGCGTCTTGCCCAATATTATAATTCAAATTGGTTTGTGCTTTACGTGCAAACCCCCTTGGAGGATCCGGACACAATAAACCTGGCAAAACAGCGCCACCTGATTAACAATTTCAAGTTGGCCACCGAGCTCGGCGCTGAAGTCATCCGGATCAAAAGTGATCAGGTAGTTACAGGCATCTTGCTGGCAGCCGAACAAAACAGGATCACGACCATTTGCATCGGAAGACCTCATATGAATATCTTCCGCGTAATCTTAAGTACTAGCCTATTCAACAAGTTGTTGAATAAATTATCATCATCAGACATTGATTTAGTCATCCTTTCATGATCCATATTCCTATCAAAACCAAACTGACTTTAGGCCTTGCCTTCCTTTTCGGGATGGCCGTCCTGGTTGGAGCCCTCAGTGCCTATTACCTCTATGCCCTGTCCAGCGATTCGAAGGCGATTCTCAAAGACAACTATGAAAGCATCGATTACATCCAGAATATATCACGCGCCCTTGACGAAAAAAGCTTTGAGGCGATCGAAAAAAACCTGAAAGGCCAGGAGAATAATATCACTGAACCAGGGGAGCCCGAACTCACCAAATTATTGCGAGACCAGTTTGACAAGCTCCGAAGTAACCCCTCCGATAGCAGTGTCCTTCGCTCCATTCGGGCAACCTTATACGAGATTACACGCGTCAACATGGAAGCCAGCTTCCGCAAGAACAATGTAGCCCAGGACACAGCAGACAAGGCCTTGCTGTACATTGGCATCATCGGATCAATTTGCTTCATCATCACCTTTGCCTTTATTGTCAATTTTCCCGGTTACATCGCCAACCCCATCCGGGACCTTACTGTGGGGATCCAGGAGATATCCAATAAAAACTATGACGAACGTCTCCACTTTGAATCCGGGGACGAGTTTGGCGAGTTGGCGGATGCCTTCAACAGCATGGCACAAAAACTGGATGAATACGAGCATAGCAACCTGGCCCAGATCCTTTTCGAAAAAAGAAGAATTGATACGATCATCAACAAGATGAACGATCCCATTATCGGGCTGGACGAAAAGAAAAAGATTCTTTTTGCCAACAGCGAAGCCATCAAAATTCTAGGTATTGAGACATCGGACCTTGTGGGCCAATATGCTCCGGATGTAGCTGTGAGAAACGATTTGCTCCGCTCGCTCATTAAGGATATTATGGAAGGAAAAATACTTCACGGTGATGAGGACCCACCTTATTTGAAGATCTTCAGCGACAGCAAGGAGTCCTACTTTACCAAAGAAACCCTGAGAATAACAACGGTTCCCACGGGAGAAAAAAAGGGTATCTCCATCGGTTTCGTGATCATCCTCAAAAATGTGACTGAATTCAAGGAACTCGATCTTGCCAAAACCAACTTTATTGCCACGGTTTCACACGAGTTGAAGACTCCCATCGCATCGATCCAGATGTGTTCTCAATTGCTTGAGGACGACCGGATCGGGACGCTCAACGAAGAACAAAAGAAAATCATCAGGACCGTCAACGAAGAAACAAACCGGCTGCTGAAAATCACCGGAGAACTCCTCGACCTTGCGCAGGTTGAAAGTGGTACGATCCAGATGCAATATGAGTCTCTCGCACCGAGACAAATTGTTGACTATGCATTCAGGGCGCTCAAATTTCAGGCAGACCAAAAGCAGATTAACATTGAAGTGAGTTGTCCTGAAAACCTGCCGCTCATCAAAGCCGACCTTGAAAAAACTTCCTGGGTGCTGGTTAATTTCCTTTCGAATGCCATTCATTATAGCCCTGAGAAATCAAGTGTACTCCTCCGTGCAAGAAGAGACAATGGAAAGGTTGTATTCTCCGTACGGGATTTTGGAAAAGGAATTGAATTGAAACACCGGGATCACGTTTTTGATAAGTTCTACAAAATTCCGGAAAGCGACCCGGCCCGTTCCGGAACTGGATTGGGTTTGGCCATTTCCAAAGACTTCATCACAACGCAAGGCGGAAAGATTTGGGTTGAGAGCGAAGTGGGCAAAGGGAGCACGTTCAATTTTGAATTGACCATCACGTCTGACTAGTGCCCACCAATTATTAAAAGATAAAAATATTGGGGCACAGTGCTCGTTCCAACAAAATGATTTTTCGACATTTTTCGACCCTTAATAGGTTGTATTAGTTGGAACAACACTACCCTATTCTCAATTTAGCCTGTCTTTCAAATGGTCCAGGTCAAGATTCTTTTGTAAATCAATTTTACTTAGGCTACCGCAGGGATTTGATTTCAGATAACGGGAAAGCCAATCGGCGCCATGCGCGAAGGAACGAAATACCCATTCTTCTTTCACAATCCCGGGGATGATATTCATGGTGCGCAGGTGTTCCTCTGGTTCATTTTGAAGTCCGGTGATCAAAATAATTATTTTTCTGTTTCTTAATTTTTGAAGCACTTCCTGTAATCCATACAAACCACTTTGATCAATGAACGGAACCTTGTCCATTCTGAAGATTACCGCGCGCATATGGGGCAGTTCACGGAAAGCTTCTTTAAAGTAAGAAGCAAACCCAAAGAACAAAGGCCCCGTAAATTCCTGAATATATACTTCGCGATCTGAGTAGGCAGGATTCAGGCCTGTACGGTCTTTATCCATTTGCGACCGCAGCAGTACCGTCTCGGATTGCGTGGTGTTTTTATCCGCCATCTTTTTAACAAAGAACAGCGAGGCCAGAACAATTCCCACGGCAAAAGCAGTTAACAACCCAAAAAATAATGCCAGGAACATCACAGACAACATGATCACGGCATCGGTGCGCGGAATTTTGAATAAGTCACCGAGTCCTTTGTAATCAATGATCCTGAGTCCGACGGTTATGAGAATTCCGGCCAGGACAGCAAGGGGAATTTGCGAAATAAGTTGACTCACCTCTAACAAGACAAGTAGCAGAAAAACACTGTGGATTTGCGCGGACCACCTTGTTTTTGCCCCCGACCGTACATTCAGAATCGTTCGAAGGGTTGCTCCCGACCCTGGCAATCCGCCGGCCAGTGCCGAAAACATATTCCCGATGCCTTGTCCAATTAATTCCCGGTTACTCCGGTGTTGTGCGTTGGTCATCATATCGGCTACCAACGCTGTAAGCAAAGTGTCAACGGACCCCACCAACGCAAGCGTGAAGGAAGGAATCAATACCTCCTTCCACGCGGCATGATCAAGCGCCGGGAAGTGGCTCCATTTCCATTCCATCCATTCGTTGGGAATATCCCCGATAACCGGCACCTTCCATGGCAAAAAATAAGCAATACCGGATACGAGTATCAAAGCAATCAACGTGGAGGGAACTGCCCTGGTTATTTTTGGAAAGAGATAAATCGTCAGAATCGTGAGTAGACCAAGTGCCAGTGCAGCCCAATTGACAGCAGCAAGCGCAGCACCCATTCCGCCAATCACCGACAACAGATGCATCTTGGTCGGCTCGCCCAACAAAGGGAAAATTTGAAGTGTGACCATGAGAATTCCTACACTGCTCATGAATCCGGATATAAGTGGATAAGGAACAAATCGAATGTATTGGCCTATTCGCAAAAGACCCATCACCACTTGTAGCACTCCGGCCAAAAAGAAGATGACAAAAATAGTGCTCAGACCTTCTTCGGCCGTCGTCGTCGTTTCGAGTGCATTGGCAATAATGATTGAAGAGATGACGGTCATCGGGCCGGTCGGCCCACTCACCAGCAGCGGAGTTCCTCCAAAAAAAGATGCAACACTACACAAGACAAACGCACCGATCAACCCAGCCGCTGCGCCCAAACCAGACTCAACACCAAATGCCATCGCAAGCGGCAAGGCTACAATCGCTGTACTCAGTCCCCCAAAAAAATCTCCTCTCCAGTTTTTATTCCAATCGTAGATCATGATCTTACTTGCCTTCCAGAATGGCTTTGTACTTGTATTTATACTTATCCTTTGTTTCGCTGTTGTTTCGCGCGGTCACTTGCAGGTCTTTGATCAGCCCCGTGCGGATGTCATACACCCAACCATGAACAAACGGGCTCTTGCGCGTAGTCCACGCGTTCTGAATAATAGACGTTTTTGTCAGATCGTGGACCTGCTCGATTACGTTGAGTTCGATAAACCGATTTTCCCTTTGCCCCGCATCCTCAATGGCATCCAGTTCATCCTGATGGAGACGGTAGACATCCTTAATGTGCCGGATCCAGTTATCAATCAGTCCAAATTGTTTGTCACCCATAGCGGCTTTCACGCCGCCACAACCATAGTGACCACAAACAATAACATGGGGCACCTGCAGTACGTTCACGGCATAGTCGAGCACGCTCAGCATACTCATATCGGTGTGCACCACCATATTGGCAATGTTACGGTGTACAAACATTTCTCCCGGGTCGGTGGCAGTGATTTCATTGGCCGGCACGCGACTGTCGGAGCAACCGATCCACAAGAAGTGAGGAGTTTGGTCTTTTGATAAACGGCGGAAGAAGTCGGCATCTTCCATGTTTTTCTGTTCGACCCAAGCCTTATTTTGTAATAAAATTTGCTCGATGTGTTCCATAGATAACGGTTTATTTCGTTAAAGAAATATTTTTAAGTTCTACCAAAATGTTGTTGGCCTTACAGGACGCTATGAAATCAACAATGGTTTCTTTTATATCATGATCAATAAACTGAGAATCAGATCCATCAATGACCATCGTTGCATAGGGTGGTATTTTTTGAAACATGTTTCGCAAGGTTGACTTATTCAAAAAAGAAACGTCCTTGGTAAATTTCAACAGAAAACCACTCCCATTATTTACCAGAATAATACTTTGCCGAAAATTTGTTTTCAGGATAAAGAACACGGCTACAAGAATGCCACAGAACACGCCTTGTAGAAGATCCGTGAAAACCACGGCTACAATCGTTACCATAAAAGGAAGAAACTGCGTAATTCCTTTTTGGTACATCTCCCGTATGAGCTCAGGCTTAACAAGTTTGTATCCGACAAAAATGAGCAATCCGGCCAGACAAGCGAGGGGAATAAGTCGGAGTATTTCCGGAATGAGTACGATAGAGAGAAGCAGAATAACACCGTGCGCAATGGTTGAGGCTTTTGTTTTTGCCCCGGCGTTAATATTAGCCGAACTCCGGACGACGACCGATGTAATCGGCAACCCTCCCAATAATCCGGAAACGGTATTCGCCATGCCCTGGGCTTTCAATTCTCTATTGAGCGGTGTAATCCGCCGATAGGGATCCAGTTTATCGCATGCCTCTATGCTGAGCAGAGTTTCCAGACTGGCCACGATGGCGATGGTCAACGCGGTGGTATAAATCCGGGGGTCACGCCATAGTGAAAAATCCGGAAACGCAAAAAAAGAGGACAACCCTTGTGCTGCCGATAGGAGTGGAACGGAAACGCGATGCTTCTCCTCTATCTCAAGGATTGGAATGTAGTGGATAAATAACCAATTCAGGAAAATGCCTACGGCAACGATGACCAATGGAGAAGGAAGTAACCCGAAAACCTTGTGTTTTTCTACCACCGGCTTTTCCCATAAAAAAAGGAGCATGAAGGAAACCAGACTAATTACAATCGCTCCTGGCGTCAACGAACTCAGCGCGCGCGATATTTCCGAGAAAGTATTTTGCCCATCTCCCTGGATAAAACTTTCATCGCCTTCAAAATCCAAATCGTATCCAACAGCATGTGGAAATTGTTTAAGAATTAGAATTATTCCAATTGCAGCAAGCATACCTTTGACTACTGATGCAGGGAAAAAGTTGCCAACGGAACCTGCTCTCATAAATCCTAAAGCAACCTGAATCACCCCAGCTAGAACAACACTGAGTAGAAAAGCTTCATAAGAACCCAACTTTGAAATAGCCAAAAAAACAATAGTAGTCAAACCCGCGGCAGGTCCACTCACGCTGAGTGGCGATGCACTGAGTGATCCGGCCACAATTCCACCCACTATGCCGGCCACCACCCCCGAAAAAAGAGGTGCTCCTGACGCCAATGCAACGCCCAAACAAAGCGGTAAGGCTACCAGGAAAACAACCAGTGAAGCGGGCAAATCATATTTTATAATATCCTTAATGTTCATTGTAAATGATGGTTAATAAAAGTACAAATCGGAATGAAATCCCGACCGGTCATCATGATAAAATGTAGAAAATGAAATGGGCTCAGCCCTGGAGGTCTTGGAAATAAGACAACCCTATGCTCTTGGTGGTGGTGTGGTGATTTCCAGGTAGCGTTCTCTAAATAGATCCACCGGCTCGGGCAACAATTGCTTTGGAGCAGAAACGGACTCCGATAAATAGTCGTTTTCTAAGATCAGCGCTTCATTCGCTTCATTATCTCCTGGAGCATCGGAATCATCCTGATCTTCAGAATTGGTCGGAATATCCTGATCAAATGGGGTGATCCCTTGCTCTGAAGCCTGTTTCTCTGGACTTGATTTCAATGGAGCCAATACCCGAATGAAGGTAAAGCAGGATACCAACAAGAGCAGCAGGAGAACCTTATGGGAAGTTTTCGTTATCATTTCGAAATGCAAATATAAGCATTTCAACAAAGTTCAAATAATTACCATTTTTGAGACGTCCTAAGGTGAGATTAATGGTCGTCGCGTCGGATCAAATCGCTGGCTTTTTCTGCAATCATGATTACCGGCGCATTCGTGTTGCCACTCGTGAGCGTCGGCATGACGGAGGCATCGACTACCCGGAGGTTGTAAATCCCTTTTACTTTCAATGCAGCATCAACCACTGCCATTTCATCTTTTCCCATCTTGCATGAGCCGACGGGATGATATACACATTCCGCACTGCGTTCTATGTGATCAAGCCACGCTTCATCCGAATCATGAAGTGCCGGACAATGCGTTTTAATCCGAAGAGAACTAAAAGCATTTGATTCCAACACCTCAAATGCTTTGCGTCCGGCTTTTACCATGGTGACCCTGTCTTTCTCTGCAGACAGATAGTTAGGATTTATCACTGGCACGGAAAAAGGATCCTTTGAAGAGATCCCAACTTCACCCCTGCTTTCCGGTCGCACTTGAGTGGGTAAAATAGTATAGCCATCCGTTCGCGGTAATGAATTCAAGTCATACATGCTGGCGGTGTAATCGTTCCCGGCATGTGTAGGTGTAAATTGAAACTGCACATCCGGCCGATCCAATCCGTGAGAAGATTTTATGAATGCATTTGCCTCCAGCGGTCCGATTGTCAGCGGACCATCTTTAAAAAGAAAATATCGGATAAGCGCGGCAGCTTGACGGTGCAAAGGCAAATAGTGATTATTAGTGACAGGGCTGTTACACAAACTGCTTACGGGATACATCAGGTGATCCTGGAGATTCCTCCCCACACCCGGCAAGTCTTTTTTTACAACAATCCCTACTTTCATTAAAAGGTCGGCGGGCCCAATGCCGGAGAGCATTAACAGGTGCGGAGATAAAAAAGCTCCGGCAGAAAGAATGACTTCCTTTTTGGCAAACCATTTCTGAGTGCTGTTCCCGATCGCAATCTCTACACCCTTTGCTATATCATTTTCAATGATGATTTGTTTTGTAAAAGCGCCCGTAATTATTTTAAGATTGGGACGCCCCATCGCCGGTAAAAGAAATGCCCTGGCGGTACTACAGCGCTTAAAATCCTTGATGGTGTATTGAAACATCCCCGCACCTTCCTGTTTCTCACCGTTGAAATCTTGTGATTCCGGTATCCCACATTCAACGCAAGCTTGTATAAACGCTTTAGCCATCGGCGTTTTAAAGTGTTGTGCAACGGTAACATTCAAAGGACCGCCCCGGGCATGATATTTACTTTCAAACTGCTCATTGTTTTCCGATTTCTTAAAATACGGCAACACATCATCATAGCCCCAGCCCAGGTTGCCAAGCATTTTCCAATGATCATAATCTTCGCGCTGTCCGCGGATATAGGCCATGGCATTTGTAGAACTGCTTCCCCCTAAAACCTTTCCGCGTGGATGATAGATTTTTCTGTTCTGCAAATGAGGTTGTGGAACGGTCCAGAAACAATTCCAGTCCACATTGCTTTTGTGCAACTTCATGTAACCTCCGGGGATATGGATTTCCATCCGGGTGTCTTTGCCACCCGCCTCAACCAGTAGAACTGAATTCCCCGGGTTTTCAGTCAGGCGATTGGCCAGCACACACCCGGCCGAACCGGCACCAATAATGATGTAATCGAAGTTCATGAGAACTTGAAGATACGGATTACATCGAACGAATTTTTAATGATCTTCTAAAAGTCAAGCGGTACTCCTTCCTTCATAGCAACAAAAGAGGCCGCATCAATTCCGGATTTTTCAATCGCTTTTTTTAATTCGTCAACCGGCTCATTCTCCGCGTCATCGGCCAAGGGAAATGTTCCAAAGTGCGTAGCGATTGAGATTTTCGTTTTGATGTCCTGATGGATTTTGACCGCTTCCTCCGGTGAACAATGAATGGGCGACATGAACCATTGTGGTTTGAATGCACCAATCGGTACCAGGGCTACTTCCATCGGACCACAACGATCACCGATTTCCTTGAATGTTGTTGGATTGTAACCCGTGTCACCCACAAAATAAATGTTTCCACCAGCCCGTTTGATGACATAGCCACACCACAATGTCCCATCGCGGTCAAATATACCCCTCCCTGAAAAATGCTGCGCAGGCACTGCATGAATCCGCATTGAATTATTGAACACTGCTTCCTGCCACCAATCGATTTCTTCCGAACCCAAAACTCCTTCTTGTTCTAAAAATGCCTTGACACCCAGTGGTGTTACGATCTTTGGGTGGTGCACTTCATTTATTTTTTTAACAGTCTTGATATCCAAATGATCCCAATGATTGTGACTCAACAACATCAAATCGATTTTTGGCAAGGCATCCAGGCTGATTCCGGGTGGGCGCATCCGCTTCGGACCCGCCCATTCCACCGGGCTGGTCCGCTTACTCCAGACCGGGTCCGTAATGATATTCAGGCCATCTACTTGAATCAGGAAAGTTGAATGATTGACAAAAGTTATTCTTATTCCATCGTTGACTTTCTCCACCGGGTTTTCTCCAAAGGCAATATCTTTTCTTTCCTTCCATTCACCCAGCTTTCTACCCACCATCCATTTAAGTACTTCACCCAAACCTTTCGCTTTTACGCTTCCGGGATTGATAAACCGCTTGCCGTCAAAGTGATCCGTAACCGGGCCCTTGTATTTAGGAGCAGAAATTAAATAGCCAAATAAGAACACTAAGACCAAAAAGGCAACGACCAATGCGAGCAGTAGAATCATGATTTCCAGGAATAAGTACAACGACCGCGTAACTCCATAGACGCAATCTCAAAACGATTATTCTAATTCGAAACGATTTCTATCCCGAAATCCAAGGGGCAATTCGCTGACCGATAAAAAGTTTTTATGAAGAACGAAGGTAAGAAAAAACGGAGGATGTATCTTGGATGGTACAAAGGAATGGTCGATGAATTGAATAAAGAAATGAATAAAATTCCATTTGAATTTGTACTGGAAGCCCTTACGCGGGCTCATCCCCACACCCGGCCCATGTTTGGTTGCCACGGCATTTATATTGGAGAAAAAATTGTTGTGATGGTCAGGAAGAAAAAGGATTTTGAAGAGGACAATGGAGTATGGGTGGCTGCCAACCCCGAACATCGTTCAAGCCTGAAAAAAGAATTTCCTTCGCTCCGGTCCATCGGGCTTTTTGGAAGCGTCACCACAAGTTGGCAGAACCTTCCTGACGATGCTGATGATTTTGAGGAATCAGTAGCCCGTATCTGCGAACTGATATTGAACGGTGATCCCCGAATCGGGAAAGTGCCCAAAAAGAAGGTCAGAAAAAAATAGCCCGGGGTGGGGCTTTTGCAACACGCCTCCTCCTAAATATATTTTGCTTTTTTTCATATCGCGCATTGTACTTCTGTCGTTTAAATGAATAACTTCATCAGTCAAAAAAAATGAAAGTCCTTTTTCCGGTCATTTTCTGGTCTTTATTGTTGTATTCCTGCAAGGAAGTTTCCTTTCGGGAACCGCAACCTGTTGGCGTTCCGGCCATAAAGGAAGTCCCTGCTTCATTGCGGGGAGTGTATTATTCTTACGATCAGACCACTGGCGAAAAAGCAGATACGCTGATCATTGAATCATGGGGATACCATTTCAAAGATAAAGACGATAAGGATTGGCTAGGTCGGGGCGTATTAAGTGATAGCCTCGTTCTAAAATTCTACCAGAATAACTATTTTGTTAATTTCAAATCCGGGGACCAATGGGTACTTCGACTGGTGCGACAAAAACCTTCCGGATCGGTAGAATTTCTTTCTATTGATATCCAGGACGATTCCAAACGAAAGGAGATGATTCGAAAGTTGTCCAAGAAAATGAAACTGACAGAAGTCAAAAAGAAGGATGATACGTTTTACCAAATCAACCCTACCCCGGTTCAATTATTGGAGCTCATCAAAGAGGGGTATTTCACCGGAACCGAGTTAAGAAAAGTAAAGTAATTGCACTCCGTGTCCCCGCATTAATTCTTTTTCTTCTTTAGCAAGTTCTGCAATTTGTTTTGCAACAGCTGATTCACTGGATCCACGGGTTTTGCTTTTGCGGTGTCCTTGCCGGTAGTCGGATCTGCTTTTTGACTCTCCAGTAGATCCTTTACCGCTTGCTCCGCCTGCGTTCCCTTTACTGCATTTTGTATGGCCTCTTTTCCTTTTTGTTCCGCCACTTTGGTTACCGCTTCCTTTACCTGTTGCTTCTGCTCCTGGGTTACGAGGGTTGTCTTTGGCTTATCATAAGTTCCCCCCAGTCCAATGGTTACCGGAATTTCTGAAGTGGAATTATTGGTGCCTGCGTACTGATTTACAAATCCCTGCAGTTGGGAGCCCAGTTTGCCCGCCGGCACATTCATCTTCAACGAATAATCAATTGCCCCATCCAGCCCGGTGCTTCCAGCAATCGTTGTTTTGTAATTTCCAAACTTGACATCAAACGGTTTTACACTCAACTTGCCATTTGCAATGGATGCCGATATGCGCACATTCTGAAGCGACACGTTGTCGGTATTATCAAGTTTGGTGAGCGCTGTAATTCCGGAAATCAATGTCGATTGGGTTACCGAAGCGTCACCAATGGTGATTAATCCTGCCCCGTTCACCGTAGGCAGATTAAGCGTCATGTTTTGTTTGAGCTCGCCATTAATTTTAAAATCAACACCAAACTTCCCATTGACTAATCCCGCTACGGGGGCAAATGTCTTCACAAGAGAAAACGAGTTTGCTGCCTCTCGGAAAGACAGGTTATCAATTTTCAATCCGAAATCGTATTTCGGATGGTTCATGTCTTTTGTATTGTATGTCCCATTTACTCCAAAGGCTCCACCCAACAGAGTGAATTTAATCCCATTCAAATTGGCCACACCGTCTTTCACCAGGATAACACCCGAGGCGTTGGCCATTGTATATTCCATCATCTTTACCGTCTTGATTGATGCGTTAAAGGCAAAGTCAATGTTGTTTGGAACTTTAATAACACGAAGCGCTGCCGTGTCAGTTGTTGTTGCTTCGGTTGGAGATGACGTCATGAACTCATTCAAATCGAAGACACTGGATTTGAAGGCGACCGTTCCATTGATGGTTTCATTATTGAGTACATAACCCAGGTAGTTGGTGACCAATCCCTTTACATCGAAATCGCTTTTGCCAATGGTTCCGGTCATCCGTTTCAATTCTATTTTCTTGGGATCAAAGGCTACATCCGCCTGATTCAACACGATGACATACGCTACTGATTTCGACTTAAACTTGAAATCCTTGAGTGAAGCCGTCCCACTGGTCGGCAGGCGGTCATAGCGTTTAGCCTTGACATCCGACATTTTGCCTTTCGTTTCCAGGTCCGCCTTAACGTTTCCTGACAAACTCATGCCGTCAAGCGGAAAGATTTTAGTCATCTTCTCAAGGTCCACATCCCCGCTGGCTTTCAAATCCCAGGTATAGTCATCGAGGTTTCGAAGGACTATGCTTGCGGTCAGTTTCTCTTTATCCAGCAACATCGAAAAGTCATTCACCGCGATCGTTGTTTCGGCCATTTTTCCGGAAGTGTTTTTGATCGAAGAATTAAATTTAAGGTCTTCCAATGGCAATGGAAATTGGGAGGATTTGACATATCCGTCAGTGAGCGACATGGTAGCGTCAATGCCGGGAATCACTTTTCTCAAGCTATCATACACTCCCTGGACGGAGGCGTTGACCGAATATATACCCCGCATCTCCAGGCCCTTCATAGGAAACATTTTGTTTAATTCTGCCAGGTTCAATTTGGCTTTCAAATTCGCATCTATTCTATAGTCCCTCAGATTTTGAATCAGCAGCCGGGCATCCACGGGATTGGATCCAAAATCCAAATGCAATTTTTTGAGGTCCACAACGGTGTTCTTCAGAACACCATCTTTGTTGTCAACGCGCAAATCCATATTGATGTTGCTGACGGAAGTGGGGAGCTCCGGATATTTGAACATGCCATTGCTTACTTTCATCTCTACCGTAAAGGCCGGAATTTGCTTGTCGCTATAAGTGCCTTTCGCCAATCCCGAAAATGAAAGTTCACCCTGGGTTTCGATTTTAGAAAAATCTTTTGAATAGATTCCGGGTGCCAGTGAAAGCAGGCTCTTGAAAGAATTCTCGGGGCTTCTAAATGCCAGGTCCATGCTATAGTCAGCCATATTCATTTTGAACCATCCTTCACAGCTCATGCCAAAATCATTTACTTTGACGAGGTTTTCCTTGAAAGTGTATTTCGTCATCTTTTCACTGATCGATATCGTGGCATCAATAGCTACCTTCTTATTCGTCAGCAATTCCATTGCGCCAAACGATGAACTGACTGTATCGGCGACAGTGTGTGTCTTCAGATCAAAAACATCCTGGGTAAAGTCCCCGCTACCGGAGTGATTTAATCCCTTCAGCGATAAATAGTAGGTCAGCGATTGATCATCATAAACAACTTCGCCATCCACAATTTCCCAATGATCAATTCCAAAAGAAAACTGTGCAGGTTCCTGACTTTTGGATAATATCGTATCCGTCGACGGGAAAGTGATGTTGTAATTCGCCCGACCATCCTTCATCACATGAATATTAATTTGAGGACGAATTAAGGTGATTCCCTTAACGCGCAACTGGTGACCAAATAACACATCAAAGAGATTTACCTCCACATCCATTCGTTCAATTACAAACAGATGAACTCCTTGAAAAGGAGCACGGTTGAAAACACCAAGTTCTTTTACTTCAGTCGTGATGTTGGGAAAATGCCGGAACACCGTAAGACTAAAATTCTTTACGTCAAAGATCACGTCTGCATTGATCTTCTTTGCGATCTCTTTGTCTATGGCCGCCTTGATGTCATCCCTAAAGACAACCGGAATGATCACTGCCGCAGCAACGACCAGAAGAACCACGATAAATAGACCAATCAGAATTTTTTTTAACACTTTCATAAACCAAAGATTGAGGAAAGGCAAAACTATGCAAAACTACTAAACTTAATCAGCCATAACCGTATATGGCAAATGAACACGACCCGAATCAGGATCAAAACCAGCGAAGGAGAAAATCTACAATACCTTTCATCTTCGCCTCAATACGGTGGGTACCGCAAATACGGTCGGGCATATTCGCTCATGGGATGGATAAATAGGGTCTCCTGATTTACGGGTCCGCTCATTTCCTTTGTCGCACCCCGTTGCACTGCATCCAGAAGCAAACGATTGAGTCAACCCGTTCAAAGGCGGCCTGATCCTCCTTTTCATCCATAAATTCTATCCTAAGCGCCATATTTTAAAGGTATCTAAATTTCTCTAAGACAATCCAATGTTAAGCCTATGTTAAGGATTCTTGACTCATGTTACCAAAATGTTAACTTTGATAGCATGTTGGTAACCTTTGGGTAACCTTTGAAAAAATTAGTCATCTTACTTCTTGCCATTCCGTTGATGGGTAACGGTCAGGATAATTCTGTCCTGGGTGGTTTGATGGTCAGTTCCTCTTCGCAAAATATCCGCCATGCCGAAAGCCAACTCTATGGCCTTGTTCAACAACTAAAAAACAAAAAGGGAAAATCAGAAATTGCTTTTCTCAAAAGAGTATTTAATCAAACGCAAAAAACTTTTCTGAGTCGGTACGATTCCTATTCTGAGTTTAGCGAACTTTTTACATCTGGAAAATACGATTGCCTCACGGCCACATCCCTATATTCTATAGTCCTGAATCAATTGAATTTCAAATACAGCATTATAGAAACCAATTACCATATTTTTCTGCTCGTAAATACCTCAAAGGGAGAAGTATTGCTGGAGACCACAGATCGGCTCAATGGATTTGTCAGGAGTACCAACGAGATCCGTGAGCGGATTGGAACCTATCGCCAGAGCGCCACACATCGTTCCCATGACAATGCAAAAATTTACTACTACCACTTTGATTTGTATCATGAAGTGAGTCAAAACCAACTTCCCGGATTGCTCTACTTCAACCAGGCTGTAAAGGCTTATAATGCCGGGACCTTCGAAAAATGTGCGGAATTTCTTTCCAAGGCACAATCTGTGTACGACACACCGCGTATCACTGAATTCAGTTCTATTTTTTTAGAATCTGTTGCCGCCAGTAAATTAGACGGGGCAACAAAACAAAGGATTGCCGACCAGGTGAAAAATCTCAGACCGGCCGTGCTGGCCTCACGTTAGTTTTGAAGTATCCGAACTTCCACTCTTCGGTTTAACTTATGGGCATCTTCGGTATTCTCGCGGGTGAGCGGCATAGTTCCGCCATAAGCCTTTGTTTTCACTTTGGTCTTGACAACTCCTTTGGACATAAGGTAATTGCGAACTGCTTCGACACGTTCCTTTGAAAGTTCGAGATTCTTCTTTGGGTCGCCTTTTACATCCGTGTGACCTTCCAATTGAATTACCATCCTTGGATTATCCTCAAGCATTTTAGCAACCTGATCAAGTTCGGAATACGAATCCGCTGAAATGAGGGCGTTGCCCACCTGAAAACCCAGATTGTCAAGTCGCATAACTTTCCCCACCGTATGGGTGGTTTCCGCATGGGTTGAAGCGCTCGAGGGCAAGCCCAATTCAATATCCTGCAAGACCTTCCGTTCACCATTGGCTGTCGCCGGATCAAGCATATACTTGGAAGGAGCAAAGCCGTTTGCTTCTACAAGAATCGAATATTTCTCATGGTCGTACAAAGGAAATGAAAACGAGCTTCCCGAAAGAAATCCCACCTTGCTCCCATAAGGCAAGCTCTGATAGGAAATGCGCGCAGCCACTGGCTCTTTGGTTGTGGCATTGATGATCTTACCTTCGGCATAGATGAGTGTATCTGTACCGGCGGTTTGAGCAACTGCGGCATAAACCAAAGTGACCAACGTCAAAACGAACAGGAATGTCTTCTTCATGGTGTTTGAAAAACTCAAGTTTATAGTTTAAGAATCTTAAATTCCACCCTGCGGTTTTTCTCGTTACCCGCTTTGGTATTGCTCTTATCCACCAACTTGGTCTCGCCAAAGAAGGTAATGATTATTCGATTTTGAACGATCCCTTTTTCGACCAGAAATTTTCCCACTGCCTTAGCCCTTCGCTCTGAAAGTACCATATTGTATTGATCTGATCCAACCGGATCGGTATGGCCAGCCAATTCAACTTGCATCCCCGGTTTTTCATTCATCATGGTAACGATTCGGTTAAGTTCAGGGAATGATTCGGGTTTTAAAGTAAAGCGGTCAAAATCAAAGAATATATTGTTCAATACGATTTTTGTATTCTCTTCAATGGCGGCGACCTCGATCGGGGCGAGCCTGATATCTGTTTCAATCACACCATCCTTCTTGTAATTGCGCAAATCCAGATTTTGATTTTCGGAGATATGACCATCGGCTTCTGCGCGGAATCCATATAATTTTCCACCTGGCAAATGGATTTCGTATTCGCCGGTTTCAGGATTGGAATGAGCAATCCCCACTTCTTTACCACTGGGCAATTCTTCATAAATAATTTTAGCGCCGATGGGTTTGCCGGTCTTGGCGTCAATCAGTTTTCCTTTTACAACAATGATGGGTTCAGGACTTTGGAACAACGGCATCTTTACGCGGTAGATATCAATGTTGTCTTCCGTAACACCCCTTGAATAATAAGCATAATCGCTGGTTGAAGGAATATTAAAGAACAGATCATCCAACTTTGAATTAATATCTGGACCCATATTTTCGGGAGTGGACCAATTGGTCCAGGTATCATCAAGGCGTCTTGAAATGTACACGTCTGCTCCCCCGAATCCGCTAAATCCATTGGAAGAGAAGTAAAGTGTTTTGTCGTCTGCCGCAAGAAAAGGAGCGGTTTCTTCACCCGCAGAATTTACCACAGCGCCCAGATTCAGTGGTTTTGACCAGATGCTGTCGCTCTTGGCAAAACTGACATACAGATCGCGTCCTCCATGAGAATCTTCGCGCTCAATGGACATCAATAATGCTTTGCGCGTATTGGTCAAAAAGTAATTGGCCTTTTCGTTAAAATTATAGTCATCCTCAATCTTCAACGGTTTAGGCGTTGTCCAGGAACCTCCGATATTATCGCTGATGGATACCCCCGCCAGCATCTTGCCTTTGTTCTCATACCGGTTGCCCAACACGAGCAGCACTGATTTCCCATCGGGTGTGGCAGCACTGACTGCATTGACAAAGTTTGGATATTCATTATTGAATTTAGGGCCCATGTTTTTTGCCAGCGTCCATTTGCCATCCTGACCTAATTCAGAAAACCATATATCTTCTTTGTCGTTCACTCCCCCAACATTTTCCGGATGGTTTTTTCTGCTGAAGTAAAGTGTCTTGCCATCCGGGGAAAGCAGCGGATTTAACTCACTGTATTCACTGTTGACATTCTTGTCCAATTGTTCAACCACAAGTCCTTTGCTTAACAAATCGGGTAAATCGATATCGGCGATAATCGGATAGCCGGAATCTGAGATGGCTACTGCATCAAGCGAAAAATAATCCGGCAGGGCCTTGCCGTCAAATTCCAACTTCACAGCGGCAACCCTGTAGGGAGTTTTCTCAACAAAAATATTGCGCAGCAAAGCTTTTTTTGGAATGGCTGTCGGATTTAAGGTGTGTATCAAATACTCCTTACCTGCTTCGTCATAAATAAATACCTTAAAAAGTGCGCTGGGATTATACGATTCGGCGATTGCAATTTGCCGGATTTGAATCGGATTCGCATAGCCCAGTTTTATGAATTCTGTCCTTTTGGGTTTATCAGGGGTCCATGCATTTGGGTTTTGTCCGCCTGCAGGAAGGACGTTGGGTTTACCCAGTGCCTGTTGAGCAGAATATTGAACCGGAGTGAGTTCTGAAGAGAATTCGATCACTTTGGAAGCCCATTGTACTTGCTGGCCGAAAGAAAAAGCGCCAATACAGGCGAAGGAGAGAACTAGCAATGATTTCTTCATGGAGTTGACCCGGGAGGTTGACGATTAAAGGACAATTAACTTAAGTGCTAAAAGTAGTTAAAATTTAAAAAAGCCGAAAATATTACACGATAAACCCTTATCACAATTTTGGCAAACTCCATAAAAATCAGTGTGTTTACTCGAAGGAAGTCTTATTGAACAGCAAAAACCCTACATGAAGCAAAACACCCAGCGGGGTCTTTTTGTCGTCATAATAGTTGACACTCAGGCTCACCGGGCCCACCGTTGAGTGAAGGACCAGTCCGGCAGTACCCGCAAAAAATATCTGATCAAAATTTCTATCCAGGATGGCTTCCTGATTAAGCCCTTTCATGATTGCTCCAAATGGTTTGAATAAATATCCCTCCAACCGAAAGTCAAGATTTTTCCGAATCTCAAAAACATTTCTCCATCCACCGGCGACATAGTTAAATGCCCGGAAATTCTGGAGCAATAAAGTTCGGCTATCCTGGATTGGATTAAATGCGGTAGCGTTGATAATGGTCCCTGAATAATTAGAAAAAACGGGCTGATTAGAAACCACGGCATCCAGGTAAAAGCCCGAACTATAAAATCCTTTTTTTATGTATTGCTCTAAAATTATCCGGCCCCTAAACCAGGTCCGACCATGTTCTTCATTCAATTTTTTCTTCGAAGTGGTCCCGGGAACAAAGTCTTCTATGATATTAAACCAATCACAAGAAAATTGGAATGATTTACCTTCCGAAGCATATTGTTTTCGGTTTAACGTACTGGTTGTTATCGCGAAGCCAAGTCTCGCACCATTAATGCTCAACTGGTCAAGCGTGTCTGTTGAAAGAAATGTATCTAAATCGATGTATTGATCCCGGTTGTTGATGTATGCGCCGTTGAGTGCCATCTTGTATTTTTTTCCTACCGGAATGCCAATCGACAATCCCAGTTTTCGATCAATGCGATTGAGTACCGTGGGTGCGTACTTCTTGATGATATCACTCCCTTCGTAATAATTCCAATTATTAAATGTGGCTTCCGGCTCAATGTAAAATTGACCAAAGTTAGGAAAGTCGATACGGGCTTTTAGTTGCGCGGCCTTGTAAAAATTTCCAGCGTAAAAATTGGCCTGAGTATGAATCAAGACCCTGTTGAAATGGTAATAATTCAATCCCAGAAAAATGTTGCTAATATTCCTGGTGGCGATAACTCCGCCAAAGTCTACTTGAAAATTATTCTGAGGCCGCCTGGAAAGTTGAAGGTTAAATCCCTTAGACAGGGTATCGTAAACAAAACTGGGATAAATGTTTTTGAAGTAATCATCCGACACCAGGCGATAGTATCCCGATTTGACATCGGAGAAATAAAGGGGCCTTTTGTCGTTATTAAAAAAATGATTGAGGTAACGCTGTTGACGACTATTAAAATTTCTAAAGCGGATTGACTTCGCAACTAAGGGTTTTGTCCTATTTCTAAACTGGTTACGACTTGCCGACACGGATTCGCATGTTCTGCGCCCGGAAATCTTTGCTTTGATTTCCTTCATTTGCCGTGTGGTTTGTGCATAACCACTATCAATAAGCCCTCTTGCCTTTCCAAAATCAAAAGCAGAAAATCTTTTGAGATTCGGCTGAAGATAGACGCCTGAAACCGGTACACGGCGCGGGTCTGATTTGTCCAGTAGCATGTACAGCAGCGAGCTTGAAATCAGCTTCTCATCTTCCCCATAAGGATAGGTGTCGTACACCTTGCTGGATACATTGGATCCGATAATAATGTCAGGATTGAAACTTTTTTGAGCCACATCCACTGGAAAATTGTTGTACACACCTCCATCAAAAAGATACTTACCTTCTACACGTATCGGGTTGTAAAAGAATGGGACAGTTTGAGTAGCCCGAAGTGCATCACCCAGTACGCCTTTATCCAATATCACTTCCGTTTGCGTAAAAATGTCGGCCGCCACCACGCGCAACGGAACAAACAGGCTATCAAAATTATTTTTTGCTATGGCTCCTGCCTGCGCAGTCTTTTCTGACAAGGCAAAATTCAACGACAAATCATTTGCCAGACTATTGTTGAATAAAACATTGAGCGTCGAATCCAGCGACAAGTTCAGTTTCAAAAAAGAGGGGTGATCATCGTTTTTGTTATAGAAATAATTATAACCTTCATCCAGCTGCCCTGTAATCAAACTCAGAAAATCATTGGATAAAACCATTTCTTCAATTTCCGCCGGGCTCATTCCTGCCGCGTAACATCCCGCGATGATGCCCCCCATGGAAGTGCCAACAACATAATCAATCGGGATTTCGTTTTCTTCCAGCGCCTTTAGTACCCCAATGTGGGCCAGCCCCTTGGCCGCACCGCCGCTAAAAACCAATCCCACTTTTTGCGTTTGAGCAATCGTAAGGATAGCATAAAAACAAAAGAAAATGACCAGAAATAATTTTATCTTCATCAGCGTTTTTCAGACGAAATGAGGTGATTTTTAATCATAACAAAAAAAGTAGCAGAAAATTGCCGGAAGAAAAAATAACGACTCAAAAATCAGCGGGAAGCCACAGCTCCTTCTGTTGTAGAAATCAGAAAAGGGATCTGTTGCAATCGCTGAATCAGCGCTTCCTTTACACATTGAAACCCACCCAGATATTCCTTCTTTACCGGCTGGGACGGAGGTAATTCCACCTTTAGTGCATCCACCTGAACCCCATTACGCCAGAACCGATAACAGACGTGCGGACCGTTGGCCAGACCGGTGCTTCCCACAAAGCCAATGTTTTGCCCCATTCGCACCCGTGCCCCTGGTACCATGCCTGCCCCTATCCTCGACATGTGAAGATACGCAGTAGAATACATGCCATTATGCCGGATTTTCACATAGTTACCGTTGTTGGCTTTGTATTGCGCTTCCTCAACCACCCCATCGCCCACCGACCGGATGGGAGTGCCGGTTGGGGCCGCAAAGTCGGTGCCCAGGTGTGCCCTGAAAACTTTCGCCACCGGGTGAAAGCGGTTCAGATTATACCGCGAACTGATACGCGTGAATTCAATCGGATATTTCAACAAAGCTTTGCGCAAACTGTTCCCCTCTTCATCAAAATAATCCAGACCATCTCCCTGATCAAACGGAAAGGCGTAATACGGACTTCCAAAATGCTCAAAGTAAATCGCCAGGATGTTGCCAACGCTGATGGGTTTATCCTCCACCTGATTCTCTTCATAAATCAATTTGAATTTATCCCCCTTCTGCAGGCGTTGGAAATCCACTTGCCATCCGAAAATGTCCACAAATTTATTGGTCAGCTCGGGTGAAATCCCAAGCTCTTCAATCGTTTCAGACAGGGAAGATCGAATTTCCCCGGTAACATTTCTTTCAACGATTTTCACTTCGCGTTGGCACACTTCAACCGACAGTGAATCGTCGAAATGAAAGATGATGTAATCAATGGGGTTCGGTTCATACACGAGTGCTCTTACGGATTGAAGGGAGTCATGTGCCGATAAGAGTATATATTTTCTCCCTTCCGCTATTTTCCTGAAATCAAAAATGGTGCGGGGTAGCAAGTTCAATTGCTGTAGCACCTGAGGAAAAACAAAATGACCAACTAACAAATCCGCAAAGCGTTGATTTCTCTTTACAAAATCTTCGGAAATGTGCAGGTCATTGACCACCATGCTATACAACACGATGGGTTTCTGTACTTCAATCTCAACGCGCTTCACGGTGTCCGCTGACTGATAGTCTCCGACCCGTGAAAAAAGGGAAGTGGTTTTGTCCAACAAAAAGAATAAAAACACCAACACTGCCGTCACCAGAAGGGTCACGGCTGTTTTTTTTATCATGGATGATTTCAACAATTCCATTTGATATTAAAAACGACTTTCTGTAATCGAAAGTACTCCAGTTTAGTTTAAAAAATCAGGTTTAGAAACCCGCACTTAGTCAAAGATAAATAAAAGGAAGGACTCCCCTGTCTGGTTACCCACCCGGGAAGAAAACTCAGTTCGAATACAACTCCTTGAACTTCTTCTTTCCCGCTTCCAGAAACGTCACAAAATTGGTTATACTCCGGTCATAAGGGTGGGGCCAGGCCAGGACTTTTTCATCTTTTCCTACCAGCACATAAAAAGGCTGTGCATTGTTTTCCAGATTCGCAATCTGCAAATCTGCATTTTGTTTACCAATCGTCTTCTTCACTTTCTGGTCATACTTCGATGTAAACCAGTCTGATTCCGGAAGTTCAGTCTTGTCATCGACGTACAAAGCCACCATCACAAAATCATTCTGGAGCCGCGCCAATACCTGCGGATCACTCCATACTACAGCCTCCATCTCACGACAGTTGGTACATCCATGGCCTGTGAAGTCGATAAACAGTGGCTTGTTTTGCTGTCGGGCGCAGGCCAAAGCCTGGTCATAATCAAAATAGCCCTGCAATCCGTGCGGAAGGTGAAGGAAGTCCTCATACTTTGGAACCTCACAAATTTCGTTGACGCTGTTTTTGCGGGTTAGCGAAACCAAATCAAAATCATGGGTGTACATCGGCGGAAGATACCCGGCTAAACCTTTCAAAGGAGCACCCCACATGCCCGGAATTAAATACACCACAAAAGACAATGTAGCCGTAGCCAGCAGCAATCGGGGAACGGTAACGCGATCAACAGGGCTGTCGTGTGGTAATCTGAGTTTGCCCAGGAAATAGATCGCCAGAAAAAAGAATATCACAACCCAGATCGCAATGTTTACTTCCCGATCCAGCAAACCCCAGTGATAGGCCTGGTCAGCGATGCTAAAGAATTTTAAACACAAAGCCAATTCCAAAAATCCCAAAGTCACTTTTACGGAATTCAACCAGCCGCCGGATTTGGGAAGACTTTTTATCCATTCAGGAAAAATGGCAAACAGCGTAAACGGAATAGCAAAAGCCAGCGCATAAAAAAACATCGACAAAACGGGTTTGATAATTTCTCCGCTCGCCGTAAGAAACAATACACTGCCTACAATCGGTACCGTGCAACTAAAGGAGACCAACACCAGGGTAGCGGCCATAAAAAATATTCCAATCAAGCCACCCTTCCCTGCATGCTGATCCATTTTATTAACCAATTGATACGGCGCATTGATTTCAAACAAACCAAAAAACGAAAGCGCAAAGACAACGAAAATCACAAAGACAAAAAGATTGGGTGCCCAGTGGGTAGCCAGCGCATTCAAGCCATCGGTACCCAGCAGCAGCGCAAACAAGGTTCCTGCCGAGGTATAAATAACAATAATGGACAATCCGAAAATGAGTGCTTTTTTTATTCCTTCACTGCGTGTTTGATTGTCTTTTAAAAAGAAGGTCACGGTCATGGGTATCATCGGGAAAACACAAGGTGTGATCAGGGAAGTCAAACCCACGATAAATGCAAAAAGCAGGTATCCTAAAAATGATTTTTGTTCCAAGGGAGAATTTCCTTCCAAAATAGTTTTATCCAACACCGGTCCGGTTGGCTTCCCATAGGTTTTTATTGCTGTTTTTGTGATCAGTGGATTCGAAGCAGAATCAACTTTGGGTTTGGGCAGTTCGATGTAAGCCTTTGCCTTTGTATTTTCTTCCGCCTTCCCGCTCACTTTAATCTGATCAAACATAAATTCCCCATTGCCCGGCACACACTGTCCGGTTACTTCCGTACAAACCTGGTATTCGTACTCACCGGAAATTTTCAAGTCCGCCGCCAGGACTTTTATCCGCTGGCGAAATTCCCCGCTGCTCTTAAAAATCTTTACATCACATTCAAAAATTTTATCATGCTTGGAAATAGGCTGGATCGCCTGAATTCCTCCTACCAGTTTATAGCCCGCATTGGGCATAAAAGTAAAGGCCGTTTTAATCGGTCCGTTTTCACAATCAAACTCGCTGGAATACAAATACCAGTCCTTATTAATCGTTGCCTTAAAAATGAGGTCAAACTCGTCTCCTACCTTCACACGCTGGGAAGAAACCGATGTAGACCACTTAGCCGGTTTTAGAATCTGCGCCTCTACATAGGGGGAGCCAACAAAAAGTAAGCTGATCAGGAAAAGTTTTAAATGCATTGGAAATGGTTGAGTGTTACAATAACGATGCAATTTAGTTGATGGTTGCCACATCACATGTTGTCTTGATGACAAATCACCTTCTCAGGTTAGACGTGTCTCAGGTTCCTTTCTTTCCAAAGTATTTATAAAAGGTGACAATGGTTTCAATTCCCAATAGAAAGTTCTTTATCCCGTAGTGTTCATTGGGTGAATGAATAGCATCCGAATTCAATCCAAATCCCAACAGTACAGAATCCAAACCTAGCTCGCGCTTGAACAGGGCAACAATGGGAATGCTGCCTCCATCCCGCGTAGGAATGGGCTCCTTTCCCCACACCTCCACAAACGCATCGCTCGCAGCTTTGTAGGCCGGCGAACTGGTAGAAGTCACGGCCGGTTCACCACCATGATGGGCCATCACTTTCACCTTCACCGATGAGGGTGCGATGGATTCAAAATGCTTTGTAAACAGATCCGTGATTTCCTGACTGTCCTGTTTCGGAACCAACCGCATCGAAATCTTTGCATGGGCTTTGGAGGGCAACACCGTCTTTGCACCTTCTCCGGTATAACCTCCCCAGATGCCGTTGACATCCAATGTCGGGCGGATGCCGGAGCGCTCGATGGTGGTGTAACCTTTTTCGCCTTCGACTTCTTCAATACCCAATTCTTCTTTGTACTCGGCTAGACTGAACGGTGCCTTATTCAGTGCTTCTCTTTCCGAAGAAGTAAGGGAAACCACTTTCTCATAAAATCCGGGAATCGCTACGCTACCATTTTCATCATGCAGTGAAGCAATCATTTTGGAAAGAACATTCACCGGATTGGCCACCGCGCCACCATACACACCCGAATGTAAATCACGATTCGGTCCGGTCACTTCCACTTCCATATAACTCAGTCCTCGCAAGCCCACGGTGATCGAAGGATGTTCGAGAGAAATCAACGATGTATCCGAAATCAGAATCACATCGGCTTTCAATTTCGCTTTGTTTTCTTTGACGAATGCGCCGAGGTTGTCGGAACCTACTTCCTCCTCGCCTTCTATCATGAACTTGAGATTGCACGAAAGCAGGTTGAGTTTGTTCATCGCCTCAAAAGCCTTGATGTGCATGTACACCTGCCCTTTGTCATCACAGGAACCGCGTGCATAAATGTTTCCATCTTTAACAATCGGTTCGAAGGGCGGTGAGTCCCAAAGGTTAAGTGGATCGGCTGGTTGCACATCATAGTGACCGTAAACCAACACGGTTGGGAAGGCAGGATTGACCAATTTCTCACCATAAACAATGGGATGCCCTTTGGTCTCACACAGTTCTACTTTATCGGCGCCGGCGTCTTTTAGTTTCTGGAGTACGAATTCTGCGGCCTTGCGCACATCGCCTTTATTACGACTGTCGGCGCTGACCGACGGAATTCGGAGCAAATCAAATAATTCAGCAAGAAATCTTTCCTGGTTGGTTTGGATGTATTCGTGTATCATGTTTTGTTGGCGCAAACCCCAGGCTTACGGATGGGGTTAGACGCTGCTGTTTGTTTTTAAATGTAGGATTTTTCAGGGACTTTTTGTTTTCGATAAAGTCGGGCTTTTTTAATGCAAGGTCACGGCGGACACGAAGAACCACGAAGAACACAACGCATTTTTCAGATTCCAGAAGCTTCCTTAAAACTACAATACAATCGTTTACGCTAATAACTGTTAGTTAGCGCGATGAAAAAAAGTTACTTCATTTCCTTTCTTTCCCGATGATTCCGATCTCCATTTTATTAACTTTATTGGTTAACGGAGGAAGTAAAATTGGAAAAGCAAAACACACCTGGTCTTTACCGCGAGCAGTTTGAGCACGACTCCTGTGGTGTCGGCTTTATTGCAAACATCAAAGGCAGGAAGTCACACAAAATTGTGACCGATGGTCTCACCATGTTGGAGCGAATGAACCACCGCGGCGCATGCGGCTGTGAACCGAACACCGGCGACGGCGCCGGCATACTCATTCAGGTGCCCCACGAATTTTTTGTGAGCGAATGCCGCAAGCTTAGAATAAACCTTCCAGCCTATTCAGAATATGGCGTAGGCCTGGTCTTTTTTCCCTCCGACCCCAAGGTTCGCGAGGAATGCCGCACTGTCCTCAATCGCCAGATCAAGAAAATGAAAATGACCTTGCTCGGATATCGTGTTCTTCCCACAGGCTTTGCCGATCTGGGCGAGTCTGCAGTGCAATCCGAACCGATCATGGAACAGGTTTTTATCAAAAGTCCTGTGGGAATTTCTGATCCGGAAGATTTTGAACGCAAACTGTTTATCTTAAGAAAATATTCTACGCGGATTATTACGGAGTCGGTCTCCGGAGTAAACAATCAATTTTATTTCTCATCCCTCTCTTACAAGACCATCGCTTACAAAGGCATGCTCACTTCAATGCAGATGCGGCCGTACTTCCCTGATCTGGAAAATGAAGAGGTCGTCTCGGCGTTGGCGGTAATCCACTCTCGTTTCTCAACCAATACATCCCCTTCATGGCGGTTAGCTCAACCCTTCCGCTTTATCGCACACAATGGGGAAATCAACACGGTGCAAGGCAACATAAACTGGCTGAAAGCCAAAGAAGCTTTTTTTGAGTCGCCCTACTTCACGCGCGAAGAGCTCGACATGATCCTGCCGATCTGCAATCCTACTCAATCCGACTCTTCCAACCTCGACAATACCATCGAACTGCTGGTTCATGCTGGCCGTTCGCTACCGCATGTGATGATGATGCTCATACCCGAAGCGTGGGATGGCAATGAGCACATGAGTCAGGAGAAAAAGGATTTTTACGAATACCATGCCAACCTGATGGAACCCTGGGATGGCCCGGCTTCGATTACGTTTACCGACGGCAAAGTCGTTGGCGCTACGCTCGATCGCAATGGACTACGACCCTCTCGCTTTATCGTTACCGATGACGACATGGTGATTATGGCTTCTGAAGTGGGCGTCTTGGATATTGACCCCACAAAAGTGGTGAGCAAAGGCCGCCTTCAACCAGGAAAAATGTTTGTGGTCGATCTGGAAGAAGGCAGGATCATCAGCGATGAGGAACTGAAAAAAGATATTTGTTGCCGCCAGCCTTACGGCGAATGGTTGAAAGAAAACAAAGTGCGCCTGCTGGATCTGCCCGAACCGGGTGGAAATTTTCACAAATATGATCCGGTTACTTTGTTAAAGCGACAGATTTCATTTGGCTATACTTCGGAAGACTTGCGCATCATTCTTTCGCAGATGTGTGAGACCGGCAAAGAAGCCCTGGGATCAATGGGCAACGACACCCCGCTGGCTGTGCTCTCCAAACAGGCACAACACCTATCCAGTTATTTCAAACAACTTTTCGCACAGGTGACCAACCCCCCCATCGATTCGATACGTGAAAGGTTAGTGATGTCGTTGGCTTCACACGTAGGGGGTTCACTCAACTTGCTGGAAGAAACTCCGGAACATTGTATTACCCTGGAGTTGCCAACACCGATTCTATCCAACAATGAATTGGAAAAAATCCGATACATCGATCACCGGCATCTTCAGACCAAAACCATTTACACTTACTTCAAAGCCGACGGACAACCGGACTCACTCGAAAAAGGATTAACCCGTATTTGTCAATATGTAACCGATGCGATCGAAGATGGTTTTACCATCATCATCCTTTCTGACAGAAGTTTTGATAGCGGACATGCTCAAATCCCTTCGCTACTGGTGACGGCCGCCGTTCACCACGACCTGATCCGCAAAGGACTTCGCGGTAAAGTCGGCCTGCTGATTGAAGCCGGTGACGTTTGGGAAACACACCACTATGCCACATTGATCGGATACGGCGCGTCGGGTATCAATCCATACCTGGTTCTTCAAACGATCCATGACATGGTGAAAAACAACCTGTTGAAGGAAGGTTTGGCTGAGGAGAAGGCCATTTACAATTATAAGAAAGCGGTATCTGGCGAGTTGCTCAAGATCATGAGCAAGATGGGCATCTCCACACTGCAATCATACCACGGCGCCCAAATCTTTGAAGCCCTGGGTCTGAATCAGGAGGTAGTGGATGTCTATTTCACCGGTACGGTTTCTCGCATCGGAGGTCTGACGCTCGATAATATTGCGGAAGAAGCACTGGTGAAACACCGGCTTGCTTTTCCCAAGACGGCAAACCCGGCACCCAAACTTGAAGTTGGTGGCGTTTACCAATGGAAGCTACGCGGGGAAGCGCACTTATTCAATCCCCAGACCATTCACTTGCTACAGCAATCAACCAAGACAAGCGATTACAAACTTTTCAAAAAATATTCCAGTCTTATCAATGAGCAAGGAGAGAAGGCCATCACCTTACGCAGTCTGCTTAAGTTCCGCAAAGGAAAATCCATTCCGATAAGTGAAGTAGAACCAAAAGAAAATATTTTCAAACGCTTTGCTACCGGTGCCATGTCGTTTGGTTCGATTTCACACGAAGCGCACAGCACCCTGGCCATTGCCATGAATCGTATTGGCGGCAAGAGCAATTGTGGTGAGGGTGGTGAAGATGAAGTACGCTTTACGCGAAAGGCAAATGGAGACTGGGAAAACTCGGCGATAAAGCAAGTTGCTTCCGGACGCTTTGGCGTAACGAGTTACTACCTCAGCAATGCCCGTGAACTTCAGATCAAAATGGCCCAGGGCGCCAAGCCCGGTGAAGGGGGACAGTTACCGGGACATAAAGTAGATGAATGGATCGGCAGGGTGCGTCATTCAACGCCGGGAGTTGGATTGATTTCTCCTCCTCCCCATCACGACATTTACTCGATTGAGGATCTGGCGCAGTTGATCTTCGACTTAAAAAACGCCAACCGCGAAGCCCGCATCAGTGTCAAACTGGTTTCGGAAGCAGGCGTTGGTACGATCGCGTCGGGTGTAGCGAAAGCACACGCTGATGTGGTTTTGATTGCCGGTCATGACGGCGGAACGGGGG
>JAYVXP010000057.1:0-8199 GCA_043785125.1 Bacteroidia bacterium
AATGATTATCTTTATGATGTGAATGGAAACATGACCTCCGATCAGAACAAGGGGATTACGGCCATTACCTATAATCACCTTAATCTCCCCGTGCAAGTAAATAAGGGAGCAACGGATTACATCGTTTACACCTATGACGCAGGCGGAAGAAAACTGACCCAGCAGGTATTTGGCGCCACACCGAAGACTACTGACTACATGGGAGAATTTATTTACGAAAACAATGTCCTCCAGTTTATCAATCATGAAGAAGGGCGGGTTGTGATGACGGGGGCGGCGCCGGAGTACCAGTATCATTTGAAGGATCACCTGGGTAATGTGCGCACGACGTTTACGACAAAGCAGGTTAGCGACACGTACACAGCCACCTTTGAAGACAACAGCCAGACGACAGAACAAAGCCAGTTCAACCACTATTCCAGGGTGACCAATGACTTGTATGATCACACCGATGCAGGCACGGTGTACGACAAAGTGCAGTTGCTTAACGGGGGATATAATTCACAGGTTGGACTGGCTAAATCCCTCTCGGTGATGCCGGGCGATACGGTGGAGGTGGATGTATTCGCAAAATATTTCGGTACCACGGGCCCAAGCGGAAACCTTTTTGGTTTTGCCGCGGCGTTGCTTAGTGCGTTTGGGTTGCCGAATCCGGCGGTTGGAGAGGTGGCAACCGCTTCATCTGCTTTGAATAATTACGGAGGCTTCATTGCTGCAGGAGGTAATTCGGGCGACCCCGCCTGGCCGAAGGGCTGGCTGAACGTACTTGTCTTTGACAGGAGCTACAACCTGGTCGACATTGCCTATCAGCAACTGGACGGCGCCTACGTGCAAAGCGGCTCGACCAAGGCGCCCCACCAACTGCTGAGCAGAACGGTGCCGATCAAACAGGCTGGGTATGTGTATATTTATCTGTCCAATGAAGGGGCGATGCAGCAGGATGTTTATTTCGATGACTTTAAGGTGACACATGTTAAAAGTCCTGTAATACAGAGCCAGGATTATTATCCATTCGGATTATCGTACAATGAGTACACACGCGAGAACTCAATAGGTCAAGAATATCTCTATAATGGAAAGGAGAAGCAGAACGAATTGGGATTGGATTGGCTAGACTATGGCGCTAGAATGTATATGCCAGAAATCGGGAGGTTTTTCGTGAGTGATAGATTTTCTGAAAAATATCATTCTCTATCGCAATACAATTACGTGGCGAACAATCCGATCAATTCAACTGATAAGAATGGAGATTTTATAGTTTCTATCCATTACAAGATCACTGAAGATGTGCTCAAAAAGTATGGCTATTCCTCGGTAGCATCTCGGCTAGCATGGTATTCTTCAATATATGCTGATAACCCAACTGCAGGAATCTTGTTTCTCAATAATCTTTATGCCCTTTCACAAGGTCTCCCAACTGTTACATATGCACAACCCGCTGGATGGAAGACAAAAAACTCACAAGACACCAATTCTCCAATAGAAAGTCAAAGGCATGCTATGACAGGTGACAGCGAAGATCCTATGCAATTATCTCATTCTGACGCCACGCAAAGAGGACAAGAGTTTGGTTGGAAAAATATTTTCAAAGCAGCACAAAGTGGAACTCCAGATAAATATGGTGAAAATTCAGATGCAGGCAAGGCGTTTGGAGTGGGAATACATGCGCTACAAGATTCACAAGCACATGACGGTGTTCAGATGAAAGATCATGATTTGAAAAAGGATATGGGCAAGGGAGGCGATGGTCCACAAGCTTTTGATAAGGCAGTGTCGATCTCCGAATCAGCTGTAATTGTTGCGGAAATGCTCAACAACAAATTTTCTAACGTCAAAGACGGAACTGCTTTGAATATTTCCGGAATGAGTAAAGAGCAATTCGGAAAAGTTATTGATGCTGCGACTAAATCAAAAAAGAACATACGATTTATAAATGAAAACTAGATTAAAGATTTTATTAGGATTTTTGAGTTTGGCATTGCTTGAAAACATTGGGTTCCCTATCGCGGCAAATCATGGGAGATTTGATCCAGCAAATGTCTCAATGCAGCCATATCTGGTGTTGACAATAGTAATTCTTGCTGGGCTTATATATACAATTGCCCTGCTTTACAAACGACCGTTACCAGGCAATTCAACTTATACCTTGGGTAAATTAGTGTTACCAATAACTTTCATAGCTTTAATTGTAAGCGTTACGGGATTAATTCCGATGTACTGGACACTCATTTCCACATTAATATTTGCTCTTCATATTTTAGGAATATTGTTATCATTGTTGATTTGTATCTCATTTTTCCAAAACAAAGCAATCGAGAGTTAGCAACTCCGGTGGAAGTTTACTTTGATGACTTCAAAGTTACTCAAATAAAAAGCCCTGTTATTCAAACAGATTCGTACTATCCCTTCGGATTGACGTTTGACTCATACAGTAGAGAGAATAGTCTCATCAATAAGTACCAATACAACGGCAAGGAAAAACAAGATGCGTTAGGACTTGATTGGTTAGACTATGGAGCACGAATGTATGATCCAGCATGTGGTTGCTTTCACATTATTGATCCGTTATCGGAGAAAGGTAGAAGATGGAGCCCCTATGCATATGCCTTTGACAATCCAATTCGCTTCATTGATCCAGATGGTAGGTGGCCAGGGATATCGTTGCCAGGAGTAAATTTTATAGCAGGAGCAATTGCCTACGCAAAGCAAGTGATGACATCTGCAGGTTTATCAAAGCCTGAACAGAAAGTGGTTTTCGAAAATCCTGTCGCAGCTTACAAGAGTAAAGATAATAGAGATGTTGCTGACAGATTTGCCAGAAATTCTGGCGTACCAGTTAATATCCATGATCAAGGACATAATGATTCTCAAGATGCTGTAAGACATACCATGTGGAGTGCTTTAAATACTCAGACCGGAGGAAGGGAATTTGCCGAGAAAATTGCAACTGCGCATGAAGAAGGTAATCCAAACGAACCTGCAGAAAGAAAGATGGATGTTCATAATAATCAGGCAGGAGTTAATATCGGAGGTGAAAATCCGGATGCTACTCCGCAGGATCTAGCCGGAAAGGTTTTGGGCAATCTCAAGGATGGAAAGCTGGAAGTTATTGACAAAGGGCCGGTTGATTTCAAAAAATCAAATGCTAAGGTTAAAGAATTGTATGATGATGGTAAAAAACCTGACGAGAAAATTTATGGGGAGAAGAAACGCTAGTCATAGTTTTTTGCTTTTTCTATTGTCCATTCTCACATTTTCATGCGGAGAAAGAAAAAGTCCTTTAAACGAAGATGTTAATATAAACAAAAGATTAACTGAGCTTATAATGAAATCGTCTGATACGATTGAGATTGGTAATAATTTTAGGGACGAATTTGACACATTGTACATTTTTTCACCATATTATCCAATTGACAGCATTGAAAAGCAAACAAAAATTGATCTTAATGATTTGACTTGGGGACGTAATTTGAGAAGTCATCAAAAAGATTTGGCATCTGTAAATGAAAATACGAATCTGCTTCTTTTCAAAAAAAATGGAACCTTGAATAAATATTGCCTCTATCAAAGAGTAGAAGGAGATTTTTCAAAAATCACTAAACAAATGTTTCTTTCAAAGGATGCAACATTCGTAAAAAAAATAGCTGGAGACTCTACTCGGCGATGGTTATATCTTATTAACACCATTGAGTAAAAATGACCCTCCGGTGGAAGTCTACTTCGATGACTTTAAAGTAACTCACTCGAAATCGCCTGTAATCCAGACCTCGGACTACTACCCCTTCGGACTGGCCTACAACCAATATCAAAGAGAGAATTCGTTAATCAATAAATTCAAGTTCCAGAGCCAAGAGCATATTGATGATCTAGGATTGAATTGGGACTCGTTCAAGTGGAGAAATCACCAGCCTGATATTGGAAGGTTCTTTAACATTGACCCACTTGCGGCCAAGTATGTTCACAATAGCCCATATGCCTTCAGTGAAAACAAAGTGACTTCCCATGTTGAGTTAGAGGGGATGGAGGCTGAGAACTTCATGAGCAAGTTCAAGAAGCCGAGTGAGCTTGCACTGAAGCCTGTTCCTTCTGGTGCGGGTGTTCAAAACCAGAGTTACAGCGTAGTGGTTACTAATCCCAAGAAAGATGTAAGTGACCTGCGATCGACTTTCAAGGATAAGCCTCAAAGCATTCTTTCAAACTCAAAGGCTGAGTTTCAACCCGTAGATGGTGATGGCAATAAATTGGAACATGCAAATATGCATGAAGGAAGCTATATGGAAATTGCAATACCAGGCCCGTTGAATAACTCAACTGTGAAAGAGACAGGTGAGACAAGTGACGCTAATGGGTTTAGCATGACGTTTGGTACTTTGGAAGGCCACGTGGAAGCAGGGCAGATTACTTTTTCTGCAACACAAAATAAAGATGGAAGCGTCACATTTGGCATTAACAGTACTTCCAAGGTTGATAGTGGTTATACAAAGTTGTTCGCAGAAGGTACGGCTCGGGAAAAGCAAGCACAATCTTGGAATGAAGTATTAACGAATGCCGTTAAATATCTTCAGGGGACCGAGGCCAGCAGAACATCTAAGACTGAAGATCAAAAAAAGAAAACTAACTAATTGCTGTTATGAGTTTTTGGATATACAGCGCAATAGTCCCTATCGGAATTATCTTGGTCACACTGCTTTTTTTTAGGCCATTGAATTTTCAAAGGGTTGTTGCAGCTTTAACTAAGACATTGATCTATCTGGTTACATATACTTTGCTTGTGTATTACCTTGAAGGGGAGCACTGGATTGATTCATCGTGGGCAGTACCTACGCTGTTTTTCTTTTTTATTCCTTACTTGGTTGTAGTGTTGATTTTGAATGGTATTGCATGGAATAAGAGGAAGAAAGCACATGCATAAGCGACACGCACGGAATGAAAAGCTCGGCAAGTTTCGGGCTTTCTTTTTTACACAGCTATTAAAGTGTCTGTAAGTTTAAGCGGCGAAGGCTTTTTTAGCTTTAACGTTTTGGAGAATGTTCTCCATAAGGTAGAAGAGGTGGTCCCGATCTTTTTCAGGGAGCCGTTGAATCTCCTGGATTTTTTTAATCACGTCTGCATCAAGGAGTAAGTCAGTATTGCCGACCAGGTAGTCAAGGGAAATGCCGAGGACCTGGGCGATCCTGGCGGCCACTTCAATGGAAGGTTTTACTTCATCGCGCTCGTAGCGGCCAATGACCGCACCCTGCAAGTCCAGCTTTTTAGCCAGATCATCCTGAGACAACTTCTTGTCTTTGCGGACCTCACCGAGGCGCTTTCCAAAGGTTATTTGCTTCATATCTGTATTAGAAACTACACGTAAAACGGCCATATGCCAAAAATAGGTAACAAAAAAGTCGTTATCAAACCATATAAGGCTTGGAGGTTGACGATACATCTGTTACGTTTGCTACAGATATGTAGTGAACAAAAGAAATTACAGTTCATGGAGATACCCGAAATAAAAGCCCACCTCACCATCGCCCAGGTCCTGGACCACTACGGATTGAAAGCCGATAATAACAACCGCCTATGCTGCCCCTTCCATGAAGACAAGACCCCGAGCATGCAGGTGTACCCGGAGACAAACACGGTGCATTGCTTCTCGAGTAACTGCAAGCTGCACGGCAAGGGGATTGATGTGATTGATTTTATCATGTACCAGGAAGGCATCACCAAACACGAGGCGATCCTGAAAGCCAAGGAACTTGCAGGATACAGCGAACCAGATCAACCCTTCGAGAAGCTGTTTAAGGTCTTCCAGGCTACGCTGAAGAAGGACGAGAAGGCGCAAGCGTATCTGAAAGAGCGGAGCATTGAGAAAGCACAGGCAGGGTTTAACGATGGCCAGTGGGAGAATTTAAACCAGTGCGTGATCTTCCCGCTCCGGGACAGGAAAGAAAAGATCGTGAGTTTGTACGGTCGGAGCATCCACAACAATGGAGAAGCCAGACACTTCTACACCCGCAACCGGAAAGGGCTTTACCCTGGATATCCGAAAACAGATACAAGGCAGTTAGTGTTAACAGAGGCGATCATCGACGCGGCCACGGTGTCAATGCATACGGATTACACGGCACTGGCATGCTACGGAACGAATGGCTTTACTGCGGAGCACGAACAGGCGATCAGGGAGCTAAAGCAACTGGAAGAAGTGATTATCTTCTTTGACGGAGACGATGCCGGCAGGGAAGGAACGAAACGGATATCGGAGAAGCTGCACAGCTTACGGTCTGAAATCAAACTTAGCCAGGTGAACACTCCGGAAGGCGAAGACGTGAACAGTCTGGTTCATGGTCATGATAGCGGGATCCTCGCACACCTGATCGAAAGTAGAATGTCTTTTATTTTTTCAATTGAAAAGAAAAATCCACTTCCGATATCTAACCAGCAACTTGATACGAGCAACCCGTTCAAGCTGACCTACCGAACAATCTCGGCTAACTACTACGTGAAGGGCGGACTGCGAAATGAAGCCGACAGCATGAGAGTGAGCCTTGACATTGAGCATCCGCAGAACCACCGCAAGAGCAGAAGCAAACTGGACCTGTATGAGGACAAGCAGGTGGAGAAGATTGCCCGTGATGCCGCCGAGAAGTTGCAGTTGCGCAGCGACCTGATCGCCCTGGACCTGGAACTGTTCACTGAATTACTTGAGCAGTACCGTGAATCCGCCTACGCTAAAGTTCCGGCGGACAAGGAAGTGAAAGTATCACCGCAGTACGAGAAGCAGGCAATCGATTTTTTGACCAAGCCGAATTTAATCCAGCGCTGGAATGATCTGATTGGAAAGGCCGGCGTGGTGGGTGAAGAGAATAATCGAATCTTTTTAATGGGTATTGCCATCACGCATAAGATGAAGGAACCACTCCATGCGCTGATCCAGGGCTCGAGCGGAAGCGGCAAGACTCACCTGATGGCCAAGATCTACAATTTTATCCCACTTGAGGACAAGAAGAACTTTACCCGCGTGACAGAGGGCAGCCTATATAACTACGGCATGTATGATTTACAGAACAAACTGATCTGCATCGAGGACCTGGATGGGATGAAAGAGGAAGCGCAGTTTGCTTTTAGAGAGTTGCAGAGCAAAGGAATGATTATCTCGAGCACATCGACCAAAGACGACAACGGAAATATCAGCGCCCAGGAGAAGACGGTGTACGGCCCGATCGCTTCCATGTCTTGCACCACGAAAGGCGAGATATACGAAGACAACATGAGTCGGTGTTTTATTATCGCTGTGGACGAGAGCCAGGACCAGAGTAAAAAGGTAGTCCACTACCAGAACATGAAGGCCTCAGGTCAGATTGATGATCAAAAAGAAAAGCAATGCACGGAGTTTATTCAAACGATGGTGAATCTTTTAAAGAGTTACGACGTGATCAATCCCTACGCTGACAAAGTACATCTGCCAGAAGAAGCGCACAAGATCAGGCGGTTGAATGGACTCTATCAAGCCTTTGTGAAAGCGATCACGCTGATGCATCAATATCAGCGGAAGAAAGACCAGCGCGGCCGCCTGATCAGCGAGAAAGAAGATTTAGAGGTAGCGGCCGAGATCCTGTTTGAAAGTATTTTATTAAAGGTGGATGAACTGGATGGAAGCCTGAGACAGTTCTACGAAAGGTTAAAGCTCTACATCAAAACGAAAGGCAACGGCCACCATGAAAGCTATGAGTTCGGCCAGCGTGAAGTAAGGCAGGCGTTGCACGTGAGTAAAACGCAATTGCATCGTTACTTGAGTGACCTGATGACGCTGGAATACATCCGTCAATCCGGAGGCTATGCAAACCGGGGCTTCAATTACAAGGTGCTGTACTGGGACAACGTCCATGCGTTGAGAGCAAAAGTAAAGCGGCACCTGCAAGGCCAATTAGATCAGCTCGAGCTCGTTACTTCCTGAAAAAAAATACCTGGTGTTCCATGTCCTTGGAACACCAGATGGAACGCCAGAATACTCCGGAATATTTGAAAGCAAATAGCAATCGTAGAAAACGAGTCTGGCGTTCCTTGTTCCAAGAAAGTGTTAAGGGGCAAATCAAAATCAGTTATGGAAAAGTTTATCATCTACTCGAAAGAGTACCGGAGTCATTACAGTCAGTTCATGAGGTATCTGCAAGCTATTGGCTACAGCAAAGCCAGTTGCACCACGTTTGCCACCGGCAT
>JAYVXP010000058.1:0-8185 GCA_043785125.1 Bacteroidia bacterium
CAACGGGCAAGCGTTCAAAGATTTCGATGGTAAGTTCCGGTTTCAGTTCTTTGAGCAGCACACCCAGGGTAGCACTCATGATACCGGCGCCAATCAGGATAACGTCTGGTCCTGGAGTTGCAGAATTAATTTTTTTGGCCATACAAGTGCGAATTAAGCAGGAATAGCTTCATGACGCAAGCGGGTGCGCGTTGGCGAAAGCGGCTTGGTCAACCATCGCGATAGATCGGAGTAGAAAGTTGCGGAAAACAGGATGCGTTTGGCGGGTTTTTAAAAAAAAGAGCTGGTTTCATTGGTTTGAATAGTCCGTAATCACCCAGGTTATGAATACGGCCATGCCAAATCCGGCCAGGAAAAATTTATCTATTAAATTTTCGGGGTTAACATAGCTCCCAAAAAGGAGCGGAGAAGCAATCAAGATAATTGAAACAACCAACTCTATCCGGCCATGCAGCTGAAACGGAATAACTTTAATCAAACCATACTGAAATTTTGTAAGGGCGGTTAACATCAAGTGCACACCGCCAAGGCAATAGGTTAGTGTGGCAACGGGTTCTGATAAGCCAAAAATAGTGGGGGAAAGCAATAGAAAAACAACCACGAGGTAATCGATTATTCCGTGAGTTTTTGATGTTAGGATTTTCATGGACGTATCTTTTGTTTTTGATAAAATTGAAGTATTTCTTTTACCTGATTTGTCTGCCAGCTTACAATCTCTGCGGGTTTAAGTCATTTGGCGTCGGAATAATTATGGAAGATTGGTTCTTCCAAGATGTTGTTACCCGTAAGCTGGAAACAAATAGCAGATCAAAGGCGTTTCTGGTTCATCATTCAAATGGAATTCTTATTGATCGTCAGAGCAGACCACGAGCTTTCGCGGAAAAAAGCAATCATTTGTAGTGAGAAGCTGTTCTATGAATGAGAAAAAAAAGCCGCTGATTTTCATCAACGGCTTTGACTCGTTTTATTTTTATTTTGTTAAACTACTTTCCATCCTCCAACCTTGACTCTTCTTTCAGTGCATTCTTGATCGCGCCATGCAAATTAAGATTACCATCAGAATCCAGGGGGTCGATCTCAATTTTACCATCATTGTCTTTGTCGCTTAAACCTGAGTTGATAGCATTTTGAAGCAATACGAGCATTTTATCGAGGCCCATCTTAATCGTAATCGCCAAATCGTTATTGTTCACGATTACATTTTTTGCTTTATCGCTAAAATCAATTTCCAGCGACTCCTGGGTGTTGCTCCAGAACTCAAATGCTTTTCCGTTAATGGTACCGGAGATCGAAATCGATTTGCCGTTCATCGCATCATTGCTGACGACTTTGGCAAATTTGAACTTGATTTCTTTGTAATTCCCATTGGGGACGCTTATGCTGCTAATGGTTTGCAGCACAAAAGTGTTTGCTGACAACAATTCAAACAGGAAAGGGCCCTTCAATTTAACATCCTCATACGTCGAGTCCGCTTTGGATTTTTTATGATCCTCGTCTACTTCAAATTTGATATCACGGAAATTCATTTTGACGGAGGTCAGGACAATAACGCCCTGTGTTCTGCCGGACGGATCGGTTGCCATGCGTCCTCCTGAAGTCGTGCCGCCAGAGGCTGTAGTTGCTGCCATTTTAACTGCCACAGTGCCATTGACGGATGATTTGGAACTGCAGGAAGCCAAAACGAGGCTGAGGGCTACAAGTGCTAATGTGATTTGTTTCATTTAGTTTTTGTTTGATTAAATACAATGTCCCTACGGCAAAGTCCGCACCAGTAACAAGAAAGTGATGTTCCAGCACTATAATGGCATAACTGCTGTATTATGTGATTCGGTTCCAAAGGGAAAAGTGGGTATAATATACCTCACAATGGGGCATGGGCCCATGAATTATCTGAAGTGCTTTCTGTTGAGCATTCTGTAGTGGACAGCATGTCTCGAACGTGCGGAGGCAGAATATTTTTGTGTGGAAGGTGGTTAATTAATTTTACACGGTGGCAGTCAAATGCTAAAAGCAAAGACCTAAAGAGACCCAACTACTTTCAGTAACTTTCCATGTCAGTAAACAATGCCCAACACCACCCTCAAAAAATCAACGCTGAATTTTCTTCAGCAGTTGTCCAAAAACAACAACCGTGAGTGGTTCAACCAGCATAAGGGTGAATATATTCAAGCAAAGGAAATTGTAGAACAATTTCTCGATGAATTGATTGCAAAAATGAATACGCACGATGAGATTGAAACTCATTCCGGAAAGAAATGTCTCTATGCAGTTTACAAGGATGTCCGCTTTGCAAAAGATAAAGTCCCTTATAACCCATTCTTTTCAGGCTATTTAAGGCGAGCCAAGCCCATGCTTCGGGGTGGCTATTTTATTTGGATCGGGCCTGGGAGTTCCCGTGTTGCCTGTGGTTTTTCTTATCCCAATCCGGCAGACCTAAAAAGAATACGACTGGATATCAGCGACAATTACGCGGAGTGGAACAAGCTCCTGAGTCTTAAATCCATCCGCACTAATTTTGGGAAGATGCAAGGCGCTCAGGTTAAAACCTCACCAAGGGGTTTTTCCAGTGATCATCCGGCCATCGAATTGTTACGGTTCAAACAATATTGGTTCGAACATCTGTTCTCGGATCAGGAGGTATTGGCCACGGACTTCCTTGCAATTGTTAATAATAAATTTAAAAGTATCCGGCCATTCTTTGACTATATGAGTGAGGTGCTGACTACGGATTTGAATGGGGAATTGATTGGCTTCTGATGATACGCACCTGAAACAAGTAAGATCAAGCATTAACAAGAAGCCACCCTTCCGCGCACATGCTCACACGCGCCCCGCGTTACTTAAAATAAGTTAGTCAAGATGAAGCATGCTGATAATCGTTTCTGCCAGCTTACATTTTATGCCAAGATTGTTTCCTTTTCGTGGTTGGTTGGAATATCGGATCATTGGTTTCTGATCTCGATGGCCATGTGCTAAAGAGTTAACTGGTTTCCGATATTGGGGCATTGTACGGACTATCGTTGCAGCGTAACAGTGCCCCTCGCAGATCTGGATTCCCCGCTGCATCCGGTATAATGAACATACCAAAAATAAACTCCTGATTCATGTCCATCGCCTGTCCAGCCGCTGTTAGTGTTGTCTGAAAATAGTTCCTGACCCTCACGGTTCATGATGATTAAACTTAAACCGCCTCGTGGAGGGCCGACCTTAAAAACCTCATTGAATGTATCCCCATTTGGAGTAAACACGTTGGGAACAAAGATACTGTCAGCAGGTAAAATGATCACATGCTTTAAAGGACCCTCAAAGCTGCAGATTCCGCTTTTGACAATAGAATAGTAAAAGCCACTCTTATCCGCATCGATGAAATGATCTTCTGAATTCAAGAGTAAGGGATTCGAGCGGTTCACATTGTCAGATCGATACCATTTATAGCTGAAGGTTGCTTCCTTTTGCATCGTAAGAGTCTGCTTATCGCCATGGCAAAGAGTAACTTCCTGTTGATCGGGTTTCATGGCGGCCTTCATGATGGCCTCTATCAGCACCATGGAAGAGGTTTGAGAACAAGTCAATCGTGTCGCCACAACTTGGTAATATCCAGGTGCATTGGCGGTGAGTCCGCTCGCGGTTCCAACGAGGTTGTAACTGCCACCCTGAATCTCTTTCTTGTACCAGCCATACATAACATCCACCGGTATGGCACTTTCTATTGCGAGATTCACTACTCCGTTAATGCAAAGATCGCCGTTCAACTGGTGAATAACCGGTGGGCTCAGCCGGAAAATGGTGGCTTTTGTAATGCTTAAAAACCTGCACCCCTTTACCGTCAAGACATTGTACGTTATGTTGTACAAGCCGTCCGGAAGGTTATCAGGAAAAAATCTGTTACCGGTTACGCCGGAACCACTCCATTGTCCTCCTGGAAAATCGGCCGTTAACAAAATTCCATTTGGCGTTGGTCCACATATAAGCGGAATCGGGATGATTGATATCTCAACAATTTCATTTTCGATAGTAATGACGGGAGAAAAAAGCACACACGCGCGATTACTAACGCGGACTTGGTATTCACCTCGGTTGGTGGCCGTCATCGAAGCAGACAGGATCCCAATTGGGGTAAACGGAACTGTTGGGTTCTGGCGATAGTACCATAAGTAGCGGCTAGCAGGCTGGGGCTGCACACCGATGGCTACGTTAATAGTGCTGGATTCTGAACAGACTCGCTGCCTTGAATCTGTAGTAAGGACAATTTCCGGCGGAGCAATGATTTGGATTCGCAATCTTCCGGGAAACGTACAACTCGCCGTTAGATACGTAAACTCATGGGTGCCTACACCAGCAATCAGCGGATCGAAAATACCTTTAGCAGGATCAATTATACCCGGACCGAACCATGTGCCACCAAAAGGATAGCCCAAAAGATAAGCGACACCACCAGTGAGGCAAACAGGAGCTTTTAACAAAAGGATCGGAGGTGTGGGAGTAATGTAGACGCTGCCAGAAAGCTGGCCGGTGGGGATGTCTTCGATGGGTGCTGAAACAATAAAGTCGCTTTCATCAAGGTTGACCACAAGTCCGTAATAATCCTTAACAAAAGAATCTCCGGTAAAATCATAATAAGGTATAACGTCCGTCCAATAATAATCTATTGACTGGAATACGTACGACCTGCCTGGTTGATTTCTGGCGGTGGTGCCGTCCTTGTTGAAGTCAGCGCCGGGTGCCCCGGAGATCAGTGTGTTATGAAGGGCTTTGAGTGACCAACCGAAAAGTTGATTCTCATCTTTCAACCGCGGAAGCAACTTAGTCGTTTCCGTTCTTGACGACCAGGGTTCTCCAGGCTCCTTGGTGTACACATATACAGCGCCTACATTCCACGTGTTCCCAAAATCTTTGCCCGGTGCACCAATAAAAATCGTATTGTCATTGATGGCCACGGTTTGGCCGAATAATGAACCATCCGTGATCCAGTGTGTAAAGTCAGGAGAGATTTGCAGGGGTTCAGGATCCGATGGGAGTAGTTCATACTTCGCCTGCCACATACCGGAAGAGTTTCTCTCGATGATCAAGCCCCCGGCGACAATCGTTTCGCCCTCAATCGCAATCTGTATGGTCGATTGTTTCAGGAAGAAGCTGCCACCGTTCGTCTCCACGGCCTGGAAGTAATCCCAGGTGGCACCATTGTACCGGTAAATGGCAATCATGACCCTGAATGGCGAATTCTGAACATACGGAATTACAAGCCACTGGTCAGTCATGGCAAGGTTGTCGCCATAGGCAGCTACGGTCAGGATATTTTCCGGCAACGTGATCTCTTGCACAACCCTGGGGCTGTTCCAGTTAGGATTCGTTTTCTCATAAATAAATACGCGACCGTGCGGCGTATACCCGGCCGCCCCGATTGCTATTTGTCTACCATTTGTTGCGAGGGCAGTTCCAAAAGCATCGTCGTATCGTTCTCCAGGAGGAGTGAGGATCTTGCCAGTAGGCTGCCATGATCCGCCGGACTTCTCATAGCTATAGACAACGCCGCCTCCGTTTCTCACCGTGCCATCAAGAGGAGAACCTACAAAGAGAAAATCTTCAAACCCCAGGATAGCACTGCCATACCGGTGGCCCTCGGTGCTTTTTTTGGATGAAAATACAAGTTGGCTGGTCCAGGTCTGGTCCGGGTTTCTCGTGAATGTATTTAGTGCAAGCTGTGCATTTGGGTCATTCGGCAGTCCAACATACCCAACAACTGCATTCGATGTCTGGTTAACGGCGTTCATGTTTCCATAGGCACTGTACAGATGTCCCGGGGCAGGAGCCTGGACATCGATGGATTCGTATTCCGGATTGCACCAGGAGCCCGTTCCTTTCCTCAACACATTGAAATAACCATTGTCCTGGGAATCATGAAATGCCACATAAATTTCCGAACCATTGGTAGATAGACCTTGTCTGAATGAATTTCCCGTCTTGATGGGATCAAGTTTCACATAGCAGGTGGGGCTCGCATCTGACCATGAACCGGAGCTCGGCGTAGCAAAGTAGAGGATTGCTGACCGGGGGTTTGTTTGAATATCCACGGGGGCAGTTGTAAAAATCCCGTCGGAAGTAAACAAAAGGTGTCCAATTCCAATTCCATATGAATCGTTGGAGGAAATGGTTAGCCGGGCTTCCAATAGCGAAGTAGAAAAATCTCCTACTGCATCCCGGTAAACATAAATAGCGCCATTGCCGGTAAAGGTCAAGCGGGATGCTGTCGCTAATCGGTTATTAAAGAGTGCCACACCGCCTGAGCCAAACGATGCGTTACTTTGGTCTGGCCCGACAATCCTCACCGGCACGATCGAATTGTTCCATTCCTCCGCAGGCTGTTTATGATATACGAATACGGCACCTTCTGAGAAAGGAGCTTGGGTCACCGGGTGGGATTGATCGGCAATGACAATAGTCTGCTGATCGGCAGAGATGTCAACCGGATTGAGATCACCGGCACCAAATCTGCTAAGTCGATTACCGGATTGACTGTTAAAAGTTGTCAGCTCTGTTTGGGAGCTCCAGCCTGATACTTGTTTTTTAAACAGGTACACTTTGCCACCGTAACCTGCCGCAGATACAAGCAGGTAATCGGCAGACATCCTGACACTGATCCCAAATTGGAGCGTATTGCTGGGATCCGAAGGTGCGAGCGATGCAATCTTCTTCCAGGAGCTGTTGATCCTCTCGTACATGTAAACGATTCCGGTGATCCGGCCCAGGCTATCACTGTTCGGAACTCCGACCGCCATGTAGTTGTCATACATGCTCACCGACCTTCCAAAATCGAGGCCGTAATCCGTTGAAGGTTGTGGCAATACTTTGGAAAATGAGGTAATACATTGGCCGCATGCTCCAACGAGAACGAACGCACAAACAATCGACAGAAAAATATATTTCACAACCGCTTTGAGTTAGTTCAAAGATAATATTTGATAAGTTTCTCACAAACTAGGTCGATGGGCCCTCGATTCGAGGATTATCGGGAATGGGAAGGGCAGACTTTACAATGGATAGAGTGATTGCAACATAATTGACCAACGTAAAATTTTTTGCCCTTATTTCCGTTTTGATAATACCTTTATATCAGCATGATCGATAAACTATTCAGTAATGTAATTGCCTATCGTCATCGATTTCTGATTTTCTTTACTCGACAGTCGCGCTTTAGAAAACTACTCATCCTGTGTGGATTTGTGGGAGGCTCAATCTTCACGGGTGTTTTGTTTCTATTTCTGCTGGTCTTGAGTGGAGCGCTTGGCGGCATTCCCACTCCCGAAGAGCTTCGCCTAGTAGAGAATCCGGTCGCTTCAGAAGTTTATAGTGCCGATAGTGTTTTGTTGGGACGATACTTTATTCAAGAGCGGTCCGATATTCGTTACGACCAACTTCCTTCGCATGTTGTCAGTGCCTTGTTGTCAGCGGAAGATATTCGCTTCTATAATCACAATGGAATTGACTATCGAAGCCTCGGCCGTGTTTTGTTCAAAAATATTCTGCTTCAAAACGATGCCTCTGGTGGCGGAAGTACATTAACACAGCAACTCGTTAAGAATTTGTATCCGCGTAAGCGTTACCGGATTTTCTCAGTCCCCATCAATAAAATACGCGAGATGATTGTGGCTTCGCGATTGGAGAAAGTCTATGATAAGAATACGTTACTTGCGCTCTACCTTAACACGGTTCCTTTTGGCGATAATACGTATGGAATTGAATCGGCTGCCCAACGGTTCTTTTCGTCATCCGCTGAAAACCTTTCGGCGGATCAGGGTGCTGTATTAATTGGAATGTTGAAGGCTACGTATTCTTACAATCCCCGGATTTTTCCAGAACGTGCAAAAGAACGAAGAAACGTTGTGCTGTCGCAAATGGAAAAATACAGGAAGCTATTACCATCAACTACGGATTCATTAAAAGCGCTGCCTCTATCATTAAAGTATAACAAGATTACACATCACGCCGGACTCGCACCATATTTCCGCGAATACATTCGGAGCGAGTTGCTCGTGTGGTGTCAGGATCATAAAAATGGAGATGGCGAATCTTTTAACCTGTATACCGACGGATTAAAAATCTACACGACGATCGATTCAAGATTACAGAACTATGCAGAAGTGGCCACCACAAAGCAGATGGCGTTGTTACAAGATAGATTTCTAAA
>JAYVXP010000059.1:0-8143 GCA_043785125.1 Bacteroidia bacterium
TTGGAAGGTTATGAAGATATGTGCGGTGCAGACAATGATTGCGATGATCCTGGTTGGCGTTTCAATGGCGCACAACAGCGACGGGCAGTTGCTGGAAACGAAGATCACGCTTTACCTTGAAGATGCCCCGCTTGAAAAAGTCTTGAAGGAAATTGAGCGGATAGGGAAAGTAAAATTCGCCTACAGCCCGGACCAGCTGAATCTCGATAAGGCTGTTTCTATTAATGCGATCGATCAGACCCTTGGGGAGTTATTGGATAAATTGTTTGAGCCCTATCAGATAAAATACAAAGTGCACGAAAAGGAATTCACCATCACTTTAAAAAGAATGACAGGTGAAAAAGGTTCAAAAGATAATTCAGATGGAGAACGATCCGGTAAGACTGCTGTTTTGATAACTGGTCATGTAACAGATGCGACAACAAATCAGCCGTTGGCGGGTGTAAATGTAATTATCAAAGGCACAGCCTCAGGTACCACCACGGATTCGGAAGGTATGTTCGGCATTCAGGCCAATGACGATGATGTTCTGATTTTTTCATTCATCGGTTTTATCTCATTTGAAACTAAAATAAACGGACGAATTGTGATAGACGTCGTTTTGCCGGAAGATGCAAAACGACTCAATGAAGTGACCATTAATGCCGGATACTGGAAGATCACAAAAGAGGAGCAAACAGGAAACATTGCCCGGGTTACCGCAGAGGAAATAAAAACCCAGCCTGTGGTCAATCCTCTTCAGGCATTATCAGGCAGAATGCCCGGCGTAACGGTCACGCAGGAAACGGGTATGCCAGGCGGGGGAATTCAGGTTCAGATCCGTGGAAGGAACAGCATTAATAGTGGTAATGATCCTTTATATATAATTGACGGTATCCCGGTCGTATCAACGTCTTTAAAGTCAACTTTCTTCGGTGGAACGCTTGGCGTGGGGAGTCCTTTCAGTACCATAAATCCGAATGATATTGAAAGCATAGAGGTGCTGAAAGACGGCGCTGCTACTGCAGTTTATGGTTCGCGGGGAGCCAACGGAGTTATTTTAATTACAACAAAGAAGGGTACCGCAGGGAAGACAAAATTCGACATGAGCATTTCAACCGGAGTCAGCCAGGTAACGCACATGATGCCATTGCTCAACACAAAGGATTATTTAACGATGAGGAGGGAAGGTTTTAAAAATGATAACAGAGTGCCGACAAATGCGAATGCGGCAGATTTGCTTTTATGGGATTCCACTCGTTACACGGATTGGCAGAAAGCATTGATAGGGAATACAGCGCGGACCACAAATATTAATGCGACCCTGTCGGGAGGTGAGAAAACAACACAATTTCTTTTCAGCGCGGGCTATTATAAGGAAACAACGGTCTTTCCCGGCGACTTCGCGTATAAGCGCGGATCAGGGAGTCTGAGTATTAATCACAAGTCATTAAATGGGAAACTTCAGGCTTTACTTTCAGTTAATTTTCAGGCGGAAGATAATCAGCTGTATTCCGGTGATATAACCAGTACAGCTTTAATAGCCGCTCCCAATGCCCCGGAGGCATATGTCAATGGGAATCTTAACTGGGGTCCTTCATTAAGTTTCAATAATCCCTACGCGAATCTTTCAAGACCATACAATGTCAAGACGAATAACTTTCGTAACAATTTTCATTTTGACTATCTGATAATTCCCGGACTCCAGTTCAAGGCAAATCTTGGTTACACCAGGATTTCCACTGAAGATTATTCCGGTACACCAATCAGTTCAAATAATCCGTCTTCGGGCGTAACCACAGGCCTGGCGTATTTTGGCCGCGGCAGCAATGAATCCTGGATCGTTGAGCCTCAGCTGGAATACAAAAAGACGATCGGGGATGGAGCCTTTACCGCATTGGCAGGATCGACTTTTCAGCAGAGTGTCAAAAATACGAATACGATCAGAGGCACAGGATATACAAACGACCTGCAGCTTGACAACATGCAGGCAGCACCCACTCTTTCTGTCTTGGATGCATCAAACTCTCAGTATCGTTACACATCTTTTTTTGGAAGGCTCAACTACTCGCTAAGCCATAAGTACTTCTTTGACCTGATCGGCAGAAGAGACGGATCAAGCCGCTTCGGGCCGGACAAACGATTCTCCAACTTCGGATCGGTCAGCGGAGCATGGATTTTTTCAAACGAAAGTTTCATAAAGCAGAATTTCAGATTCCTGAGCTTTGGGAAACTTCGCGCGAGTTATGGTACATCCGGCAACGACCAGATCGGAGACTTTGGATATATAGACACTTACTCAACCACATCTGTTCCCTATCAGGGTTCACCGGCGTTGTATCCAAGCCGGCTGGCTAACCCCGACTATTCCTGGGAGACAAACCGAAAATTTGAAGCAGGCGTTGAAACAGGTTTTTTTGAGGACAGAATAATGACCACAATAAGTTATTATCTCAACCGGTCCTCGAATCAACTGGTCGGACTTCCCGTATCCGGTGTCACCGGGTTTAGCAGCATTCAGGCCAATATGCCCGCGACTGTTCAGAATAACGGAATTGAAATTGAACTGAGCACACTCAATATTAAAACCCGCGACTTCCAATGGTCATCATCATTTAACCTGACTATCCCCGAGAATAAATTGATAGAATTCAAAGACCTTGAAAGTTCTTCTTATGCCAACAGGTTTGTTATAGGTCAGTCAATCAATATCGACAAGGTTTATAAATTTCAGGGCGTCAATCCTCAGACCGGTGTTTATCAGTTCAAGGATTTTAACGGTGATCTTGCCATTAATTCGCCGTTAGACAATCAGGCTATTATGAATCTTAATCCCACCATGTTCGGAGGGTTGAGCAATAATCTGAAGTATAAAAGCTGGACATTCAGTTTCTTTTTCCAGTTTAATCAGCAGCAGGGCGTGAGTTACTTAGGAAGTTTTAATCTGACAGGAACTTTACGCAATCAGCCGGCAGATGTGATGAACAGATGGCAGAATCCGGGAGACAACAAACCGATCCAGCGGTTTTCAACAACCTCGGCGAGCGCCGCATTTCCGGCTTATCTAAACCTCCTGCAATCAGAAAAAAATTATGAAGACGCCTCGTATATCAGACTGAAGAATGTCTACCTGTCCTGGTCTTTTCCGAAAAAGCTCATCGAAAAAGTTAAGCTGCAGGGCAGCGAACTGTATATCCAGGGCCAGAACCTGCTGACGTTCACCGGTTACAAGGGTATGGATCCTGAAACCAGAAGCAGTTCAAATCTGCCAACGCTGAGAACTGTTACAATCGGCCTTCGTTTCACCTTCTAAAAAAATTCCAAATGAAAATAATTAATAAAACAATCACCGTATCGGTTCCCTTGAAAAAAGGTATATGCGGATTCCTGTTCCTGACAGGATTGTTCTCAGCCTTTTCATGTCAGGATTTCCTGAATTCCAAAGTCACCACAACTCAGCTTCCGTCAAGCTCAGTGTTCGAGTCGGACGCAACGGCTACAGGCGCAACTCTCGGCATGTATGAACAGATTATGGAGAATTTCAATTCCGTATTCAATAGTCAAATGACGCTTTGTGCCGGATTGGCTGCGGATGAATTACTGAACACCACCGGAAACGCCTTCCAGGATGAATTTTATACCAACTCTGTAAATCCGGCAGACGACCAGCTGAAACAGTATTTTTGGTACACATCCTATAAATATATTTACCAGGCCAATGCTGTCCTCGAAGGTCTTGAAGGTAACAGCTCAATCAGCCAGGCCGTCTCAGACCAGCTTAAGGGTGAAGCCCGTCTGGTGCGGGCATTCGCTTATTTCTATCTGACAAACCTGTTTGGCGATGTTCCCTATGTGACCACAACTCATTACCGGATAAACTCTTCAGCACCAAGGTCGCCCGTTGCCACAGTGTACGAAGGAATTACAGCAGATCTGATTAATTCACAGGCTGGCCTTACAGATGTCTATGTCACTTCGGGAAGAGTGAGGCCCAACAGAGCAGTTGCCACTGCACTTTTGGCGCGGGTCTACTTATACCGGAAAGATTGGGTTAAGGCAGAAACGGAATCATCAAAAATAATCGCCAACTCCGACTATGCTTTGCTTACTGATTTGAATACTGTTTTCCTCGCCAAAAGCAAGGAAGCCATATGGCAAATGATACCTGTTATTTCTTCCATGAACACGGCTGAAGGAAACCGGTTTGCGATTACAAATACCACACCTCCGTATGCAGAGATTACGCCCGGGTTACTTGCTGCATTTGAAGCCGGAGATAAACGGCGTACGAACTGGGTAAGTCAGTTTACAGTTTCGGGAAAAACTTATGCTTCTCCATATAAATACAAAGTCAGGAACGCAACAGCGATTACGGAATATTATTCCATTCTCCGGCTGGCTGAACAATACCTGATCAGAGCCGAAGCAAAAGCGAATCAGGGAAAACTGACGGAAGCTATCGCTGATATAGACAAAATACGTGGCCGCGCAGGTCTTAGCCTCATTAATACTACCAATCCGGGCATTTCGCAGTCTAATCTCCTTTTGGCGATTGAGCAGGAGCGCCAGGCCGAATTGTTTTGCGAATGGGGTCATCGTTGGCTTGATCTCAAAAGGACAGACAGGATTAACACCGTGATGGGCATAAAGAAACCGGCAACCTGGAACCCGTCCAAAACTTTGTTTCCTATTCCCACTACAGAGTTGCTCATAAATCCGAAACTAGTTCAGAACCCGGGCTATTGAACAAGCCCGGATCAATCATTGACTGCATGAAAAAGACCTGCATTATTTTATTCTTGTTTCCCCTGAATTTTTTTGTTTACTCCCAAAATCCTGGGGTTGCAGGTGCTCCGGAGATTGGGAAACCGTGCCCTTCATTTCAGCTCGAACGCATTGATCATTTTAAATCGGAGAAAATATCCATTTCAGAATTGAAAGGAAAATATGTCATACTTGATTTCTGGTCTCTTGCCTGTACTTCATGTATAACGAGTTTCAGAAAAGCTGATTCCCTTCAAAGGAAGTTCAGCAAACAGGTTCAGTTCCTGCTTATCGGTCAGGACCAGATATGGACTTCCGCAGTAGTTTCCGCAAGAACAGCCTTTGAGAAGTACAGGAGAAAATGGAATCTAAATTTGTCCACCGCTTACGACCAGGCATTGTTTAAGAAAATGGATATTCCCTTTGTGCCATACTTTATATGGATCGATAAAAACGGAATTGTGCAGGCCCTTACAACTTCAGCGGAAGTGAATGAAACAAATCTGACAGCCTTTATTAACGGAAAAGAAATCGTGACTGAAATTAACCTGCCAGAACCGACCATACCACTGGATTACAACCGGCCATTGCTGATTAATGGAAACGGCGGAGCCGACACCGTATTTCTTTTTCGCTCCGTTCTCGCCAGCTGGAATCCTGCATCCCCAATGTCTGGTCCGGCATATATAACAAGTGAGACCGATATGAACGGCAGGTCATTTCATTCAGCGATCAGAAAGAACAGGGTGCAGGTAAACGGCGTCTCTCTCAGGCATCTGATAGAAATGGCTTACGGGGATACCGTACAGCATGGACCGGCGTGGTATTTCCGGGGAGATTCGGCGTCAAATAAATTTTACGCACGGACTTCTTACGGTCGGTACTGGCTCCGGCCAATCCTGGAAGTCAATGATTCGGCACTTTTTGATCTGGACCTGAGAACAGGAAAGAATGCCTGGTCGTATAGCCTGACAGTTCCCAGGGAAAAGGGAACTGCGGATTTCCTGAGAAAGGCAATGCAGCGGGATCTTTCTGTCTATTTCGGTTATGATATAACAGTAGAGACCAGAACGATGCCCTGCTGGAATCTCAAAGCAACAGAAATTGCTAAAAGCAAACTTAAAACGAAAGGCGGGAAACCGTATAATCTCGGAAGCTTTGCAGAATTGAAAATGGTAAATATTCCGGTATATGAACTCATCCGGCATGTTTCGAACTTCAGTCAGCCCTCTTCACCCATCGTCGATATGACCGGAATCACCGGGCACATTGACATGGAATTAAATGCAACCATGATGGACTTCGCAGATGTGAGGAGAGCACTGGCCAGTCAGGGACTTATACTTGAAAAGGGGACTAAGGAGACGAAGGTCATTTTCGTAAGGGGGAATCGGCAATAACCTGTGGATGTTTTATTCTGTATGTGACAAGATAATGATCGATAATAACGAACAACGTCCTTTCATTAAAATTGAAGTATAGTATCTTTTGTCCGTTGATATCAGGAATGTAAAAACTGAATAGATACTTTCCTTTTGCGGCACTGTAAACGTCAATTACAGAAGAACTATCGAATTGCTCCAGGTCTTCACCATCACTTTTTAAGCCCGATTGAATAAAAATCCACTCGCTGCTCATGGCACCTTTCCTGTTAACCATCATCGGTGGCGATGATAATCTTTGACTGTTGTCGGCTGCAAGCCCGCTGACTTTAATATGTGCCGTACTCACCGTATCAATCGTATTTGAAGAGTAAAGCAGGTTTAAATTGGAATCGAGACACACAAACTGATTGCGGTAATAGTAAATGTAGGCCATACGCAGATTTTTTAAATCGCCCATAAGAAATCCGTCAGTGCAGAAATAGCCGTCAATCTGCGTTTCAAGAACGTCAGCCTTTCTGTCGCCTGCCGATCCGTCCAGTCGGATTTTGCTGAACACACTCCTGCGGACAAGACTGTCATAACTTTTGGCCACAAGAGTGGCCGGCGAAAGAATTACCGGTGCGGAAAAAAGGTGCTTTGGCTCAAGGGTCCTGTATTCAAATGACCGATCAGCCATTCGCCCGGTCAGGATGGACGGAGTAACATTTTCCCAGCCATAAATATTAACTGAATCGACGTATATCCTGAGCTTAGGCCTTGCAAGTTTTGGTCCTTTCGGAAATGCAAGCCTTAGCGTATCCGTATTATCAAGACTGTGTGAGAGAGACAATAAATGGGCGGGAGCAGTTACGTTACCTAAATATATTCTGCTCCGGGTCAGTCCGGCTATGTAATAAGAGTTGAACCCTATGTCGGCTATCCTTCGGTCGCTCAGAAAGTCGCTCTGGAAATTCCTCTGAAACCCTCCGTGGTATGAAGTTTTCTTAAAAGCGAAAAAAAATACAATAGATATAATTGAAATGGCGAGCAGAAAACATCCTGTTATGAAATGCCGCACCTTCAGGTTATGCATGCCGCTGAAATTGTTTTAAATATTAGGCAACGAATGTCGTATCCGTTGCCTAATAAATTTCCCTATGGAATCTTGTAAACGTCAGTCGTATGACAGAACTCATCCAAAGGTGGTGTGACCAGACAAGCCGCTCCGCTCGAAGCCCCGCAGTTGGGTTGCACGATACAGGGGCTTCCATCTCCGGAATCCGGCATATATACCGTGACGTTGTTATTTTCTTTTGGCTGGAAGCCGAAAGCTGCTACTGCCGCAAACAAAATTGCGAGCAACGGCATAAGAATTTTTGTCTTTCTCATTTTTCGTTTTGTTTAAAACAATCCTACTCTTTTCCAGGTTTTCGGAACCCCTGATTTTATTGCAACAAAATATCTTTAAAGGAGTGTGTATGCCCTAAGGTCTTAATGTATTGAAGCCGTACCCCGATTATTCCAAGAATGACAAAAATAATATTGAATATCAGATGATCGCTCCATTTCATCCGTTGTAAAACACCCCCGCATGAGCATGGCACCTGCTCGCTGAAATTCATGATGATGATTATGTAAATAGTGAACGTTGCCATTAAACTGAGGGACATGAGTAGTCCCATGAAACGAAGTCTAGGAAAGACAAGAAGAATTGCGATAATGATTTCAGTCGCCGGGATTACGAGCGATATCGGGTAAGCAATGTCAGTAAGAAGAGGTGACTGGCCGATCTCGGCCCGGAATTTCTCAGGATCCATCAGCTTGACCAACGCGGCATAGGTAAAAAGGAAAATAAAAAGGAAAGAGATTATTTCGAGAGCAGTTTGACGTTTCATGATTGTTTGAATTGAAGTATGAAAGTACTCGTACTGAAAGAATAAATTGATTATCCAACCTTCAGACTTTTTGAAACAAAGGTTTAGACTTTTGCTTATCGAATGTTAAGAATTTTTCCTTTCTCTCTTGAGCCTACTTAA
>JAYVXP010000060.1:0-53637 GCA_043785125.1 Bacteroidia bacterium
ACCCAGACCGCTGATCCCTTTAAGAAAAGCAGTGGTCGCTTCTTCGGCACCCTTTAATCGCTTGAAGTGGGTGATGCTTTGGGTAAACTTGGGTGCAAAAAAGAAACCTTTGCCCACTTTGCCGGCCCAGACTGATGTTTGTTTCTCTGTGGGCATCCGATAAAATGTGGCATTGAGTTCGATGCAGCTAAAGTGTGTTGCATAGTGAGAAAGAAAATCAGCTTCCTTTGTTTTTTGAGGATAGATTTTCCCTACCCAGTCTTTGCGTCCCCACTTGGCACAGCCGACAAAGATTTTTGTCTTGGTTTTTGACGTATGTTTTTTGAGTAAGCGGGTCGTGCCTTCCGGATCTGGTGGAAGCGCAAAGTCTATTTTGCTTAAATCCTCCGTTTCTACTTTACCGAAGTCCATACCTGTATTAAGTTGTTTGAGCGTTCAAAGTATTAAAGATAATGATCTCACGACACTTTTATTTTTCATTTTTCCAATGCGAAGCCTTTTGGCTATTTTTGTGAATCTGGCTAAATGAAAAATAATTGATAGCGGCATGTTTACCGGCATTATTGAAGCATTAGGTACGATTAGTAGCATCCGAAAGGAGGGCACCAATGTTCACTTTGCGGTGACAAGCCCGATGGGCAATGAATTAAAGGTGGACCAAAGTGTTTCGCACAACGGCGTTTGCCTTACGGTTGCCCGCCAGGAGGGTAACATTCATCATGTGACCGCAATTCTGGAGACACTGACAAAATCGAATTTGAGCAAGCTCCAAGTCGGAGATCGGGTTAATCTGGAAAGAAGCATGTTGAATAACGGTCGCTTTGACGGTCACATTGTTCAGGGGCACGTGGACCAGATAGGGATCTGTGTTGCTGTGAAAGACGAAGGCGGGAGCTGGATTTTTGATTTTGAATACGATCCGGGTTTGGGAAATATGACGATCGAAAAAGGATCAATTTCGGTTAATGGCACGAGTCTTACTTGTTTTAATTCGCGACGGAATGGTTTTAGCGTTGCGATTATACCCTACACTTTTGAACACACCAATTTTCATCAAATTCGTGCCGGGGATTCGGTCAATCTTGAATTTGATGTGGTGGGGAAGTATATCCAGAAAATGGTGATGACCGGTAAAGCAATCCAATGACTAATTGACTAAACTAATTACTATTACCAATGCCCCGGTCCCTTACCGATTTAAACCACCTATAAAACCAATACCCCAGCGCGGAACTCATTAGCCCAATCAAACTTCCAACAATAATGTCGCCTGGGTAATGCACGCCCAAATAAATGCGGGTATAGCCCATCAGCAAAGCCCAAATAAAAATGAATCCTATCCATCCATAAATATCTTTAAATACAAGCCACATCATCATGGCAACAGCGAAAGTATTGGCAGCATGACTTGAAGCAAAACCGTGTAGCCCTCCTTTATAGCCACCTACGGTGTGTACCAGCTCCTGCAACCCAGGGTCGTGCGACGGCCTTAGTCTTCCAAAAAATGGTTTCATCAATCCAGTGGTAATACGATCGGCCAGCAAAATCGCCAGACCGGCCCCCGCCAGAATAAGCCATCCCTCTTTTCCATAATTCTTAAAGATCAAATACACCAGCAAAAGAAAAAAAGGAATCCAGAAAGCAGTCTTTGTAATGAGTAACATGACGGGGTCTAACCAGGGGGTGTGAAACCCATTTAACCACAGGAATAAATCCTTGTCCCATTGCAGAATATCGTCCATATATTGTTTAAAATTTTCTGGTCTCAGTCGGGACCTTCCTATTATTGCAAACAATCAACACCTAATTCTTCAAAAGTAACATTTCCTGGTCTACATACATTGATTATGGGTACTTCACGCTCTATCTTTAGCTTTTAAGGCTTTAATTATGACGAAGTTTGATTTGGTAATTATTGGCGCAGGGCCTGCCGGATACGCGGCCGCCATGCGGGCACTAGATTTTAAAAAGAAAACGCTGCTTGTAGAAAAAAACAAGGTCGGGGGCGCCGGAGTAACCAATGGAGCGTTGTCTTCCAAAACATGGTGGGAACTGGCCAGGGAAACATCCGCTTTTCGCAAAAGCCTCAAGAAGTTTAACATCCAGGCGCCGAGTGTTGGTTATCGGGAAATCCAGGCCGAAGTACGTCGGGCCGTGGAAGAGCGGAAGGCAATGCTGGAAGAGAACATGGAACACCTGCGGGATACCAATTATTCCAACTTGCTGGAATTCAAAATCGGCTCGGCTCGATTGATCAGTCAGAACGAAATTGAAATAGCTACCGGGGCACAAAGTGAAATCGTCTGGGCAGACCATATTATTCTTGCCACAGGCAGCAGACCACGTGATTTACCGGAACTGCCCATCGATGAGAAGATTGTCATGACAAGCGATGGAATTGAGAACATGGAAGAGTTTCCGGAGAGCATGGTCATTGTCGGTGCCGGTGTGATTGGTTGCGAATTTGCCACAATCTTTTCCGGGTTTGGAAAAACAAAAGTTCACTTGATCGATAAGGGTGACCGCATCCTTCCCTTTGAAGATGACGATGTGGTTCGTATTATCGAGCGGAACATGGAGAATAGCGGAGTCCTGATACACCGCAACTCAAAACTGGTACGGATGGAGATCAAGAATAACCGTGTAGAGTATGAACTGGAATATACCGATGGTGGAAAAGAGATCTTCAATGTGGAGAAAGCACTTGTTTCGGTGGGTCGTGTCCCTAATCTGGAAGACCTGTGGGATGATAAAGTTGCCATCAACATTACAAAGAGGGGCATTGAAGACAACGACACGCAAACCAACATATCAAATATTTATGCGGTTGGCGATTTGACCGCCGACATTTCACTGGTGAATGTTGGGGAGTTAGAGGGGCGCTATGCGGTGGAAAAGATTTTCGGAAAACCAAAACGAAAACTGATTTATGAAAACATCAGCAACATTATGTTTCTCAATCCTGAAGTAGCGAGTGTGGGTTTGAATGAAATTCAGGCGCGCGAAAAGGGAATTGATTATCGGGTGGTTACTTTGGATTATGCCTGTATTCCGCGCGCCATTGCGAAACGCAATACACAGGGATTTATCAAGTTGCTCGTGACCGATGATGATGCCATGAAAATATTGGGCATGAAAGTAGTGGGGAACCAAGCCTCCAGCGCCATCCAGGCTGTAGCCGTTTTGATTTCGATGGACAAAGGGATTGAAGAACTGGCAGAGTGCGTCCATCCGCATCCCTCCATCACCGAGGGGATTCAGGAATGTGTGCGCATGCTGATGGGGAAATCCATGTTTAAACCAGCCGCACTAAAAGGGCGACTTTCCTGCCGGCGAAGTGTGAATGCGGTCTATGAGGATATCGTGTTCTGACAGGCGTTACCTTGAATCAGCAATTCTTACCGCAAAGTTGCAGTGACGCCAGGGAGCGCTGATAAAAGGCAGCTTAATCATCGAATGCTATCGTGTTTAGTTGGTGTGACGCGACCTGAGAACTTCAGTCACGTCATTCATTGAATACCCTTTTGCAGTCAGCAGCACCAGGTAGTGGTACATCAAATCGGCGGCTTCATTGAGGAAAAGATTTTTATTGTTGTCCTTCGCCTCGATGACGAGTTCGATGGCCTCTTCGCCTACTTTTTGCGCTACTTTATTAATTCCGGCGTCTAGAAGGCTGTTGGTATAAGACCCCGGTTTGGGGTTCTTTTTCCTTTCTTCAATAATCCCTTCCAGAAACGCAAGGCCTTTTGTCTGATTTTTTTCACTAAAGCAGGTGTCCGCACCCGTGTGACAGACAGCGCCTTTTGGTTTTGCCTTGATCAATAAACTATCCTGATCGCAATCGAGCGTGATATCCACCAATTCCAGAAAGTTCCCGCTGGATTCGCCTTTCGTCCAGAGGCGCTGCTTTGTTCGACTGAAGAAAGTGACCCGTTTTTCAATAAGGGTTTTTAGAAAAGCATCTTCATTCATGAACCCGAGCATGAGCACAACCTGAGTGGAAGCATCCTGAACTATGCACGGCACCAGGCCATTGAGTTTCGTGAAGTTGATTTGTGAGACATCGACCATGGTGGAATTATTTTCGTACGGCTATGCCGCGTTGTTGCAGATATGACTTCAAATCCGGGATATTGATTTCGCCAAAGTGAAAGATGCTGGCTGCCAAAGCCGCATCGGCCCGGCCTAAAATATAGGCATCGAGAAAATGTTGCGAATGTCCGGCACCTCCGGAGGCGATCACAGGAATGTCAAGGAGGTGGTTGAGCTTCAGGAGTGCATCCAATGCAAATCCGTTTTTGGTACCGTCGTGATTCATACTGGTAAACAGAATCTCACCGGCGCCCCGGTCTTGTCCTTCTTTCGCCCAGGAGAAAAGTTTTTTTTCAGATGGGTTCGTTCCTCCGTGGGTAAAAACCATCCATTGATTCTCAATTTTCTTCGCATCGATGGCGAGCACGATGCATTGTGAGCCAAATGCCTTCGCCAATTGATCAATGAGGCCTGGATTTTTTACAGCGGCAGAATTAATACTCACCTTGTCGGCACCCGAATCAAGTAAGGGAGCAACGTCTTCAAGGGAGTTGATGCCTCCACCCACTGTGAAGGGAATGTTGATTTTGGCAGCGATTTGTTTTACAAGTTGGGCAAAAGTCTTTCTCTTTTCGTTGGTGGCCGAAATGTCAAGAAACACAAGTTCATCGGCCCCTTGCTGTGCATACAATTCAGCCAGCTCAACCGGGTCGCCGGCATCACGGATGTTCATGAAGTTGACGCCCTTTACGGTGCGTCCGTCTTTGATGTCGAGGCAGGGGATGATGCGTTTGGTGAGCATTTTTCTTACTTACTGAATGCGAAAACTGAATACCGATCACTGAATACCGAATACCCATTACAGGTAGCTAACAAGGTCTTCCAATTTTATCTTGTGCTCATAAATCGCCTTGCCAATGATTGCACCATCTATGTTGAGGGCTTTCAATCGATCCAGATCCGCGATGGAACTAATGCCCCCTGTTGCGATCAACTTCAGTTTTGGGAATTGCTTTTTTAGTTTTTCATAGAGACCGAAGTTCGGGCCACTCAGCATACCGTCGGTGCGGATATCCGTACAGGCTAGGTAGTTCAGGCCCTCATTTTCAAAACGGTTCACCAGATCAAACAGCCGGAGGCTTGTCGACTCCAGCCAGCCGTTGATCATTACGTTGTCATCCTGCACGTCGGCGCCCAAAATAAAATTATCTGAACCATATTCCTTCATCCATGAAATAAACATGTCCGGATCCTTGACCGCCAGGCTGCCAATGTTTATTTGATTGATCCCGAGGTCGAGAAGTTCTTCTACATCCTCTTTTGTTTTCACGCCGCCTCCGAAATCGACTTTGAGCGAAGTATTTTCCTGGATGTCTTCGATCACTTTCCAGTTGATTACTTTTCCTTTTTTCGCACCATCCAGGTCGATGAGATGCAAATATTCCAGGTTAGCGTCTTCAAATTCTTGCGCCACCTCCAGTGGGTCCTCACGGTAGATTTTGGTTTGACCATAATCACCCTGTGTCAATCGAACACATTTACCACCGATCAGGTCTATGGCAGGTATGATTCTCATACGTTTAGAAAGTTTTTCAATACGATTTCTCCCGTTTCTGCCGATTTCTCGGGATGAAATTGGACGGCATAAAAATTGTCTTTTTTCATTACTGCACTGAATGCTATCCCATATTGTGTTTCGGCCACTGTATTCTTGCTCAGTGGAACATAATAGCTGTGTACAAAGTAAACAAATTCATTCTCAAGTTCGGCGGAAACCCATCCTGAAACTTTCTCCAACGTGTTCCAGCCCATATGGGGTACCTTCAAATCACTGGCGGGTATAAACTTGCGTACCGTTTCATCAAAAATACCCAGACACGGGGTATCATTTTCGTCAGAGTGGTTGCACAACAGTTGCATTCCCAAGCAGATACCCAGAACCGGTTGCTTCAGACCGATTATCAATTGGTCAAATTTTTTGCTCCGTAGAAAAGCCATAGTCGTACTGGCTTCACCCACGCCAGGAAAAATCACTTTGTCGGCCTTTTTTATTTCCTCAGCTTCGTCCGTCACGACAAAATCAACATGCAACCTTTCCAAAGCATATCGCACAGATTGGATGTTACCCGCATTGTATTTGATGACTGCTACTTTCATATCTTAATTATTCTAATTAGCTCAATTTGGCTAATTATTAAATTATCCCCTTCGTCGATGGCAATTGGTCATTATTAATATCCCTCTTCACCGCCATCTTAACTGCCTTGCCGAATGCTTTAAAGATCGCTTCAATTTTATGATGCTCGTTTTGGCCTTCGGCTTTGATATTCAAATTGCATTTTGCCGTGTCTGAAAATGATTTGAAGAAATGGAAAAACATTTCCGTCGGCATTTCACCAATTTTTTCGCGGTTGAATGTAGCTTCCCACACCAGCCAGGGGCGACCTCCAAAGTCAATGGCTACCTGTGCAAAACTGTCGTCCATAGGCAAGCAAAAACCATAGCGCTCAATCCCTCGTTTGTCACCCAGTGCCTTCAAGAATGCTTCACCCAGTGCCAGGGCAGTGTCTTCTATGGTGTGGTGCTCATCGATCTGCAGGTCGCCCTTGACTTTTATATCAAGATCAAGGTGTCCGTGGCGCGCAAGTTGGTCGAGCATGTGATCAAAGAAGGCCAGTCCTGTAGAAATGGATGAATGACCGGTGCCATGGAGGTCAAGTGAGATTTTGATATCTGTTTCTATTGTTGTTCTGCTTACCATCGACTTTCGTTGAGTAGCGGCAACCAGCTCATAAATATCTTCCCATTTTGTTGTAACCAGGCTGCACGAAGAAGCAAGGCCCTGTTCTTTCAGTTTGGACTCAAGGCCTTCACCATGAATGAGAATTCCTTTCACGCCCAGATTTTTGGCGAGTTGAACATCCGTTACGCGGTCGCCAATAACATAAGAGTTCTGAAGGTCATAAGTTCCATCGAGATATTCTGTCAACATGCCCGTTCCCGGTTTGCGTGTTGGTTTGTTTTCTGCGGATGTCGATTTGTCAATATATATAGCGGAGAATCGAATCCCTTCATTTTCTAACGCTTTCAACATCTTGTTGTGGGCAGGCCAGAAACGTTCCTCCGGAAATATACTGGTCCCGAGCCCATCCTGATTGGTGACCATCACCAATGCATAGCTGGTTTCACGAGCAATGCGACCCAGCCACGTAAAAACGCCGGGATAAAAGTCAAGCTTTTCAAGACTATCAACCTGTTCGTCGGCCGGCTCCAAAATGATAGTTCCGTCGCGATCAATAAAAAGTATTTTTTTCATAGCTGATGTAAGGCTTCCAGAAGTTTACTGTTTTCATTTGCTGTTCCCACGGTGATGCGCAAACCATTTTCGCATAAGACCACACTTGATCGGTCACGCACGATGATGCCACGATGGACGAGTTCCTGATATATTTTTGGCGCATTGGCGACTTTGACCAAAAGAAAATTAGCATCCGAAGGATACACCTTTTGAACCACACTTGTTTTTAGTAAGTTCAACTTCAGAAGCTCTCGTTGCTTTTTAATTTCAACAACCCAGGCATTTTTCCGTCCTTCCTCCAGAAGGTTTTCCATGGCCACCGATTGTGTCATGGTATTGATATTGTAAGGCGGCTTGATCTTGTTGAGTATGTGGATCACTTCAGGATGCGCAAAACACATTCCGAGCCGGATACCTGCAAGCCCCCAGGCTTTTGAAAGGGTTTGGAGAACCACCAGGTTATTGTATTCACCCAATAGAGGAAGAAACCCCGAATAATCCGTAAAATCAATGTAGGCTTCATCCACAATGATCAATCCGTGGAAAGTGGAGAGCAGGAATTTGATTTTTTCCATATCCAATAGGTTTCCGGATGGATTATTGGGACTGCAAACGAAAAGCAGTTTTGTTTTTTTACCCCAGGCCGATTTCATAGCGGGAATATCAAGATCAAATGCTGGAGTGAATTTTGCGGTTTTGATTTCAACATCATTGACCGCAGCACTTACACTATACATTCCATACGTCGGCTGTGGAATCAATACATTGTCTTTACCCGGTTCGCAAAATGCCCGGATCAATAAATCGATGGGCTCATCACTGCCATTGCCTAAGAATAATTGTTCGGGCTTTACCTTTTTGACCTCCGCAATTTTTTTCTTTAAACTGACCTGGTGTGGATCGGGGTAACGGTTGTAGGGAGTATTGAACGGATTTTCATTGGCATCGAGATACACCGATCCAGCACCCTGAAAATCATCGCGCGCAGAGGAATAGGGTGTTAACCGCTTAACATTTTCTCTTACCAGTGATTGAATGTTGAGTGGGTTCATTTGATTGTTCTTAATCTCACACTGATGGACTCCTTGTGTCCATCCAATTGTTCGGCTGCGGCCATGATTTCCACAATCGGGCCAAGTTCTTTGATGCCTTGCTCCGTGATTTTCTGAAAGGTGATGTACTTCAAAAAGCTTTCCAACGAGACGCCTCCATACGATTTCGCAAATCCGTTGGTGGGAAGGGTATGGTTCGTACCGGAAGCATAATCGCCGGCTGATTCGGGTGAATACGGACCGAGGAAAACGGAACCGGCATTGTATATTTTTTCTGACTTGGAATCGCAATTCCGGGTGTTGAGGATTAAATGTTCTGGGGCATACTCGTTGACAAATTCATCTACTTCCTCTTCGGTGGAGAGTAGTATCACAAGGCTATGGGCAAGTGCTTGTTGCGCCACCTCTTTTCTGGGAAGACGGGCGATTTGGGTGGTGATTTCTTCTTGTATTTTTTCAATCATGGACTCATCCTGCGTCACAAGCACCACCTGACTATCGCATCCATGTTCGGCCTGTGATAGCAGATCGGCCGCTACAAAGGCTGGGTCAGCATATTGATCTGCAACAACGAGGACTTCAGATGGACCTGCGGGAATATCAATTGCCGTTCCCTGCAGATTGACCAGTTGTTTTGCTTTGGTGACGTATTGATTACCAGGACCAAAAATTTTATTGACGGCTGGAATACTTTCCGTTCCATAGGCGAGGGCGGCAATCGCTTGGGCACCACCAACTTTGAAAACCCGGGTGGCACCGACGAGTTTTGCTGCAAACAAAATAGCTGGCTGGATCAAACCGTCTTTGCCGGGAGGGGAGCAAAGCACTACCTGTTTGCATCCCGCCAGTTTTGCCGGTATTCCCAGCATCAGAACAGTAGAGAACAAAGGTGCTGTTCCGCCCGGTATATAAATACCCACTTTTTCAATGCCTACTCCTTTTCGCCAGCACATAACGCCCGGCATGGTTTCGATCGTTACAAGTTCCCTGCGCTGGGCAGCATGAAACTTTTCGATATTCGAGGCGGCAATGTTGATTGCCTTTTTCAATTCTGAGGAAAGCTGGTTTTCAGCTGTGACAAGTTCCTGCTGTGATACTTCGATTTGGCTGACTTTCACCTGATCAAATTGTTCTGTGAGTTGGATCAGTGCACGATCACCAGAATTCTTTACACGAGTAAGTATATTATTAATAGCGCTTTCAAGAAACTCGAGCTCAAACTCAGGCCGTTGACAAAGTTCTTTCCAGGTTTCTTTTTTTGGATTTTTGTAAATTCTCATGAGTTTATGATTCAAAGGTCAGGCAATCATTTTTTCTATTGGAATGACCAATATTCCTTCGGCTCCCAAAGATTTCAACAGGACAATCTTTTCCCAAAAATCGTTTTCATTGACCACGGAGTGAAGTGATGACCAGCCTACACGGCTCAGGGGCATGATGGTTGGACTTTTCATACCCGGAATGATGCTGGTAATTTTAGAAATCGCTTCATTGGGACAATTCAACAAGATGTATTTGCTGTTTTTTGCTGACTGGACCGCTTCGATTCGAAAGAGCAACTTTTCAAGAATCTGTTGCTTTGCGGTTTCCAGTTGGGGTGTTGCTATCAGGACAGCCTCAGACTGCATGACCACTTCAACTTCTTTCAATCCATTGCTCAGCAAAGTGCTTCCGGTACTGACAATATCACAAATCGCATCGGCCAGGCCAATTCCAGGAGCAATTTCAACCGAGCCGCTAATTTCGTGAATCCCCGCTTCTACTTTTTTATCGGCCAGAAACTTACGGACGATATTGGGGTAGGAGGTAGCAATATTTTTCCCATTAAGCGATTTAATTCCTGGATAGGAATCCGATCTAGGGATGGCTATCGAGAGCCGGCACTTGGCAAAATCCAGTCTTTTGACGAGATCATTTTTTTTCTGTTTTTCGGCAAAAATATTCTCTCCAACAATCCCAACATCCGCCACACGGTCTTCCACATACTGCGGGATATCATCATCGCGAAGAAATAGAATCTCTACCGGAAAATTGCGGGCTTGTGCCTTTAGCTGATCACGTCCGTTGCTAATTGAAAGCCCGCTTTCCTTGAGCAGCTCAAGCGAGCCTTCCTGCAATCGTCCTGATTTTTGAATTGCGATTCGTAATAATGTGTCCATATCGTTTCCGGTGTTCAATTATAACCTTTCTGCCTCACTAAGATATCATTGAGCCTAAGGACGTCTCTAAAAACTCCTTGTTGTGTTGAGTCCATAAAAGACGGCGTTTTAGAGATGCCCTTAATGAGGTTCAATAAAAAAGGCTTACCACACGTGGCAAGCCTTTTAAAATCTATATCGTTTTCAATCAGAACATAGATCCGCCCGCCAACATGAAATCATGATGGTGATGGTGCAGATGGATGTTGAGATTTTGGTTCATTGCTTATTTGAGGAGCCAAATAACGAGATTCATTTTCATAAATCAAAATAATAGGAGGAGCAAATAAATCAAGCAGAATGGAGCCAAATGATCGTTAGCCCGGTTGAGTGGCGCAATTTGTGGTTATATGGAACTTTAATTTGGAATAGTAAAAGTGGGATCACAAACAACAAAGAAAGCACGAACCGCCTTTAGTGGGGATGGTGAATGAAAGAAATTTCTGAACAGAGAAGAAGCCCGGTTGGGCCTTTAGTGGTTGGGAGTGCATGCGCACCGAAAGGCTTTAGCTTGGCGGCGTTTCTTTGCGACTTGCTTATCCTTAAATCATAGCATTTTAAAGATTTTCGAATGACCTTGCCATGCAATTGATTGGAGACTTGAAATGAAGTTAAAATTAGCATTGATTCTTCTTGTGATAGGCGGGTGCTCTGAAAGCAAGGAGGCAAGAGTTCAGAAATTTCTGCTCAAAGGAAACCTTATGGTGAAAGATCAAAATCTGGATCAGGCGGCCTATTATTTCAAAGAAGCCCTTAACCTTGATCCCTGTTTTGCGGATGCGGCCAATAATCTGGGAACGGTTTATTTCAAGCTAAAAAGATGGGACCTCGCCATGCAGCAATATGAAAAGGCAATCCAATGCAAACCTGATTTTCTAAACGCTTATTTTAATCGCGCCAATACAAGTTATGAACTAAAGGAATACTACCGGACACTCGATGACCTGGATCGGGTGATCAAGGAAAAGCCCGATACCGCCATTGCCTATTTTGTTCGTGGGCTCACCTACACGAAGACCCGCAATTTTCCCGCCGCGCTGGAAGCATTTCAGCAGGCGGTTCGCCTGGACGGAAAAAAAGTGGAATATGTGGTCAATCAAGCTACCGTAAAATATTATATGAAGGATTACGATGCGGCCATACTGGAGTTGGAGGAAGCGTCAAAACTGGACCCTCGCGAATCAAATATTTACAATACCCTTGCACTGATTGCCATCGAAAAACAGAATTTACCGGAAGCACTAAAATGCGTGAACAAAGCATTGGCGCTTTCACCTGATCATCCGTATGTACTCAACAACCGGGGTTATGTTTATCTCCTTGAAAGTAAACTGGACCAGGCCGAAACAGACATTAACCAAAGCATTGGGCTGGACCCTTACAATGGCTGGGCCTATCGCAACAAAGGAATTTATTATTTAATGAAGGGTGACTATCCTTCTGCAGAGAGGCTGCTGACCCAGGCAGAAAAGATGGATTCATTTATCGACAAGATTTATTTTTACCTGGGCATGGCCTACTTAAAGAATGGCAAGGACCAATTGGCTTGCCAAAGTTTTCAGGAATCGAAAAAGCGGGGTGACAAAATGGTAACGGCAGATTTGTATCTACGGTGCAAGAAGTGAAAGATTTTAATACCCTTATGGAGCAGCTTAGGTATCGACTTACGCAACCTTTGCCGGGACACGTTGCTCACGATGTCATGCGCGCCACACCCGCGGGTACCCTGGTACCTAACTTTGAACATAAAATTTCACCCAAGCCGGGGAGCGTTTTGATCTTGCTTTATCCTGATGGAAATTCCATCCGGTTTCCACTCACGCTTCGGGCTGATTATGCCGGCGCTCACAGTGGCCAGGTTAGTTTGCCCGGTGGTAAGGCTGAGCCTGGTGAAGATTATATTGAAACTGCTTTGCGCGAATGTGAGGAAGAAATAGGAGTGAGGCGGGATAAACTAAATGTGATTGGCCGCTTAAGTGATTTTTTTGTGATCCCCAGCAATTTCAAGGTGGTGCCGGTTATCGCGACAAGTCAGAGCAGACCGGAATTCAAAGCGGATCCGGTAGAAGTGGTGAAGATATTAGAAGGTGATCTGTACGCCCTTACCCGTAACAACGCGATTAGACAAAAGGAAATTCTGGCGGCAAAACAATATCGTATGCTGGCACCTCACTTTGAAATAGATGGTGAAATAGTCTGGGGTGCAACAGCGATGATGCTAAATGAATTGAGGACAATTCTAATGGAAATTATTTGATCTAAATGAATTGGAAATTTGCATAATAGATCGATTAATTACCCAACTTTATGCCGAAACACTGAATAAACACAATGCAAAAACAAAAAGTAATACACCCCGATCGTAACCCGGATTTTGTTACGGGCGCTTATTCTGACGGTGTGACTGCGGGCGGATTTCTATTTGTCAGCGGTCAGGCTTCTGTCGATTTCAAAACATCAAAATTTGTTTTGGGCACCATTGAAGAAGAAACCCAGCGAACCCTGAGCAACATCAAAGCCATTATTGAGGCAGCGGGTGCCACCATGGAAGATGTTATAAAATGTACAGTGCATTTGACGGATATCAACGAATTTGACCGCTACAACAAAGTGTATGCCTCTTTCTTCACCGGGATAAAGCCAGCCAGAACAACCGTTCAATCAGTGCTGGCGGAAGGAATAAAAGTGGAAATTGATGCCATCGTAAAATTGTAATCATTGTATTGTTTATGAGCGATAAAATAAATCCTTTGCGCATCCTGGTGGTCGGTTGCGGAAACATGGGGGCATCTCACGCATGGGCATATCACATAATGGATGGCTTTGATATTTGCGGCCTTGTTTCCATAGGAAAAAGCAAAGAAGTGCTGAATGAAAAGCTGGGTGGAGGCTATCCTTTGTTTAATGACTTTGAAACCGCTCTTGAAATCACGAAGCCGGACGCAGTTTGTATTTCAACTTATCCCGACACCCATGAAAGCTTCGCCATCAGGGCAATGGAAAAGGGATGTCATGTGTTTATTGAAAAACCACTGGCCGATTCGGTCAAGGGTGCTGAGCGCGTGGCCGAGGCTGCGCGAAAATTCAAACAAAAATTAGTGGTGGGTTATATTTTGCGTCATCATCCTTCCTGGGAACGCTTTATTCAATTATCCCATGAACTTGGCAAACCCCTGGTGATGCGGATGAATCTCAACCAGCAAAGTCACGGAGCGATGTGGACGTTGCATCGAAATCTGATGAACAGCCTCAGTCCGATCGTTGATTGTGGCGTGCACTATATTGACGTGATGTGTCAGATGACCCGTTGCAAGCCGGTGCAAGTGAGTGCCATTGGCGCAAGGCTAACAGAAGAGATTCCGGCCGGCAACTACAACTATGGGCAATTACAGATTCGTTTTGAAGATGGATCGGTTGGATGGTATGAAGCAGGTTGGGGGCCGATGATCAGTGAAACTGCTTTTTTTGTAAAGGACGTCATTGGACCAAAAGGCTCCGTTTCAATTGTGGCCAAAGAAGCTGGCGGATCAGGAAAATCGGATTCCATTGCCTCACACACAAAAACGGAATCACTACGGGTTCATCATGCAGAACTGGACGAGAACAATCAATTTCTGAAGGAAGACACCTGGATAAACCTGAAAGACGAGCCTGATCATCAGGAATTGTGTAACCGTGAACAACGTTATTTCTTAAAAGCGATTCAAGAGGATATTGATCTGACTGACCATGTTCAGGATGCGGTGAACAGTCTTCGAATTGCCTTTGCGTGTGACGAATCGGTCCGGACTGGAAAGATGGTCTCGCTATGAGATAGGATTACGAAACAGAAAATCAGAACCATGTACAGTTACCATCAATCCGCCTTGCTACTGGAGCGGGCTAAAAAATCGCTGGCCGGAGGGGTCTCTTCGGAATTCAGGAAGTACAATCATCCGCATGCATTGTTTTACACGCATGCACTGGGCAGCCGGATTTATGATGTCGATGGAAATGAATACCTGGATTTCACCCTAAGCCAGGGGCCATTAATTGTTGGTCACTCTCATCCACACGTTCTTCAGCGCGTAAAAGAGTATTCTGAGACGGGGCAGTTGTTTGCCGGGCAACATATTTTGGAAATTGAGCTGGCGGAAAAATTACAAAAATACATCCCGTCTGCGGAGTTGATGCGGTTTTGCCTCGATGGTTCTGAGGCAGTACAAACCGCCTTTCGATTGGCACGTGCCAAAACCGGGAAAAAGAAATTTTTACGTTTTGAAGGGCACTATCACGGGTGGTTGGATAATGTTGCCTGGGGTTTGTCAACGCCATCCGTTGAGGCTCTAGGGGAACGCGAAAAGCCAAACGCCTATGCATGGACCGCGGGACTTCCGGAGCGGGTGGAAGAAGAGTTTATTGTTTTACCCTGGAATGATTTGGAACTGCTTGAAAAAGTAGTTAGCCAGAGACACGAAGAGCTTGCCGCAATCATCACGGAGCCCATTATGTGCAACAACGGATGCATTATGCCGGAAGAGGGTTTCTTGCAGGGCTTGCGCAGAATTTGTGATCAATATCAAATCACGTTGATTTTTGATGAAGTCATCACTGGCTTTCGCACCGCATTGGGTGGGGCCCAGCAATATTTCGGGGTAACTCCTGATCTTTCGATTTTCGCGAAAGCGATGGCGAGTGGTTATCCTATTTCGGCTATTGTTGGAAAAAAAGCATGGCTGGATCTGATTGTTTCTGGTAAAGTCATTCATGCGGGAACCATGAATTCCGGCAACCCTTCTGTAGCAGCCGCCATGGGTACAATTGAATTGCTGGAAGAGGTGGGCGTCTATGAAAGGATCTATAACCTGGGTAACCGCCTGATCGACGGATTGCGGAAAGCCAACACAAAACATCGACAAAATCTTTTGGTACAAGGACCCGGCCCTATGGTGCATTCTGGTTTTACGAATTTAACTAAAGTGAAAGACTACCGGGATGTGTTGACGTATGATAAATTAAAACTCGGGAAATTCATAGCTGCCATGCACGATGAAGGTATCCGAATTATAGGCCGCGGACTTTGGTACATCTCGGCAGTGCATGCTGAAAAGGATATCGATCATGCTATTGAAGTGGCTGATGGGGTGCTTGCTAAAATCTAAACCGGTCAATTGAAGAAATACATTCTACCGCTACTGATGATCGGCTTGCTGTTCGCCGTTTTTGGTTTTGCGGCATGGCTGAATAGTATCCTGATACCTTATTTTCAAATCACTTTGGAGTTGAGCAGCGTTCAGACCACGCTTGTTACTTTTTCATTTTTCATCGCCTACGTGGTCATGGCATTGCCCTCCTCATGGCTTCTCAAGAAAATTGGTTTCAAAGAAGGCATTGCGGTCGGTTTAGTGATTATGGCTATCGGGGCTGCCCTTTTTATCCCGGCCGCCCATCTGCGCGCTTATTGGTTGTTCCTCATGGGCCTTTTCGTTTTGGGTACCGGTCAGGCAATACTGCAAACTGCGGCCAATCCCTACATCACTATACTCGGTCCGATTGAAAGTGCCGCGCAGCGAAACAGTTTTATGGGCGTTTGCAATAAACTAGCGGGCATAGGAAGTCAGCGTTTGCTGGGACCCATTCTTTTACTGAATGCAGACATCATCTCGCAAAAACTTCAACAGATGACGCCGACAGAAAAAGTCGCGGCACTCGACAACATGGCGCTCAGGGTAATCAACCCGTACTGGACCATGACGGCTTTGTTGCTCATCATCGCATTAATCATGTGGCTAGTGCCGTTGCCCAACATAAATGATGAAGAAAGCAATAAGGACGAAAGCGGTGAAACGCGGGCCAGTGTTTGGCTTTACCCCAATCTGGTTCTGGGTGTTCTGGCTCTATTTTCTGCCGAAGGACTTGAAAGCATTTCCAGTTACTACATTATACCTTACGGGCAAAGCATGGGATTCACGACGGCAGAATCCCAGCCCTTCGTAGATTATATCATTTATACAATGCTTGCCGGGTATTTATGTGGAATATTATTTATACCACGATACATCTCTCAAAGTAAAGCTTTGGCAATATGTGCGCTGAGCGGTATTGTTTTGTCGGTGGTTTCTTTCGTGACCGGTGGGTTGACTGCTGTAATCTGCATGATTCTGATGGGATTTTGCAATGCATTAAACTGGCCGTCGATCTGGCCGCTAGCGATCAAGGGGGTCGGACGGTTTACCAAAACGGCCGCAGCGATGCTGATTATGGCGATTGCCGGAGACGCTGTCTTCCCCGTATTCTTTGCACAACTGAATACGTGGTTCGGCGTCAAAGCGGGAGTGGGATTGCTGTTTTGTCTTTATGGGATGATACTTTTTTATGCGACGATAGGGTATAAGAAGAAGAGATGGGCTTAGGGATATTGGGATGGAATGGGAGTTGAGAGCATGAAGTTGTGACTTGGTTGTGAGGTGTGAGTTCGAAGTTGGGAGTTCTGAAATAAATTGTCAATATGGAAGAAAGATCTGGATTAGATGAAGTGGGAGTGGTAGGGCTGGGCCTGATGGGCTGCAGCATCATCACATCTCTGTTGATAGCGGGTCACAAAGTTGTTGCGGTAGCTCCCTTGCCCGCCGACCTGATCAATGCTCCCCAAAAAGTTTCCCATTACATTGATGAATGCCAAAAGAATGGGTTGACGGATCATGACGCTACTTTCTATCAAGGCAAATTGTTGTTTACGGAAAAATATGAGGACCTGCACGGCTGCAGTCTGGTTATGGAATGTGTTATTGAGAACCTTGAAATAAAAAGATCGGTTTATGCTAAAATTGAAGATTGCATTTCAGATACGGCCATCCTAACAACCAACACCTCTGCAATTCCCATCACCATTCTTAAAGATTGTGTCAAACACGCTCATCGTTTTATTGGCATGCACTGGGCAGAGCCGGCCTTCACCACTCGCTTTTTGGAAATAATATGTAGCCCGGAAACAGACATCAAAAAGGCAGAGCATTTGTATGCGATCGCAGCGGGTTGGGGAAAAGAACCAACGCTGGTGCGAAAAGACATTCGTGGCTTTATCACCAACCGGATCATGTATGCGATGTACCGTGAAGCATTTTTTCTCGTCGAGAATGGATATGCAACCGTGGAAGATGTTGACAGGTCGTGTCGCAACGACGGAGGTCAATGGATGCCTTTCTGCGGTTTGTTCCGCTATATGGATATTACCGGTTTGCAAGGATATTATCACGTGATGAAGGATTTGTTGCCGACATTGAACAATCAAACTTCAGTTCCAAGGCTGATTTCTGAGATTGCAGAAGCGGGCGGAGCCGGATTAGCCAATGGAAAAGGGTTTTACCAATACACAAAGGAAGAATCCGAAGAATGGGAGAAAGCTTATGAAGAATTTTCATTTGACATCAGCCGCCTTTCTGCCAGGTACCCGATTGATTTGATTCAAAAGCGGTTGCAGGAGAAAAAGAAAGTGACTTAAATAAATAAGACCGGGACAATGCTGAATTTTAAATGTGGGCGCCAGCTAAAAAATTATTGAATTAAATGCGCAACTTTAATTCCTAAACCGACAATCTTAAAATCTAATCCATCTTATAAATCCCAGTTATGTTTATCGTTGACACTCACCTGGACCTAGCAACTAACGCAATTAATCTTAACCGCGATCTACGGCTGCCAGCGCATGTCATACGTCAGAAAGAGATTGACCTCAAATGGAAGGACACCCAAGACCGTGGAAATGGGACCGTGACCTTGCCGGAATTGCGGAAAGGTAAGGTTGGCTTAGTAGTGGCTACAATTATCTCACGGTTTGCCGCAAAGGGCAATCCGCTGCCGTCTTTGAATTTACCCGGGTGGCATTCTCCGGAGCAGGCCTATGCATTTGCTCAGGCGCAGTTGGGTTGGTACAGGGTTATGGAAGATCGAGGCGAGATGGTGCAAATCCGCAACGGATCCCAGCTTCAAAAACACATTGCGTTATGGAATGATAAATCCATTCCCAATAAGACCAAACCCATTGGATACATTTTAAGTTTGGAAGGCGCCGATTCTATTGTTGATCTCAGTTACCTGGATAAATATTATGAAAATGGTTTGCGCGCCATCGGATTGTCCCATTACGGACCCGGAAGATATGCTGCGGGTACCCATTCGGACGGCAGCGGGATAACGAAAATCGGAAAGGAGTTGCTTCGGGAAATGGATAACTTAAACATCATTCTGGATCTTACCCACTTAACGGATAAAGGTTTTTTTGAAGCCGTTAAAATTTTCAAGGGAACGGTTTGGGCCAGTCACCAAAACTCCCGGGCTGTGGTCAAGGGCGAAAGACAATTCTCTGACGAGCAAATAAAGGTAATTATTGAAAGAGGAGGAGTGCTGGGGGGTGCACTGGATGCGTGGATGTTGTATCCCGATTATAAAATGGCAGCGGATAATCCCAAGGCATTGGGTATTAATCTTGAAAAACTGGTCGACCATTTTGATCACATTTGCCAGATTGCGGGCAATAGTCTGCACGTTGGCTTTGGAACTGACCTCGATGGCCTCTTTGGAACAGAACAATCTCCCTACGATCTGGATACTATCGCGGATGTTCAAAAGTATAGGGGTATTCTATCGCGCCGCGGATATAAAAAGGAAGACATCGAAAACATCTTTCACGGAAACTGGCTTAGATTGATCAGGAAAACCTGGCGTTCAAAATAGTCGGTAATTCTTGGGCCATCGACCTGTCAACCCGTTAACTATTTTCTCGGCATCAACCCATCGCGGTTCGCCGCCATCCATACAAAGGCAGCCGTAATGACCGCATTTTGTTTTAAGTCGGGCTCAAGTGCTTTATCAAAAACATCCATTGTGGTGTGGTGTGTGCGATTGCCGTATTCGATCGGATCCTGGATGAATTGAAATCCGGGAAGGCCGATGGCATCAAAGGGAAGGTGATCGGTGCCACCGGTGTTATCTGAAGTGAGGGTAGAGGCTCCCATTTTTTCAAATGGCTTAAGCCAGGTGCGGAATACAGGACGCGCTGCTTCATTACCTTGTAAATAAACACCCCTGTATTTTCCGGTTCCATTGTCCATATTAAAATATACGGAGAATTTATCCGCAGCTGGTTTTAGTTGAATAGAATCATAAGGTCTTGTTTTGTCAAGGCGCTCGCCGAGGGTACGTTTCACATAGGATCGTGAGCCGATCAGACCTTGTTCTTCACCACCCCACAATCCAATCCGGATGGTTCTCCTGGGATTGATCCCTAATGATTTCAAAATTCTCATCGCTTCCATCATCACAGCCGAGCCTGCCCCATTATCGGTAGCACCGGTTCCGCCATGCCATGAATCGAGGTGGGCCCCCATCATGACAACTTCATCTTTCAAGTCCGTTCCCGGAATTTCGCCAATGACGTTAAATCCATTCTCCACCGGAGTAAATTCCACATCCAGCGTAAGTTCAAATTTTACAAGAGAACCTTTTTGAATCTGACGCACCAGGCGATTGTAATGTTCATCCGCGACTACAATTTGCGGCAAAACTTTGGGTGCCTTGGCACTGTAGCTCCGTTCACGTTTATCGAGGGGCACGTCGGGAGGATAAGGTACGGTGGCACCGCCAACCAATAATGTTCCATCTTCCAACCGCGCTCCGGGGCTAGCCTCTAAAACAGCAACAGCTCCTTCCTTCATGCAAAAATCCCATTTCGCATAAGAGAGCCGTTGGGCATCAGTGGGGGCGACGAGACCTCTTGGTGTCCCAGGTTCAACCACACCGGCATTGGACATACGCAACAAGGTTGAATCAGTCAGTCGGGTGGCATCAGGAATGAAACCAGGCTTTACCGGTACGGTGGCGCTGAAGAGAATGATCCTCCCTTTTAGCTTGCCAGAATAGTTGCTGAGGTCTTTTTCGGTTTTGGCATCAAGGTAAATTCCATCGGCCACTATTGAACCTTTGATACCGGGCGTCCACGCTTTTGGGAAGGCAATGACGGGAAAGTAGACAGGCTCAAGGGTTTGAAGACTGAATTTTTTTAACTGCCATCCGTGGCCGAAATCCTCACCCCAATAGTCAAACTGAACATTCTGCACACCCCAGGATTCAAGTGTGGATTTGGCGTATGCGGCCGCCTTTTTAAAGCCGGGCGAATTGGTTAGACGAGGTCCGTAAACATCCGTGAGCATACTCAGGGTATTCATAACCTGTGAGTGCTTGAGGCCTTCATCATTTATTTTGGAAAGGATAGTGGTGTCGATCGCTTCTGGTTTTTGGGCGATGGATAAAACAGGTAATGCCAACAAAATAACGATGCCGCAGAAGTACGTAAAGGTTTTCATAGGAGTAATTATGGTGACTTGGAAATAAAAGATAAAAGACGACCCTTCGTTAGTCGCCTTTCTAAATTGAGTATAAGCCTTTTTTATCTTTTGCTTTTTTTCTTTGGTACTTTCTTAGAACTCTTTTTGGCAGCTTTTTTCACTACTTTTTTTACACTCTTCTTTGTCTTTTTAGCGACCACTTTCTTAACTACTTTTTTCTTGGCAGCTTTCTTCGTCAAGGGCTTTCTTGCAATCTTTTTTGCCACCGGCTTTTTTGAAGTTGAGTTCGCTGTCTTTTTCGCCGCAGCAATCTTCGCGGCCATCAAATTCAATGCAGAACCTGCCTTGAACCATTCAATCTGTCCAGCATTGTAAGTGTGATTCACTTTAATGGTGTCCTTGGTTCCGTCTTTATGGTTGAAGATCATCGTAAGTGGTTTCTCCGGTGCAAAGGATGTCAAGTCTGCAAAGTCGATGCTGTCATCTTCCTGTATTTTGGTGTAGTCGGCTTCGTTGGCAAAAGTCAATGCCAGCATACCTTGCTTTTTCAAATTCGTTTCATGAATACGTGCAAAAGATTTTACCAGGATTGCCTTGATACCCAAATGACGTGGCTGCATAGCCGCGTGCTCACGTGATGAACCTTCTCCATAGTTCTGGTCACCCACTACGATCGATGCAATGCCAGCAGCTTTGTAAGCGCGCTGTGTTGCCGGCACGGGGCCGTATTGGCCTGTCAGCTGACTTTTTACACTATCGGTTTTTTCATTAAAAAAATTTGTCGCGCCGGTCAGGGTATTATCAGAGATGTTGTCCAAATGTCCGCGGAAACGCAGCCAGGGTCCGGCCATTGAAATGTGATCGGTTGTGCATTTGCCCTTTGCTTTGATCAGGAGTCTCAACCCCGTCCAGTTTTTGCCATTCCATGCCGGAAACGGACTCAATGCCTGGAGTCGTTTTGAATTGGGATCAATCTTTACCTGAACGCCACTGCCATCTTTTGCGGGTGCAATAAAGCCCGGATCTTTTACATCAAATCCTTTGGGTGGAAATTCGGCACCCGTGGGTTCATCTAATCTTACTTGCTGACCATCTGAATTGGTCAGCGTGTCCCGGAGTGGATTGAAAGTCAAATCTCCAGCGATTGCAAAAGCGGTAGTGATCTCCGGGGATGCAACAAAAGCATGGGTGTTGGGATTGCCGTCGTTGCGCTTTGCGAAATTCCGGTTGAATGAAGTAATGATAGAGTTCTTCCGGTTGGGGTCATTGGTGTGACGTGACCACTGCCCGATACAGGGGCCGCAGGCATTGGCCAGCACGACACCACCCATTTGCCTGAAAATCGCAAGGAACCCATCGCGTTCTACGGTATATCGAACGGTCTCCGAACCGGGGGTGATGGTAAACTCCGCTTTGGCTTTTAGTTTTTTATTTACGGCTTGCTTCGCGAGGGATGCCGAACGCGAGATGTCTTCATAGGATGAGTTGGTACAAGATCCTATCAATCCAACTTCCAGTCTCTGTGGCCACCCATTTGTTTTTACTTCTTCAGCGAATTTTGAAATCGGAATGGCACGGTCGGGGGTGAATGGTCCGTTGACGTGCGGCTCCAGTGTATTCAAATCGATCTCAATGACTTCATCAAAATATTTTGAAGGATTGGCATATACTTCCGGATCACCGGTGAGATGTTCTTTTACTTTATCAGCAAGTTTGGCAATTTCAGCGCGTTCGGTGCCACGAAGATAGGCGGCCATCTTTTCATCGTATCCAAAAGTTGAGGTGGTTGCACCAATTTCCGCTCCCATGTTACAGATCGTTCCTTTCCCTGTACAAGAAAGGCTTTGGGCCCCAGGTCCGAAATATTCAACAATTGCTCCGGTTCCACCTTTAACGGTAAGAATTCCGGCCACTTTTAATATTACATCTTTAGAAGAAGTCCAGCCGCTGAGTTTTCCAGTTAGCTTTATGCCGATCAATTTAGGCCACTTCAGTTCCCATGCCATACCTGACATCACATCCACTGCATCGGCTCCGCCAACACCAATCGCCAGCATACCCAGACCACCCGCATTGACGGTGTGCGAATCGGTACCGATCATCATGCCTCCCGGAAATCCATAGTTTTCCAACACCACCTGGTGAATGATACCCGCGCCGGGTTTCCAGAAACCGATACCGTATTTATTGGAGACCGACTCAAGAAAACTAAATACTTCGCCACTGGCGGAAATGGAATCTTTTAGATCTTTTACAGCTCCGTCCTTGGCCAGGATCAAGTGATCACAATGCACGGTGGAGGGCACGAGTACTTTTGGTATTCCACCCGACATGAATTGAAGCAATGCCATCTGTGCGGTGGCATCCTGCATGGCTACCCGATCCGGTGAAAAGTCGACATAAGACTTTCCACGCCCGAAAGCCTGGATACCCTGATCGGTATGTAAGTGGGAGTAGAGGATTTTTTCAGAGAGTGTCAGCGGTTTGCCTACTACTTTGCGTGCTTTGGCAATGCGGCCCGGCATTGCTGTGTAAAGGGCCTTGATCATGTCTAAATCAAATACCATAAATTTCGTAGTTCGGTTGAGACGCTAAACTACTTAATTTTTATGGCTGATTCAAGGATCGCTGATTCACACTGATGTAATGATTGCACTGATCCGGGATGGGGATAACCAGTGACCAATAATTACCAATAATGATCAATTAGCTACTTCGCATTGATATAGTTAAGGAACTCCCGTTTGCTGTTTTCTTCAAGGAACTTGCCTGTGAAATATGCGGTTCCGGTTTTACTGTTGGTGTCGCCAACTCCGCGGGAGGCTACACACATGTGGTTGGCATCAACGACTACGGCCACATGGCCTGTTTGCAAGACCCTTTCTATTTCTTTCCCGATTTGTACCGTAAGGCGCTCCTGTACCTGCGGCCGTTTTGAAAAGTACTGAACAATGCGGTTGATTTTGGAAAGGCCAATTACTTTTCCATTCGAAAAATAAGCCACGTGTACCTTGCCATAAATGGGCACAAAATGATGCTCGCAATGGGAGTAAAACGTAATGTCCTTTTCCACCAGCATCTGGTCATAATTATATTTGTTTTCAAAAAGTCTGGGTGTGGGCCTGTTCTTCGGATTGAGTCCGCTGAAAACTTCTCTCACATACATCTTGGCCACCCTGCGCGGCGTTCCTTGCAAACTGTCATCGGTGAGATCAAGACCTAGAATGATCATAATTTCACGAAAGTGCAATTCAATTTTTTCGATTTTTGTTTCATCGTCCACTTCGAAAGCATCTTCGCGCAACGGCGTTTCCCACGACGTCATGAAATGGTCATCATCATCGGCTTCGACGGGTTTAATGGGCCGGATATTCAACGAAATTTCTTTCTGTCTCATACAACTTAATTTTTAGATCAAATTGGGTATCGATTTGTTGCCTCAATATTCGCCATATTACGATTGCGATGTTCTCTGCAGTAGGGTTAAGTGTCTTAAAGTAAGCGGTATCCAAGTTAAGATTTTTATGATCAAAATGTTTTAAGACGTGCTCTTTAATGATATCACTTAGCAATTTCATATCAAAAACGTAGCCGGTGTCTGGATCCGATTCCCCAATCACCGTAACAATTAATTCATAATTGTGTCCATGGAAGTTGGGATTGTTACATTTTCCAAATACAGCATCATTTTTCTCATCTGACCAGGTTAGATTGTATAGTCTGTGTGCTGCATTGAAATGTTCTTTTCGGGAAACGGCTACTTTCATTCGATTGTGGTTAGAACAGGATTTAGGTAAAAAAGTTCAGCGTAATACGCGTCAGACACCCTGACGCGTACAAGCTTCGCCAAATTACGTTAAAATTCGCGTTCTTTCTTGGCTTGTTGCTATCTTGGAATTCGCATTGATTAGTTGGCATGCATAATATTTCTGTAGTCATCATTTTACTCGCGATTGTAACGGCGTTGGCCCAGGTCACGGATAAGATTAAAATTCCGTATCCGATTCTGCTCGTGTTGGCGGGCATTGCTGTCGGACTGGTGCCGGGGTTACCGGTGGTATCGCTTGATCCGGATGTTGTTTTCCTCATTTTTCTACCGCCCGTCTTGTATGCGGCAGCATGGACTACCTCCGTGCCCGATTTTAAGAAAAGCATTCGCGCAATTTCTTTGCTGGCCATCGGATGTGTTTTATTTACCACCATCATGGTCGCCATTGTTGCACACTATTGCATCCCCGGTTTTGGCTGGGCAGAATCCTTTGTCCTGGGTGCCATTGTTTCTCCTCCAGATGCGGTGGCGGCGGCTGCGGCGACAAAAGGACTTGGTATCCCGAGGCGGATTACAACCATATTAGAAGGTGAAAGTCTGGTCAATGATGCCTCTGGTTTGATTGCTTACCGTTATGGGATTGGAGCAGCAGCCTCCGGAACTTTCATTTTTTGGCTGGCGGGGATTAACTTTTTTTATGTGGCGTGTTTTGGCATCATCATCGGACTGATCGTCGGAGCTATCTTTTTGTGGATTCATAAAAGTACGCCCGACAATCCTTTGGCCGACACCACCCTTACCTTCCTGGCCCCCTACACCGCATATTTGGCGGCGGAAGAATTCCATGCATCAGGTGTGCTCTCTGTTGTAGTGGCAGGTCTGCTGCTCAGCCAACGGGCTTCTGAAGTGTTTAATCATCAGACACGATTGCAGGCAAATTTTGTTTGGGAAACCGTTATATTTCTACTCAACGGATTGATTTTTATACTCATCGGACTTCAACTCCCACTGATACTGAAAGATATGGGAAGAATTCCAGTCGGCGACTTAATCTGGTATGGAACGATAATTAGTCTGGCCACGATTATAGTTCGGATCATTTGGGTCTATCCTGGAACCTATTTACCCCGCTGGTTTAGTAAGGGTATCCGGCAACGCGAAGCAAGACCGGATCCCAAATTGGTAAGCGTTGTTGCCTGGTCTGGCATGAGGGGAGTGGTGTCGCTCGCTGCTGCACTAGCGCTTCCTCTTACCGTTGGCGAATCGAATAACCCTTTTCCGAATCGGGACATCATCATCTTTCTTACGTTCAGCGTAATTTTTGCAACCCTGGTACTGCAAGGCTTGACGTTACCCAAACTGGTCAAATGGCTTGGCATCAAACCCGATGACCGCGAACTTCACGAAGAACATGAAGCGCGACTTAAAGTGGCCGCAGCCATGATTGAATATATTGAAGAGACTTATGCACTCTCATTAAGTGAGCGTGCCCTCGACCAAATCAAAACCCGGTACGAAATCCGGATTCAAAGGATTCGCAAAGACCAGACAAACCAGAAGATAAGTGAAGAACAAATTAATGAGTTTCAGCGCCTTCGTCAGGAATTGGTTACTACCGAACGGAAAGTGCTTCAGCGGATGAAGAAAGCGGGGGAAATCAACGACGAGGTTATGAGGAGAATTGAATATGAATTGGATTTGGAAGAGACCCGCTTGCGGTTGGAACCCAGTGTGTAAAATTGAGACATAAAAAAGGGCCATCGCGGCCCTTGTGTTGATTTGAGAAGTCCTAACAGAATTCGTCAAAGACTTCAACCAAATGCTCGCCTATCATTTGAGCGCTTCTTCCTTCAATGTGATGGCGTTCTACAAAGTGGACCAATTCCCCATCTTTAAATAATGCTATGGCGGGAGATGACGCAGGATAGGGAAGTGTATATTCTCTTGCTTTCGCAACAGCTTCTTTATCCACTCCAGCAAAAACGGTTGCTAATTTTCCGGGCTTCTTTTCGGAATGCTCAAGTGCCCATTTGATACCTGGACGGGCTGCACCGGCAGCACAACCACATACTGAATTAATCACCAAAAGTGTAGTACCTTTTTGATCTTTTAATTCGGTATCTACTTCGGAAGAAGATTTCAATTCTTTAAAGCCAGCGCCTGTTAAATCCTGGCGCATCGGGGCTACTAATTGTTCTGGATACATAGTATTTACAAGTTTTATTAACAACAAAATTACATAAATCCGAGTTCCAATTTGGCTACTTCGCTCATCATGTCCTGTGAATAGGGCGGATCAAACGTCAATTCAATTTTCACGTCATTTATGCCTGGAATGGCCTTAATTCTTTGCTCTGCTTCCCGCGGTATTGCCTCAGCGGAAGGGCAGGACGGGGAAGTCAGTGTCATGAGCACAAACACGTTATTAACTGGAAAGACATTGATTTCATAGATGAGCCCCAACTCAAAAATATCGACGGGTATTTCTGGGTCGTAAACGGTTTTAAGTGCCTGAACCACTTTCTCCCGTAAATCCATGGAGACCTGGTTTGTGGTTGTGCTGACCTCATTATTTTCAGTTACTTCACTCATGATTTTACCTGCAGTTGCGCCTTGAATGCCAAAGCGTAAAGTTTCATTTGCCTGATCATGGCAGCGAAACCATTGGAACGCTGGGTACCAATGAATCGTTCCATGCCGATCTTTTTCGGGAAATAGAGATCTGCGTTCAGAATCGACTCGGGCTCCTGGCCGGATAAAATTCTTACCAGCAGACTAACGAGGCCTTTTGTAATAGCCGTATTGCTGTCGGCCTTAAATTGTATGGTTTCATTTTCCATTCTTGCTGTTAGCCACACTTTTGACTGACAACCCTGTACAATATTGTCTTCCGTCTTGTCTCCATCACGCATCAGGGGAAGTTTTTGTCCCAATTCCATAATGTAGAAGACAGTCATCTCCATATCTCCATCCAGCAGGGAAAACTCATTGATGATTTCGTCTTGGATAGCGTTGATCGTCATGTTGGAATTATTTCATGAATTTAATAATTCGATCTACTCCTTCTACCAGTTGGTCAATCTCCTCGCGGGTGTTGTACACCGCAAAGGAAGCACGCACGGTGCCCTCAATACCTAATCTCTCCATCAACGGTTGAGTGCAATGGTGACCTGTTCGGACTGCAATGCCTCTCGCATCGAGCATCTGGCCAATGTCGAATGGATGAATGCCTTCAACAAGAAATGACTGCACACTGACCTTGTTTTGCGATGTGCCAATCAATCTCACCAAAGGGAGAGCTGAAAGTTGCTGCGAGGCGTATGTCAAGAGACTGTTTTCATAAGACGCCATATTTTCTTTACCCAATTCCTTAATAAATTCAATGGCCTGACGAAACGCAATCACGTCTGCAATGTTGGGTGTTCCGGCCTCAAATTTGTACGGCAAATTATTATAGGTCGTCTTCTCGAAAGTAACATTGCTAATCATCTCACCGCCACTCATGTAGGGCGGCATCTTTTCGAGGAGTTCGTTCTTGCCATACAAAATCCCTACGCCGGTGGGTCCGTACATTTTATGCGCGGAGAGGCAGTAGAAATCGCAATCCAAAGCCTGGACATCAATTTCCAAATGGGCTGCCGCCTGGGCTCCGTCGATGAGGACCACTGCTCCGGCTCCATGAGCCAGATCAATAATTTCCTTAATGGGATTAATCGTGCCCAAACTATTCGATGCATGATTTACGGCAACCAGTTGGGTGCGGTGGGAGAGTAGTTTTTTGAATTCATCCATTTGCAATTCCCCAATTGAAGTAACTGGAATAATGCGGAGATGGGCTCCTTTCTCTTCACAAATGATTTGCCAGGGCACAATATTGGAGTGATGCTCCATTCCGGAAATGATCACTTCATCTCCCGCTTTTAGAAATGCCTTGCCGTAAGAGGCTGCCACCAGGTTGATGCCACCGGTGACCCCAGATGTAAAGATTACTTCTTCTGCATGTTTGGCATGAATGAATTCCTGAGCAGCGTGTCTTGTCTCCTCAAAGGCTTTTGTTGCTTTTTCGGCGAGGGTATGAATGCCCCGGTGAATATTGGCATTATATCGCTCGTAATATCCAACCAGAGCATCAATAACCATTTTGGGCTTCTGTGATGTAGCGGCATTATCAAAATAGATAAGGTCCTTACCATGTACTTTCTGATGCAGAACCGGAAACTGTGCCCTGATTTTTGGAATGTTGAGTACGGCGGATAATGCGAGGGTACTCATGATGCCAGATTCTTTTGAAGTCTTGTTGAAATGAGTTGGTCGAGATAATCCCTCAACCTTTCATCTTTCATCGGATCAAGAATTTCACCGGCAAAAGCATACAGCAAAAGTGCCTGGGCAGATACTTTCGATATCCCGCGCGATTGGAGATAAAATAATGCTTCTTCATCCAACTGGCCCGAAGTACATCCATGAGAGCATTTCACATCGTCGGCCCAAATTTCAAGTTGGGGCTTGGTATTAATGGTAGCGGTATCGCTTAGCAGGATATTGCGGTTTGTTTGAAATGCATTGGTTTTCTGCGCGTGGGGACGCACATAAATTTTTCCATTGAATATTCCTTTGCTGTTTCCATCCATGATTCCTTTATATAATTCGTTGCTAAAGGAATTGGGCTTGCGATGGTCAACAACCGTATGGTTATCAGCCATCGTATTTTTTTCCAGGAGATAAAGACCGAAGAAATGGGATTCACATCCTTCGCCATCCAGCGCAATCTCCAGATTATTTCTAATCAACTGGCCATCCATGGAAAAGGTAAAGGTGTTGACTCGACTTGCATCGCTTTGATGAATCAAAGTGTGGGCCACCTGATGGAATGCGCCGTGATCATTTTGGATTTTGCAATAATGCAGCCGTGCTTTTGCTTTCACGGAAATTTCTTCCACCAGCGAACTGAAGATGGGATTTTTGCCAACCGAGTCAAACTTTTCAACAACACGGGCTTCGCTGTTTTCGCCTACCAACATCAACAGCCGGGTCAGACTGACTACCGGCTCCTGAATTGCATCATGGATGTGGAGAATCACAATGGGCTTCTCGACAATCGTGTTATCAGGAACCTGGATGAAAACACCATCTTGCCAGAAGGCTGTGTTGAGCGCTGTGAAGGGGTCGTTTCTTGCTTCCGCTAGTTTTGAAAAATGATTTGCCACCCATTCTGATTTTTCATCCAATGCGAGGTTCAAGGGTTGAATCATCAATTGCTCACGGGGGCTGATTACTTTAGAGAACTTCGGGCTGTATTTTCCGTTGATGAAAACAATCAGATTGGATTCATAGTTGGGAATATGGAATTCGTCAATACCCTGGAAAGATGAATTTGCAATTTTAGTGAAATGGTTAGCTGAAAAATTCTTTTCCAGGCTCCGGGAAATAGGGGTGAAGCGATACTCTTCACACTTGCTTCCGGGGAGACCAAGCTCTTCAAACAGCCGAATTGCTTCATCCCGTGATTCTTTCCCGGCATTGAATTCCCTATAGCGAAAGGCTTTGACAATTTCGCTGCTCAAATTATTGGTGGTCAAGGCTTCACTCATAATACTTAAGCAAGAGCAACTTCATTCTTAATCCAGTCGTACCCTTTGGCTTCAAGTTCAATGGCCAGTTCTTTGGTTCCGGATTTCACGATTTTGCCCTGATATAAAACATGTACAAAATCCGGAATGATGTAATCCAGCAAGCGCTGGTAATGGGTCACCACGATGATGGCATTATTTTTAGAACGAAGCTTGTTTACACCATTAGCGACAATCCGCAGGGCGTCAATGTCCAACCCCGAATCCGTTTCATCGAGGATACCCAGCTTTGGCTCAAGCATGGCCATCTGAAAGATCTCGTTGCGTTTTTTCTCCCCTCCAGAAAAACCTTCATTTAATGAACGGTTCAGGAGGGATTGATCGATACCCACCAGTTTCATTTTCTCTTTCATCAGACTCAGAAACGATACTGCATCCAAGGGCTGCAATCCGCGGTAAACGCGAATCTGATTGAGGGCAGTTTTCATAAAGTTAATGGTGCTTACACCCGGAATTTCAACAGGGTATTGAAAGGCCATGAAAATTCCTTCACGGGCCCGGTCTTCAGGCGATAGGCTAAGCAGGTCTTTTCCCAGAAAGTCAACTTCCCCATCGGTCACTTCATAGTCTTCACGCCCTGCCAGCACGGATGCCAGTGTACTTTTTCCAGAACCATTGGGTCCCATAATAGCATGAATTTCACCTTCCTTAACCGTTAGGTTGATTCCATTCAGAATCGGTTTGTCGGCAACACGGGCCTGGAGATTCTTTATTGTTAGCATTATTGATTAATTCAAAAGTTGTTGCTCACTGCTGTTGATTTGTTACTTGCGGATTGAAAATCAATTCATTAATATATTTCGATCCAGTGAGCGATGAAGTTGTGAACGGACTTTGCCACAGGATTCCTTTTCTCTTGCCAATTTCCAAACCTTGAGATTCTCAAACGAATTAATTTTACTCCTTCAAATTCTAAATTTCAATTTTTTGAATTTTGTTATCCAACACTACCCTCCAAAGTAAGTGCGAGAAGCTTTTGCGCTTCGACGGCAAACTCCATGGGTAACTGATTCAATACTTCTTTGGCATAACCGCTGACAATCAGTGCTACAGCGGCTTCGGCATCAATACCCCGCTGGAGGCAATAGAAAATCTGGTCTTCTCCAATTTTGGAAGTGGTGGCCTCGTGTTCAATTTTAGCCGTGCTATTTTCCACATTGATATAGGGGAAAGTATGCGCCCCGCATTGATCGCCCATTAGCAATGAGTCGCACTGTGAGAAATTTCTTGCTCCGGTTGCGCGCTTCATGACGTGAACCTGTCCACGATAACTGTTCTGTGATTTTCCAGCAGAAATACCTTTTGATACAATGCGCGAGCGCGTGTTTTTGCCGATGTGTGTCATCTTGGTTCCGGTATCTGCCTGCTGGAAATTATTGGTAACGGCCACGGAATAAAACTCACCCACTGAATAGTCACCTTTCAAAATACAGGAAGGATATTTCCATGTAATTGCCGATCCGGTTTCTACCTGAGTCCAGGATATTTTAGAATGATCACCCGCACAAAGACCACGTTTGGTTACGAAATTATATATGCCGCCTTTGCCATCTTTGCTTCCGGGATACCAATTTTGGACTGTAGAGTATTTTATTTCAGCGCCCTTCATGGCATACAGCTCAACGACCGCAGCATGCAATTGATTTTCATCTCGCATCGGAGCTGTGCATCCTTCGAGATAGCTGACATAGGAACCTTCTTCCGCCACGATCAATGTTCTTTCAAACTGACCGGTGTTGGCAGCGTTGATTCGGAAATACGTTGATAATTCCATCGGGCATCGAACTCCTTTGGGTATATAACAAAATGAACCATCTGAAAATACCGCTGCGTTAAGGGCTGCAAAATAGTTGTCGTGCATAGGTACTACCGAACCGAGGTATTTCTGGATTAACTCCGGGTGTTCTCTCACGGCTTCGCTGAACGAGCAAAATATAATTCCCAACTCGGCCAATTTGTCTTTGAAAGTGGTCGCCACAGAAATGCTGTCGATCACGGCATCGACGGCTACGCCAGTGAGTCGTTTCTGTTCTGTCAGGGAGATCCCCAGTTTTTCAAAAGTCCTGATCAATTCAGGATCGACTTCTTCCAGGTTGTTGAGTTTTGCTTTTTGCTTTGGAGCAGAGTAATAAATAATGTCCTGATAATTAATAGGCGGGTGCGTTACATTTGCCCATGACGGTTCTGTCATTTTTGACCATTTGCGGAAAGCTTCGATTCTCCATTCCAGCAACCAGCTGGGTTCATTCTTCTTGGTAGAAATAAAACGGACAATATTTTCACTCAGACCTTTTGGGGCCTCGTCGGCTTCCAGGTCAACGGTCCAGCCGTGCTCATATTCTCTTGAGGTGAATTGTTCAAGTACCTGATTGTCCTTATTCATCCCGCAGACTATTTAGACTAATTTTAAATAACACTCAAAAATAACAACAAAAATCGATTTTTATGGTTCTAAAAGCACCAAAATTTATTTATTAGATAAGTTTCAGACTTCGGTCTAGGCTTTCCTCTAATGAGATCATGGTTTCTGTCCGGTCAATGCCTTCGACTTGCTGCATTTTGTCGTGCAGCACCTCCTTTAGGTGGTTTGTATCACGACAATGTATCTTGAGGAACATGGAGTAATTGCCCGTTGTATAATGGATGTTGGTAATCTCCGGGATCTCCTTGAGCTTTGCCAGAACTTTGTCATAAAGGGCACTTTTTTCAAGATAAATGCCAATAAACGCGGTGATGTCGTAACCTAATTTGGCGTGGTTTATTCTCAGGGTAGTCTTTTCCACTATTCCGGCTTCTTCCATCTTATTCATCCGTACGTGAACTGTTCCCTGTGAAACATACGCCTTTTTCGCTACTTCAATGAACGGTTTTTTGGCATCATCCATAAGAATTTCAAGGATTTTGAGGTCTGTGTTGTCAATTTCATAATTCTTGGCCATAAATCGTGTTTTGGTTTACTAATTAAGCAAAATTATTAATTATTATTAATTATAATATAAATTATTGTGCTTATTGTTGTTGTATTTTCAATTAAAGTTTTCCTTTGCTGAAGTAATTAACATTGTAGGGTGTTGAAACTGGCAGACAAGCCCTCCTGTCTCGGGGGTGGGGAGTGAAGGACAAACGCAGGATAATGGATTGACCACTAACGTGTTTTATTTCTGTCCTGTAGCTAACTTCCCCGTGGAGGTTCGAACCCTCCCTCTACAGCACACTAGTACCCCCGTCTTGGAAATTTTCAAGGCGGGTTTTTTTTTATCTTAAGTCATCCTCCACCGCTGGTTATCTTCAATAACATCTAAGCAAACGATTGCTAAACCACCTTTTTTTTTCTAATTAGGATTTTGAATTGAAATATATGAGCGATTTCCCATGGCTTAGCAAGTATCCGGCGGGCACACTTCATGAAATTGGTCCCCTGGAGTATCAATCGCTAAATGAGCTCTTCGAGACGGCAAGCAGAAAGTACGGTGACCGGATTGCTTTTGAAAACATGGGAGGCAAACTGACTTTTTCTGAGGTTGACCGGTTCTCGACTCATTTCGCTGCGTTTCTTCAAAGTTTGGGATTAAAAAAAGGAGATCGCATGGCAATTCAAATGCCCAACCTTCTTCAATTTCCGGTTGCTTTTATTGGCGCGTTGAAAGCCGGGCTAATTGTGGTGAATACCAATCCACTTTATACGCCAAGGGAAATGGAACACCAGTTTAAGGATTCTGGGATTTCGGCTATTCTCATCCTCAGTAATTTCGCAAGTCACCTTGAGGCGATTCACAATAAGATTCCGGCCAGGCACATTATTGTTACCAACATGGGTGATATGCTCGGAACATTCAAAGGAACGTTGATTGACTTTGTCGTTAAGCGAATAAAAAAGATGGTGCCCGCTTTTCATCTGCCCAATGCTATTAGTTTTAAATCTGCACTAAAGCAGGGGGCCACAATGAAATACAATCGGCCTCCGATGGATGTGGAAGACCTGGCGGTGTTGCAATACACCGGAGGAACAACCGGTGTTGCCAAGGGTGCTCAACTTTCTCATCGCAATATCATTGCCCATAACCAAATGATTTCGCAATGGTTCAAACCCTACATGACTTCTGATCACAAGGATATTGTTATTACGGCTATTCCGATGTATCATATTTTTGCCTTGACAGTCAATGGCACACTTATGTATTCAGCAGGCGTAAAGAATGTGCTGATCACCAATCCAAGAGACATCCCTGCATTTTGTAAGGAATTGCGAAAACATAAGTTCACGATTATCACCGGCGTGAATACACTTTTCAACGGGCTACTCAATAACCCGGAGTTTAAGACGATCGATTTCTCTGCACTCAAAGGCGCGGTGGCCGGCGCGATGGCTGTTCAGGATGTTGTTGCAAAACGGTGGAAAGAAGTTACGGGCACAGCACTCGTAGAAGGATATGGATTAAGTGAAACCTCTCCTGTGTTATGTTGCAATCCCTTAGATGGAAATCATCGAAGTGGAACCATCGGGATCCCCATGCCCAGCACGGAAGTTGCCATTTTCGATGATGATGGTAATCAACTTCCCCAGGGACAACCGGGAGAAATTTGTGCTCGAGGACCACAGGTCATGCGTGGATATTGGAAACAAAGCAACGATGGCGTTTTCTTCCCAAATGGCTGGTTCCGAACAGGAGATATTGGAATTATGGACACGGATGGATTCTTTAAGATCGTCGACCGGAAAAAGGATATGATAAAAGTTTCCGGTTTTAATGTCTATCCCAATGAGATTGAAAATGTAATTGCCAGTCATCCGAAAGTATTGGAAGTCGCCGCGATCGGTGTGCCGGATGCAAAATCAGGCGAGGTAATCAAAGTATTTGTGGTAAAGAAAGACCAGAGCCTCACGGAAGAAGAACTCAAAGCGTTCTGTCATGAAAACCTGACGAACTACAAAGTTCCCAAGTACATTGTTTTCCGCCCCGATCTTCCCAAAACCAATGTGGGAAAAATATTAAGACGGGCGTTGAAAGAAGAAGAATCTGTTAAAGCGGCATAAATATTTCCGCCAGCGCTACATTTTATTTTTGACTGACTCTATCTTCGGGCAAATTATGAAAATGACCAAAATTAAAGTCATTGGCTTGATCAGCCTGCTGATCACCATTACCGCCTTTACGTGGCCTTCCGGTTCTCCATTATCACCCAATCCGTCGTTGACGGATTCCCTTCGATATCCTGACGAAAAGCATCTTAAAAACATCCGCCAACTTACTTTCGGTGCTGACAACGCGGAGGCATACTGGAGTTTTGATAGCAAGAAGATCAGTTTTCAATCCAACAACCGGGCATGGGGATTTAAGTGTGACCAGGTATTCACTATGCCGGTAGACGGTACGGACTTGAGTAGGGGTGGCATACCACAATTGATCAGTACGGGATTTGGTCGCACAACCTGTTCATTTTATCTTCCCGGCGATAAACAAATTCTTTATGCTTCAACCCATCTGGGCGGGAAGGAATGTCCCAAAGATGTAGAGCGCAAGCCTGGCGGAAAATATCTCTGGCCGATTTATGATAGCTATGATATTTTTGTAGCTGACTTGGGTGGCAAGCTCGTTGGGCAATTAACGCAGTCTCCTGGATACGACGCTGAGGCAACGGTGTCTCCCAAGAAAGACAAAATTGTTTTCACCTCCACGCGCAACGGCGACCTGGACCTGTACGTGATGGACATCAATGGGAAGAATGTAAAACAAATTACCCACGAACTGGGATATGATGGAGGCGCTTTCTTTTCACCGGATGGCAAAAAAATTGTTTTCAGGGCATCCCGGTTTACGACGGAGGAGCAAAAGAAAGAATATTTGGGATATTTGAAACAGGGACTCGTAGCACCTACTCAGATGGAGATTTTTGTTTGCAATGCCGACGGCGCTGAATTGAAACAGATAACCCACCTGGGGAAAGCCAATTGGGCTCCTTTTTATCACCCTTCAGGAAAAAGAATTATTTTCAGTTCAAATCATAAAGGTACGAGGGGCTTTGAATTCAATCTTTTCATAATCAATGAAGATGGTACCGGCCTTGAGCAAATTACGTATGACAAAGTATTTGATGCTTTTCCGATGTTTTCGCCGGACGGTAAAAGAATCGTTTTCTCCTCAAATCGGAATAACGGGGGAACGCACAATACCAATTTATTTATCGCAGACTGGATAGAATAACCTGTGTAATATTTCGGAGTATATTAAAGAGTTTAGCTAAACCCACTTTGCTATTTTTGAACTCTTATTTCCACTATTATGATCGGATTTTTTGAGCACCAATACCTTTCCTACAAGAAAAACCATTTAAAGAACCTGTTGGCATTGGCGAGGGCTGATGGCGATGTCCATACCAAAGAGCAGAAGATGCTTTTTATGATTGGAAAAAAATATGGTTTGAAAGATCGACAAGTAAAGACGCTGATCAATAGTGATGAAAAGTTTGAAGTGAACGTTCCCGACAATCATGATGACAAGATGAACGTCCTGTACGATGTCATGCTAATGGTGTATGCCGATGGGGTTGTGCAAAAAAGCGAAGTAGCATTTTGTGAAGACATGGTGAAGAAATTCGGCATGAAGAAAGAGGTGGTAGGTTGGTTGCTCAATGAAGTATTTGCGAAGGGTACTCCTCCGATGCGCGATGAGTGGCGAGAACTGACTGAAATCGCCAGGGGCAAGTACGTGACGAAATTAAGGTAAGATGTTTAAATTAGTGTCAAGTATTTAATGTCGACAGGCCATAACTACGTTTCCCGGAACGAAGCAAATAACTTTAGGGCATCTCTAAAAACCCTGCCTTTTATGGCCTCAACACAAAGGCCCACAACGAGTTTTTCCAGACGCCAATTAGACAAAGAAGCTTGGACTAATATGGTCAGGTTAAAACTCAACGCTGGAAAATAATTGTTCCACATCCCTGGGCTCTATCGGAGCATACTGTTTGTATAAATATCAAGTATTCCAACCTCCGGGCACCATTGGAGCCTCCTAAATAAAGTCAAACCTATTTAGGGACTTATCAAAAAATGTATGAAATTCAGCCCCAAGGCATTTTTTAGGCTGTTATGGATGAGCGCAAGAAATTGACAACACAAGAAAAGGCTTTACAGATTAATCTGAATAAGGCGATTTACGGCTCTTTTGCAGAAATCGGAGCCGGACAGGAAGTCGCTTCCAATTTTTTCAAAGTTGGTGGAGCTTCTGGTACCATCGCCAAAACCATCTCCGCATACGATATGAAGTTCAGCGATGCCATTTATGGGCATTGTGAACGGTACGTTTGTGAGGACCGCCTTATCCAGATGTTGGACAAGGAATATACGCTACTGCCGGAGCGTCTTGCTCATCGGATTGAGGATACTCGCTTTTTTGCCTTCGCAGATACCGTAGAGGTCTTAAACTTCGAGCGAACGAATCAGGGACATGGATGGATTGGTCTCCGCTTTCAATTGCGGCCCGATTCCGAGCCAAATGACTGCGTTATCCATGTAAAAATGCATGACACGGATTCTCTCCAACAGCAGTTTGCTTTGGGAATCGTGGGTGTAAACATGTTGTATGGTTGCATGTTCCTGCAGGATCCGGAAGAGGTTATTATTTCATTGATCGATGCGCTGACTACCCGAAGGATGGAGGTCGATATGTTCCGCTTATCAGGCCCTGACTTCAAGCACGTGGATAATCGTTTGATGGCATTGAAATTGGTGAAGAATGGCTTGACCAAAGCTGCCATGTTTGGCCCCGATGGTTCGGTGATGCAACCTTCTGAATCGCTCTATAAAAAGAATGTGTTGGTTTTGCGTGGCCGTTTCCGTCCGGTGACCCATGTGAACGTTGACATGCTCCTGACTTCACGCAGGCATTTCAAGAATGAGCCCGATGTCGATCGTTCAAAGATTGTCGTATTGACAGAACTTACGCTTAATGATCTAAGCCCGGACGGAAAGATTGACGAAAAGGATTTCCTTCATCGGGCCGACATTATTTGTTCGCTTGGTCAGACGGTGCTGGTTTCCAATTACTTTGAATACTATCGCCTGGTAGACTACTTGTCGAAAATGGCAAAGGGTAAGAAAACGGCAATCATTATGGGGATTTATGCACTTCAAAAAGTGTTTGAGGAAAAAACCTATGAGAACATCCGCGGCGGGATTCTGGAAAGTTTTGCTTCCTTATTTGGCAACAATGTCCGGCTTTACATCTATCCGGCATGGAAAAAAGATTCCCATGAGTTATTTACGTTAAAAGACTTCGAAGCGCAATTGCCCGACAAGGTGAAAAACCTTTTCCGCTACCTGATGGATAACAATAAGCTGGAGGATATTCAGGATGCCAATGTCAGCAATTTGCATATCATCTCAGACAACGTGCTGGCCATGATCAAGAAAGGAGAGCCTGGTTGGGAGAAATTTGTTCCGCACAAAGTGGAAGAGGCGATCAAGGAACATGGCTTGTTTGATTATCCGTTCCAAAGCAACAACCAAAAAGTGGAAGTTAGCCAGGCGTCTGTTGTCAGTAATCAGTAATCAGCATTCGGTAATTGCTACATGGAAAATTTTAGTTTTCCATTGGATACAGCGGTGGCGTTGCACAATTCAAAAAGTATTCTAGCTCCTACCTGAGCATCCCAAAGATGTTCTCCAGAAACTTCATTAAGATCAAATCCGATTATTTTTTTTCCGGAACAAGCCACAAGCGTAAGCAGGAATTTTATTTGGTCGAATGTCAAACCTCCCGGAACGGGTGTACCGGTATTGGGGCACAGGCCTGGATCCAATCCATCAATATCAAAACTGATGTAGACATACTCGGGTAATTCATCTATAACGCCACGGCAGATGCTTTCCCAGGTTTTCCCAGCAAACCAGCCTGCTTTGAGATCTTCGTCAAAGAATGTTTTTACGCGACCCATAGAACGGTGGATAACTTGGTACTCTTCTTCACAATAATCCCTCACGCCAACTTGTATCAACCTTTCAACAGTTGGAAGCTTTAATGCATTGTGCATAATCGAAGCGTGAGAGTATGTAAATCCTTGATATTTTCGTCGAAGATCGGCGTGGGCATCGATCTGCAGAATACCAAAACGATCGTACTGCTCACTCAATGCGCGAAGAAATCCCAGGCAGGTACTGTGGTCGCCGCCCAGTATTCCTACCATTTTACCTTCCCGAAGTAGTCCTTTGGCAATATTCTTTACGTACGTGTTCAGATTTTCACAGGCCTCGTTTATTTTAGCGGTCAGAATATTATCGGATCCAATAACTTCTCCATTTTCCAAAGCCCGGATTTGTTGTGCTGCAAGCAACCGCAATTTGTTACTTTCGTCCAGAAGCGCGTCGGAGAAGGGAAGCATACCGACTCCCAATTTCCATACATCGGAAATGAACTTTGAAAACAAGTCAATCTGATAGGATGCCTCCAATATTGCTTTTGGCGCATGGGCTGTTCCGGTTCGTTGCGTAACGGTTACTTCCCAGGGAACGGGGACAATGACGAGTTGTGATTGCTCCGTTGAAAACGGCATGCCAAACAGGCAACCTTTTGTGCCAGGTCCATTGGGATTAAATTGTTCGCTGGTGTTTTCTTTTGTGCTCATCCTTAATCCAATAAAGAAGGATCCATCAAGCTCACAAACTTGCCTGTATTTTGTTTTACTTCTTTCCAATCCGTACTGGAAAAATGCAGTATAGCCATGCACCCTGGAGCCAGATCACCCCGGTCAATTCCGGAAAGGTAGGCTGCACAATATGAAATCGTGGGGTTATGCCCAACCAGCAAAACTGAATCTAAGGTGTTATCAATTCCGCCGACAATCATTATCAAATTCTGAACAGCGGTTTCGTAAATTTCCTCACTCCATTCGATCCCTTTCGTGTCAAATTGAATTGCGGCGGCAACCAACAAGGTGGTTGACTTTGCACGCGATGCGGTGCTACTTATGACCAAATCAAAATTTATATTTAGTTTTTTTATTGCACGTCCGATTTTAGTTGCGTCCAATCTTCCCTGAGCCGTGAGTTCACGCTCTTTATCGACCTGACCGTGCTGTTTATCAGCGCTTTGGGCATGGCGGAGCAAATACAGCTTTTTGGACATTCAAGTAATATTCAATTGGGCGTGTTCCCTGCCGTTATGCCGTCAATATTATCACTTGAGTTTGACATTTTAAAAAATTATAGATATTTGAGGCCTTTGAAAGAATAGAAGTGCATGGCAAAGAACTTAGTTATTGTCGAGTCGCCCGCGAAAGCGAAAACGATTGAAGGCTATCTTGGAAAAGATTATAAGGTCGCTTCCAGCATGGGACACATACGGGATTTGCCGAAAGGTAATGGTGCGATAGATATTGAAAACAACTATCAGCCCACGTATGAAGTCAGTCCTGACAAGAAGGAGATTATTAATAATCTAAAGAAACTGGCCAAGGAAGCAGAGATAGTCTATCTGGCGAGTGATGAGGACCGAGAGGGGGAGGCCATTTCCTGGCATTTAAAAGAAGTACTTGACCTCACTGATGCCAAGACAAGAAGGATTGTTTTTACAGAAATCACCAAGAATGCCATTCAAAATGCGATCAAAAATCCGCGGGGAATTGATATTGATTTGGTCAATGCACAGCAGGCAAGAAGGGTGCTTGACCGGTTGGTGGGATTTGAATTGTCGCCTATTCTCTGGAAAAAAATAAAAACAGGACTTTCGGCCGGCCGCGTTCAATCCGTGGCAGTTCGTCTCGTTGTTGAGCGTGAGCGAGACATTGAAAAGTTTGAAGAGCGATCGTCTTTTAAAGTTGTCGCCATTTTTGATTTGGGCAATGAGAAGCAGCTCGTGGCAGAGCTTCCTGAAAAATTTGACAATGAAAACGAAGCCGTTGCTTTTCTTGAATCGTGTAAAAGTGCCCAGTTTACCATCAGCGACCTTCAAAAGAAACCCGCAAAGAAGTCTCCGGCGCCGCCCTTTACAACCTCTACCTTGCAACAAGAGGCTGGCCGCAAGTTGAGTTTCTCGGTTTCACAGACGATGATGGTGGCTCAAAAACTGTACGAAGCAGGAAAAATTTCCTACATGCGGACTGACTCTGTTAATTTATCGGATGAAGCGGTTCAGGGGGCAACACGCCAGATCGAAAGCGCATTTGGAAAAGAATTTATTCAAACCCGTCGTTATAAGACCAAGTCTGCCGGCGCGCAGGAAGCCCATGAAGCTATCCGCCCTACCGATTTTTCATTGATGGATCCAGGGGCAGACCGTAATGGACAGCGCCTTTATGAATTGATTTGGAAAAGAGCCATCGCATCGCAAATGGCGGATGCTGAATTGGAACGCACCACAGCAACCATCACCATTTCAACCAACTCCCGCAAACTCATTGCAACGGGAGAGGTGATTAAATTTGAAGGGTTCCTGAAAGTCTACATGGAATCGCACGATGACGAGGATAGCGATGAAGAAAATAGCAAAGTACTGCCGCCCCTTACCGTGGGTCAGGATTTGAAATTGGATGCACTTTCGGCAACGCAAACTTTTGCCCGACACCCACCAAGGTACACGGAAGCAAGTCTGGTTAAGAAATTGGAGGAACTGGGTATCGGACGGCCTTCGACCTACGCACCCACCATTTCCACGGTGCAGAAACGCGGCTATGTTGTAAAGGAAAGTCGTGAAGGAGTGGAGCGTCAGTTCAAAACGTTCATCCTGAAGCAGGACAAGATTGAAGCAAATAACGAAAAAGAAATTACGGGAGCGGAGAAAAACAAATTGTTTCCTACGAATACAGCAATGATTGTTAATGATTTCCTGGTGGAACATTTTCCAGACATCACCAATTATTCTTTCACGGCTGAGATTGAACAGGAGTTTGATGAGATTGCCAATGGAAAATTGAGTTGGCAGAAAATGATCGATCAGTTTTACAAACCTTTCCATAAAACCGTTGCCCTGACAGAGAAAGTAGAAAGATCATCGGTCTCTAACAAAAGCAGAGAATTGGGCGTTGATGCCAAGACTGGCCTGAAGGTGTATGCGAAGCTGGGACGTTATGGAGCCTATGTGCAGATAGGTGAGAACCCCGAAGATGGCAAAGAACGAAAACCAAAATTTGCCAGCCTGCGCAATGGTCAGTTTCTGGAAAGTCTGAAGATGGAGGATGCCATGGAGTTGTTCAAGCTGCCACGGGATCTTGGACTATTTGAAGAAAAGACGGTTGTGATCAATATCGGTCGATTTGGACCGTATGTTTTGCATGATAAGAAATTTGTTTCCATTCCCAAAGAGGATGATCCCTACAGCATAACACTGGAAAGAGCGGTTGAATTGATTGCCAATAAAAGGGAAGCGGATGCAAACCGAACCATCAAGCTTTTTGCAGAAAATGCAGACATTCAGATTTTGAATGGCCGCTTTGGACCGTACATCAAGGCAGGTAAGAAGAATGTAAAAATTCCGAAGGGGAAGGTACCCGCAGACCTAACTTTAGAAGAATGCGTCACTTTGGCTGAAAATGCGCCGGAGAAGAAGGGACGGTTTTTTAAGAAGAAGAAGGTTTGAGCTTGTCATGAGCTAGTCCTTGGTCATTAGTCATATTGGAGTGGGTGGTTGTGAAATAAAGCCGGGACCTCATGACTGATCATTTTTTTCCTGACTTGATCTAGAAAATACCGTATTATTTTGGAATGGATGATTCGGTTTTGGGCCAATTCATAGTTCCCCCATCGTTAGTGCCTCCCTTAGCGCTTTTCTCGTGAACAGTCTAATGACTGATGACCAAGTACTAATATCATTTTATGAAAAACCTCGTTGTATTAACCGGAGCAGGCATTAGCGCGGAAAGTGGCATCCCGACCTTTCGCGATTCGGGTGGATTGTGGGAAGGGTATAGGGTGGAGGATGTCGCCACGCCGGAGGGATGGATAAAAGATCCGGCGATGGTTCTGGAGTTTTATAATCAACGAAGAAAAAAAGCGTTGGAAGTAAAGCCCAACCGCGGTCATGAAATTCTGGCCGAACTGGAAAAGGAATTTGAAGTGACCATCGTCACACAAAATGTGGATAACCTACATGAACGCGCCGGGTCTTCGCGCGTAATTCATTTGCATGGCAGCCTGTTTGAATCGCGCAGTACTGCGGATGAAAATCTCATCTATCCGATTAAAGGCTGGGAACTCAATCCAGGAGACCGATGTGAAAAAGGCTCGCAGCTCCGGCCCAACATTGTATGGTTTGGTGAAATGGTGCCGATGATGGATGTGGCAGCAGAAATTACCGCCCAGGCAGATATTTTTCTGGTAGTCGGAACTTCCATGGTGGTGTATCCTGCAGCTGGATTGATTGACTACGTGTCATCGAAAGTACCCAAGTACATTTTGGATCCCAGCATTCCGGAAGTGAGGTCCATGTCCAATATTCATTTCATCGCCGAGAAGGCAAGTACGGGTATGGAGCGGGTGAGGGGTATTTTAATTAGCTAATTGGTAATTAATTAGCTATCGACAATTGAATAATTGGCTAATTGCAATTACTTCCCAAAAGGAATTCCCGTCTGTTTAGAAATATCCATCAGATCCTCTACCACCGCGGCAATCAAAGGAATACCTTCATTTCTCCGTATCGCTTCTTCTTGGTGTTCAGGATCACCCGGAATGAGCACGCCATGGGTTCCTGCTGCTGGCTTTGTTTTTCTGAAAACATCAATCCACTCATCAATTCTTTTTTTGAATTCATCAATATCCATAAAGCCATCAATTTCCATGGCTCCGAAAAAATGGCCAATTCCTTTTCCAACGCTCCGGGTGGGAATCTCCTGGCGCAAAGCAAACGGTGGGGCGAAGGGTCCCCAGTTAGCCCCACTGAGCACCGAGGTGAGGATGTCAACCATAGCAGAAAGGGCGTAACCTTTGTGTCCGCCGAGTTCGCGCTCAGAGCCCAGCGGAAGAAGGGCACCACCATCGATCATGTCATTTGGATCGGTGCTCATTTGCCCGTTTTTGTCGATGATCCAGCCTCTTGGTACAGGCTGCTTTTTTCTTTTGGCGATTTCAATTTTACCATACGCTGCTGCGCTGGTGGCCAGATCGATGACGATGGGTAGATTTTTTAATCCGGGAAAGGCGATGGAAATAGGGTTGGTACCCAGCATGCGCTCTCCGCCCCACAACGGTGCTACCAGTTTGGTTGAGTTAGTCATCGACCAACCGATCAAATCACGCTCCAGAGCCTTGAGTGAATAATAGGAGGCGATGCCGTAGTGGTTGGTATTACAAACGCTAACCCATCCCGAACCAAATTGCGACGCCTTGTCCATGGCAATTTCATTGGCCTTGGGTCCCACCACTAATCCAAGCCCGTTGTCGCCATCTACAGTACAAACACTTTTTCGCTCCCGAACAATGCGGATCGATGGCTTTGGATTAATTTTTCCCAGTGTCAGCATTTCAAAATAGGTGTGAAGCCTGGCGACGCCATGGGAGTCAATGCCCCGTACATCAGCAAGATTCAGCACCCCGGCCGCCTGCTCGGCATCGCGTTGCGAAATACCAAAATGAATAAAAACCTGTGTAGAGAATTCCTGCAGGACAGCCGGTGGGAATTTTATCGGGTCGAGGCTCATAATTGAAATATCTTTTCCATCAAAATCCATTTCTCACCCAGTCGGGCCGTTGGAAGCGCTTGCTGATATTTCCACATCAGTTGTTCCCAGGCTTGAACCTTCGGATTTGCAGCGTCGGATTGTGCTTTCTTTTCGAAAGAAAAATAGTCACTCGTTTCCATGATCATAAACAGGCGATTGCCTGTGCGGTATATTTCCATGTTGTGGATACCGGAATCCAGTAAGCTTTGTTTGATCTCTGGCCAGACCGCCCGATGATAGGCTTCGTATTCAGCGACGAGTCGGGGATCTTGTTTCAAATCAAGGGCAAGACAATAGCGGGTCATGAAACTTTTGCTGCTAGGGGTTGCGTTTTATAACCCTTCAGTCCGTAATAGATTACAAACAGGAAACAAAAAAATGGAATGATGAATGATTGTTGAATCCCAATCCGATCGGCCATCAAGCCCATCAGCGGAGGGGCAATTGCACCACCCACAATGGCCATAATGATAAATGAAGAGCCCAATTTTGTTTGATCACCGAGATCCTTTACACCCAGAGCAAAGATGGTAGGAAACATGATTGACATAAAGAAATTGATCGAAAGAATCGCGTACACCGCCACCGTACCTCCAGCGAAGACTCCAGCCAGGCACAACAAACTTGACATTAATCCATAAAACGCGAGGAGTTTGTGATCCTTGATGAAAGTCATCAGTATTGTTCCCAGGATTCGGCCGACAACAAATAATAGTGTGCCGATGGCCATATAATTTTTAGAGGCCAGTTCGCGGCTCGTGCCCGGTATGAGTTCGGTCACATAGTTGATCGTGATTCCCCAGATACCGGCTTGGGCGCCAACGTAAAAGAGTTGGGCCATTACTGCATATAGCAAGTGCTTGTGTTTGAAAATAGATTTGTCAAATTTAAGTTTTGACCCTTTGGCTGGCTCGGGCATTTCGATAAAATAAAACAGGAAAGCGACCAATAAGACAATGACGGCAATGACAGAATAGGGCAAAATTACAGCGTCAGCAGCTTGTTGTTTTTCACTGACTGTGCTCATGGCACCTTCGTTGCCAAAAAAAATAAATTGGCCTGCAATCCATGGTCCCACCACCAATGCCAAGCCATTAAACGATTGAGAAAAATTAAGCCGCTGAACAGAAGTTTCGGCTTTGCCCAGAATGGCTACATAAGGATTTGCAGCCGTCTCCAGAAAAGCCAAGCCACTGGCAATGATGTACAAGGCAATCAGAAAAAAACCAAAAGTCAGCGTTTTAGCTGCAGGAATAAATAGTAATGCGCCCAGTGCGTAAAGGATTAGGCCGAAAATAATCCCCTTCTTATAATTATACCGTTCCAGAAAAAATCCTGCGGGCAAAGCAATCGTAAAGTAGCCAAAGTAAAAGGCAGTCTCGACAAGCAATGCCTGGGCCCGCTTGATTTCAAACACAGGTTGAAAATGAGCGATCAGTGCCGAGTTGAGAATATTAGCAATACCCCAAAGAAAAAATAAACTCGTAACTAAAATAAAGGGAAGGAGGTAAGATTTTCCCGGAACATTGTGTTGTTGATCTCTTGCTGTTTCAGTACTGGGAATAGGCATGGTCGTTGCGGGTTTGGACTTTTGAACGTTGAACTTTGAACATTAAACGGTTAACTAATTTATAGCCCTATCCAAATGGACATACCCTCCATCCACATGCATCCATTGTCCGGTGATATGGCTGGCGCGATCGGAAAGCAGAAAGACAGCCATGTTGGCAATTTCATTTGCGGTAGTCATCCTCTTCTCAAAGGGTATATGTAAGTTGATCGACTTCAGTTTTTCTTCCGGGTTGGCAAAGGTCTGGATCCAGGATTTGTAAAGTGGTGTCCAGACTTCAGCGGGAACAATGGCATTGACGCGAATGGAATAGGGAAGGAGTTCCACTGCCCACTCTCTTGTAAAAGCAAGTATGGCTCCCTTTGCACCGGCATAGCCCGATGTATTGCCCTGGCCGGTTAAGGCAGTTTTCGAACTAATGTTGACGATACTGCCTTTATTTATTTTGAGATAGGGGAGACCGAAATGAGCCATGTGGTAATAATGCCCTGCGTTGTTGGTAAAAGATTCCAGAAATTTTGACGGCGTTCCTTTTTCAAGTCCAACACCATCATTGATGCCGGCGTTGTTAACGAGTCCGTCTATTCTTCCAAGTTGTTTTACCACTTCGGCAATAACCTGCTCGCAGGATTCCGGTGAATTTAAATTGGCGGAGAGAACGAGGGTCTTCGAAGGTATGTCCGAAACCAATTTTTTGGCAGCGACTTCATCTTTATCAATAATTACCGGTATGGCCTTCTCTTCGGCCAGCAATCTTACGATTGCCTCTCCAATTCCTTTGGCTCCGCCTGTAACGATGATGACTTTGTTGCCGAGGTGAAGATCCATAAACTAAAGATTGTAAAATTGAATGGCATTTTCACCCATGATGTCTTTTTTTTCATCAAAAGAAAGCCGCCCAATGTATTCCTCTACTATGGCGAGTTGTCGTTGATAAGATGATGCAACCAGGCAGACAGGCCAATCCGAGCCGTAGCATACCCGGCGGGTACCAAAACTATTGAGGACAACATCAAGGTAAGGTTTAAAGTTATCGGCACTCCAGTTTCCCCAATCGGCTTCCGTCACCATTCCAGAAAGTTTGCAATACACATTTTCATAGGAGGCCAATTCGGAAATGTCCTTTTTCCAGGGTTCGAGAATTCCTTTTTTGATCAGCGGTTTCGCCATGTGATCCAGAACAAATCGCTGATCTGGAAATTGTCTCACGAGGGAAATTGCTTCGGGTAACTGGTTGGGAAAGATGAGTATGTCGTAAGTAAATCCAAATTCCTTGAGCGACCCAATTCCCCTAAGGAAATTCTTTTGCAAAAGAAACCCCTCCGGTTGACCTTGTGAAATGTGCCGAAAGCCCTTAATTTTTTTGTGTCGAACAAAATGATTCAATCGCTCCCGAATATCCGGCGACATCAAATCAACCCATCCAACGACGCCCTTGATGAATGCGTTTTGTCCGGCCAGTTGCAGCAGCGCTTTAGTTTCGTTTTCGGATTGATCGACCTGCACAGCAACGCATCCATCAATCTGGTTTTCATATAGCAAGGATTGAAGATATTCCGGAACAAAATCTTTCCGGATCGCTTCCATTTTTTCGGTGATCCATTCATGTTGGATCGGATCAAACTTCCAAAAATGCTGGTGTGCGTCTATCCTCATGAATGCGCCATGGCGACCTGACGCTGCGTGCCCAGGTTATCAATTCCCAGTTCGATGACATCCCCGGGTTTCAGATAAAGTGGAGGTTTCATCCCCATCCCAACTCCGGCAGGAGTGCCCGTGGAGATGACATCTCCTGGCAAGAGGGTCATGAACTGACTCAAGTAACTGATCAGAAAAGGGATTTTATAGGACATGTTGTGCGAGTTGCCATCCTGCATGACTTGGCCGTTGACTGTAAGCCAAAGGCGCAGGTTGTTCAGATCAGGAATTTCATCCTGCGTTGCCATATAAGGCCCCATGGGTGCGAAAGTATCACAGCTTTTTCCCTTCACCCATTGTCCACCGCGCTCGATCTGAAATTCCCTTTCACTATAGTCGTTGTGAAGACAATATCCTGCGATGTGTTTCAATGCATCTTCCTCTTTAATATAGCTTACTTTCTTTCCTATGACGACAGCCAACTCAACCTCCCAATCGGTTTTTACACTTGTTTTGGGAATGATTAAATTATCATTGGGTCCAACCAGGGCGGACGTTGATTTAAAGAAAATAATGGGTTCTGCAGGAATCGTCAACCCGGTTTCTTTGGCGTGATCAAAATAATTTAATCCGATACAAATAATTTTGGAAGGCCGTTGAAATGGAGACCCTATTCGGACATTGCCAGGGACGGAAGGAAGATCCTTGGAATTTTCCTTCACCCATTTTTTAAGACGAGCAAGACCATCTGATTCGAAGAAATGTTCTCCAAAGTCTTCTCCAAACGAAGAGGTATCCACAATCTTATTGTCCAGCAACACAGCTGGTTTCTCTTTTCCTAATTCACCAATACGAAGTAATTTCATACACTTTGCTTGCCCTCCAAAGAAGGCTGTTTTAGTTGTTTAACTTAATAAATCCACCGTCGATCGGATAGTCGCAACCGGTGATGAAGGACGCCTCGTCCGAACACAAATACAATACAAGATAGGCTATCTCTTCTGGCCTCGCCATGCGTCCGATTGGTTGTGTTTTAGAAAGTTTTTCAAAGGCCTCTGCTTCCTTGCCGGGATAATTCGTTTTAATAAAACCATCTACAAACGGGGTGTGGACGCGGGCGGGGGAGATGCAGTTGCAGCGGATTCCATCGTTGATATAATCCTTTGCTACAGAAAGGGTCATACCCACCACTGCGCCCTTGCTCATGCTGTAGGCGAACCGATCAGGCAACCCAACGCTCGAGGCGACGGAAGCAAGATTGAGGAATACACCATGCCGTTGCTTTTTCATTATTGGAATAGCTGCAAGCATACAGTTGTAAGTCCCTTTAACATTCACCTGAAATATCTTTTCAAAATCTTCTTCCGTTGTGGTTTCCAGTTTGGAGACTTTTGCGATGCCGGCGCTGTTGACCAAAATGTCAATTCGCCCGGTTTCGTTATGGATTGATTGAAAGATGGCAATCACTTCTTTTTGGTTGGAGACGTCACCGGTATGGGCTTTAGCATTGCCTCCTTTGCCTTCAATCCATTTTACAGTCTCATTTGCACCAGTAACATTAAGCTCAATGATGTGGACGATGGCTCCCTGGGTGGCAAAGCATTCTGCGACGGCCTTACCAATCCCGCTTCCTCCTCCGGCAACTACGACGATTTTATTTTCTAAGCTGAAGGGCATACTTTAATTATTATTAATTGGATTCCCTTTGGCAACCAGATCATCCATAAACTTTTTAAACTTGGTGGTATTAAAATTGGTCGTTCCAACTTGCTTGGTTGCTATTTTTCCATCTTTGGATATAACAAACGTAGTAGGAATCGTCCGCACGCTGAGCTGCTCTGAAAGATAGCCTGTTGGTTGATATACAGGGAAGGTGTATGCTTTATTTTGGATGTATCTAACAATTTTTTCTTTGTCCTGGTCTTTGTCCAAGGACAACATAACAAAGGCAATTTTGTCGTGATCTACCTGGTCGTACAATTCCTGAATCGTAGGCATTTCAGCCCGGCAAGGGCCGCACCAGGTAGCCCACATATTCAGAAAAACGACTTTTCCCTTAAACTGGTCAAAGGATATTTTCTTTCCGTTTAGATCTTTGATTGTAAAATTGTAATCAAAATCGGAATCCCCAGCGAGTGGGATCAGCGCATTGGCATCAAGCAGGCCGGTTTTCATGACTGCCGACTGGGTAAAATAGGACACACTCCCCAATAGGCCGGTTAATTGTAATAGTAAAATTATCCCGGCAGCGGCTAGGAACTGTTTTCCGAACTGAATGAACTTGCCTTTCATTTTCTAAACTTGGCTTGGTTATTGAAAAGTTGTGACCAAATGTCAATATTTTGATAACTTGGAACAACTTATTGCAGAAAATGGGCTTGAAAAAGATTTTTCTTTCGCTGATCCTGATATTGGTCTGCGTATGGGCTTCCGGTCAAAAAATAAAGTATAAGGACCTGTTTTTGCTGCTGAATGCAAAGCAATATAGCGAGGCGGAGCCTTTTCTGAAAAAATATTTGAAGGACAATCCTGATAATCCCAACGCCCTGTTGTTTATGGGTATTATTTACCATGAGAAATCCAACAAAGATGATGTACTTAAGCAAACCGAAGTTCTAAAATACGATATCGATTCGGCGGTTATTTTTTACGATAAGGCGTATAAGGCGATTACCGAAAAGGAAATTAAAAGAAATGACGAGTACTACGAAAATTATAAGCGAAGGGATTTACGAACAGGGGATTTTACAATTAAGCTTTCAGACGTTCAATTTGACCTTGAAAAAAGAATTCAGGGATTAAAGGAAAAGAAGACAAGGGTCGCCACATTGAGGGATTATTATCAAGCTGCCGAAGCGCTTTATGGAAAATCCCTTGAACAATTTAAGACCCTTCAAAATAATTACCCGGGGGAAAAGGAACTTTTATTGCGGTCAGATGAGATTACGATTAAATCACTGGAACGACTCGTGAGCGTATTTGATTCCTGCTTGATGGAATTCAGGAATTACAAATCCACCTCCCAACTTTTAGGAAAAACAGGTTATAATCAAATACTTGTTTTGCAGGACATCAGGGATTTCAAGAAGGACGGGGCCACTTCAGCCGATTTCGCTCAGGATGACCTCAAACTTTGGGAATATAAATTGTGGGCTCAGCACGCATTGCAGGTTATTGAGAAAGAAATTAATCCGCTTCGGGAAAGTCTTATTGCGTACGACATGGAAATCAATAAGCTTAGGGAGAAGCTAAAGAAAGACTCAACGGGGATCAAAAATGAGTTAATTCAATTGTTACAGAAATCACCCAACAATAGTCTTAGAAAGATTGATCCGGATGCACTGCCTGCCGATGTATTCCGGATGAAAATTGCAGAACTTGAATATGCATCCGAACTCGCCGTCAACCGGCCTTTACGGGATTCGGTGAATGTGAATTTGAAGCTCATTCATGTCAATAATGAATTGGACCTGATTGCAGGACTGGACAGTATCTCCGCACATTTGCTCAACCGGGATATTACAAAGGAAAGCGAAAACTACAAACACTTTGTTGGCAATGCATATGGTACGGTAGACGTGCTGAAGAGTCTTATAAAAGCGACCAACGAATTTGCAAAGCGCGAAAAACTCAAAAAAGAAAAGGAATGGGAAACTAAATCGCAATCTTTGAAATGGATCGTTAATGTATCGGATTCAATTCCGCTCTTTACCGATGAGACAACAGGGAGATTGAAGTTTAAACCTTTGGTCATGGTACCAGAAGATCACACATTGGGACTGCATTACGCAGACTCCGTCGCTGTGGGCTACTTTTTTACCATTACCCCATCGCGAATTCCGGATGTAAAGGCTAGCTTTCCGGTTGATAGAGTAAATTTTACCCGCAGGAACCTACCCATTCTCAAAGGTCTCTCGGCCAGAGACGACAAGGGTCAGGTGTATTTTGCGTTGATTTACTCTGAAGCTAAAATCAAGGAGAAATTTTCTGTGGTTATTGCCAAGATTTATCGCTCAGATGGACTCGCGTGGAGTCATACTTACTTGTTTAACATGTTTCCGTCATCGCTTTCCTTTGATCCCGCCACAGGTGAACTATCCGTCAAAACCACAAACCCCGCCGGTGGCAATAATATAGTCGCCCTGGATAAAAACGGAAAAATAATCCAGTAAATGCGCGCCGATCACGGAATACCGTTTACCTGCTTTACGACACCTAATTGCCCGTCAACTTACGCCAGTCCTGATACCGCATTGTCATCCGTGTTTTGAGCCTTTCATAATTTTCCCAGCTGTCCGTGACATGATAGATGGAAGGAAGGGCTTTAACCAGCATTTCATCGTAGTCAGCACGATACAAGCCACCGCCATAATAGTAGTAGGTGAACATGTTGCCTGACCTATTGAAGAGTTCAAAACCAAGATAACCGTCCCAGATTTCGCTCAGTATTGTGCAGGATATCTCTCTTCTTTTGAAACGAAAAATCTGACCAGATGCCTCTTCCTCAAAATATTCCGAGTATAATTCCTGATCAATGATCCACCCAAGATACATTCCGATATGAACATAAGCTTGTTCTATGGGTAGTGAGTCGGGGAAATTACCAAGAAAGTGACTCTTGGCGTTATCATAAATCGTCTTTTGAACTTCTGCTTTTCTTTCCATGATGCAAGTTTAGAAAAAAGGGCAAGAGCGCTTATTGAGAAAGTAGATTTTTCCTTACATCAATTAGATCATCATTAATTGATCAAAATATCAAAGTTACTAACCCTAAAGAATACGTATTAACCTCAAGATTAAACTTTTATGTGCCAGGATTATGGAAAATCGCCAGCTTATTAATAAATTGCGGATTAATCCTTAAATCATAAAATACTATAAATGAGAAAGTTAGGTCTGTTTGTGTTTGTATTTTATGCTATTTATGCAAATGCGCAACCGGCTAATGACAATAAGGCAAGTGCCATAGATGTGACAGGACTCATCAACACTTGCTCCGCCAATGCAGCCTATACCTCCCTCAATGCTACCGCTGATCAGGCAGCCGGATCGTGTGCAGCCAATGGACCGAATTACAACACTTGGTTTTCATTTACGGCTACAGCAACAACATTTATTGATGTTCAGCTAAAAACCGGTGGGGTGCTGGGCACCATGCAATATGGTTGGGTCACGCTTTGGGATGCTTCACTTTCTCAGTTGTCCTGCTCGCCTTACAATTCGCAGCAATACGGGACCATGGAATTCAGCTATTTGGGCTTAACCAACGGCGCCACCTATTATGTATCAGTTGATAATTATGTAGGGGTTGGTTATAGAGGAACCTTTTCATTGTGCCTCAGCGATGTGGTGGACTATAATTTCAAGTCGGGTGCCAATGATGTTACCGGTCTGATCAATTCTTGTTCCGCAAATGCCGCTTATACAACGCTCGGAGCAAATGCGGATCAATCTGCAGGATCCTGCGCCCCCAATG
>JAYVXP010000061.1:0-8134 GCA_043785125.1 Bacteroidia bacterium
GAGAATTCACGATGGATATCTGTACTTCAGTTCTATGAAAGTGGTTTATCGGAATAAGCTAACTCCTGGCAAGCTGATACCGGAAAGCAAAAGTGAAGTAGTCCTGACGGATGATCATGACCATGGAATCCATTGGCACATGACCAAACCTGTAGCATTTGACGATAAAGGAAATATGTTTGTTCCGTTCGGCGCCCCCTCCAATGCTTGTCAGGATATGAAGCTTACACCGGCAGGGAAGCCTGGGTTTGCTGGGCTAAATCCCTGTCCAGAACTTGAAAACCACGGAGGCATTTGGAAATTTGACGCAACCAAAACCGGACTCACTCAAAAAGATGGACAGCGGTTTGCCACTGGACTACGAAGCATTGTGGCGATGGACTGGAATCCAGTTGACAAGAATTTATACGTGGTGATGCACGGAAGGGATGATTTGTTTTTGTTATTTCCAAATTATTATACGCCTTGGCAAAGTGCTGTTCTTCCTTCTGAAGAGTTCTTAAGAATAAAGGAAGGATCGGATGCAGGCTGGCCTTATTATTATTATGATCAGCTAAAAGGAAAGAAAATCCAGGCGCCCGAATATGGAGGGGATGGTATGAAGGAGGGAAAAGGAGGTGAGTTACTCCAACCGATTATGGGTTTTTCAGCTCACTGGGCACCTAATGATTTAATGTTTTATCATGGAGATCAATTTCCAGAGCATTATAAGAACGGGGCCTTTATTGCTTTTCATGGATCCACCAACCGGGCACCTTACCCTCAGGCAGGCTATTTTATAGGTTTTGTTCCTTTTAAGGATGGCGAACCTACGGGGCCATGGGAAGTCTTTGCGGATGGTTTTGCTGGTGTTGAGACAGTGGTGAATACAAGCGACGCAGTCTATCGCCCAATGGGCATCGCGATGGGACCGGATGGTTCACTTTACTTCAGCGAGTCGCAAAAAGGAAAAATCTGGCGTGTCATGTTCAAAGGGGACAAAGACAAATTCGGGACGGCGGAATTGGCCGAAATGGAAAAAAGAAAAACAAGGTCGAATATCAGAACTCCGGATGAGACAAAGGACAATCTTGACAAAGGAAAGGCCGTGTCACCGGGTACAAAGGTATATATGAGCTATTGCAGCGCCTGCCATCAACGCAATGGCAAAGGAGACGGCAGTCGTTTTCCTCCGTTGGGCGGTTCCGAATGGGTTATCGGGGATAAGAAAAAACTGATTAATGTGTTATTGAAAGGATTGGAGGGACCCATTAAAGTAAAGGGAAATCCATACAACGGGTTGATGGCCCCGCATAATTTTCTGAGTAACCATGACGTTGCAGAGGTGCTTACTTACATCCGCAAAAATTTTGGCAATCATGCAGGTGCTATCAAGCCGGATGAGGTTGCGCAAGTAAGAAAAGCCATGAAGAAGAAAAAGTAATACGATTTTCTTTGTTCGGATTAAATGCGGCCCTGTTGAATTATATCATGGAGATGATTAAAATATTTTGGGAAGAGATTCTTGGATTTTTGGGAGTCGGGGGACTTATTGCGATTTTCAAATCCGGTGATTATAGTTCACTGCTTACGCTGAAGGGAATTCAGACTGCGCTGTCGCCTGTTATTCCCTTCATATTAATTCTGGAAATTCTACGTGCGCTTTTATATCGGAGATTCAATGGAGCTGATTACAAAGTCACGTTCCTGACCTACGTGTTTAACCGATTTATTTCCCGGTTCATCTCCATTGCCGCTGTCGCATTCTGTGTTGGTCTTTTTGAACCCTGGGCCATTTTCAAGTCGACTTTTACCTGGTATTGGCTGATCTACGGTTATATTATATGGGAATTTGCCCACTTTAATTATCATTATCTCGCCCATAAAGTGCGGTTGTTTTGGTGTCTTCATTCCACTCACCACGCCCCGGAAAAAATGAACCTCTCGGTTACCTATGCTCATTTTTTTTTGGAGGCCCCCTACGCGGACGTGATCCGTACGTCGATTTGTATCATTGCAGGAGTCAGTCCTCCTCTTCTTTTTTTTATTATGTTCGTAGATGGTTTCTGGGGGGCCTTTATCCATGTTGGCGAAAATATGCTAAAAGACGGCCGTCTGGGTTTTTTAAACCATGTTATTTTAACCCCATCGCATCACCGTGTCCACCATGCACGAAATCCATTGTACATGGATACCAATTTCTGCAACCTGCTGAATATTTGGGATCGGGTTTTTGGAACGTTCCAGCCTGAAAAACATGATTTGATAATAGAATATGGCATCACCCGGCCGATGAATCCAGGAAGTTTTCTGGATATGTACTTTGGTGAGATTGTTGCCTTGTGGAGGGATGTCAGGTCTGGACCAGGTATGAAAAATAAATTATTGTACCTCATCATGCCGCCTGGATGGAGTCACACAGGAGAACATAAAACGGCGAAACTGATTCGCGGTGAATTTCTTAAACAGAAACAGGTGGGTAAAGAAAATAGTAAATCCGGATTTTGACAAGCCACTATTTCCATGCCCCTAATGATAAACCATCCGGAATAAAATGGTTATTATTTGGTCTTCTCATTTTATCGACATTTCTTTTTTTTGATGCATGTGAGAACAAGTCGCAAAAAGCAGGGCTGCTGGTAAAGCAACATTGCGGCAGTTGCCATGTGATGCCGGCACCGGGTTTATTAGACAAAAAAACCTGGGAGCAGAGTGTATTACCAGAAATGGCCTTTAGAATGGGAATTAGAAACCCGGATTTTAATTTGTCAATTCCTCCGGGGGATTCGGCAGTTGTATATAGCACGTTGCCTGCAACGCCCATGGTAACGGATAAGGAGTGGGAAGCCATCCGAGATTACTACCTTGAAAACGCGCCGGATTCATTGAGTCGGATTGAGAATACGATTGAGTCGTCCTTATCGCTTTTTGAAGTTACATCATTAAACATTCCAGAGCGTGGTCCTCCTTTCGTTTCAATGATAAAGACCGACACGATAAGGAATAAGATATTTGTTGGTATCGGGATCCGATCCCCTGTCTTATATCAATTTGGAAAAGACGTTACGCAGGAAAATGCATTTCCGCTGAAAAGCCCTCCGTCCAATATAATTTTTGAGAAGGATCACACCATGATTATTTCCTTGTTGGGGATTTTGGAACCCAATGAGCAGGCGCTGGGTGAATTAATAACCATGAAGCCTGGCAGTAGAATGACTTCATTTATTGATTCGTTGCAAAGGCCGGTTTATTTTGAAAAGACGGACCTTAATCACGACAAATTAGATGATTATGTTATTTGTGACTTTGGCAATTATACCGGTGCGTTGCTTGCGTTTGAAAATCTGGGGAAAGGGAAATTCAAGCGACATGTTGTCTATGGACTGCCAGGTGCGCGCAAAGTGGCCATCATTGATGCCAATCACGATGGACGCAATGATATTGTAGTGCTGATGGCACAAGGCAATGAACAAATTGCACTGCTGACCAATGAAGGTAATTTCAATTTCAGAATAACACCTTTACTTCGTTTCCCTCCGGTTTACGGATCAAGTTATTTTGAATTGTTTGATTTCAATCGGGACGGGAATTTTGATATTTTATACGCCAACGGCGACAATGGCGATTTTTCGGATATCCTTAAACCCTATCATGGAGTCAGGATTTTCATGAATGATGGACTCAATGCGTTCTCTGAATCGTGGTTTTATCCGATGTATGGCGCATCAAAAGCAATCGCCCGTGACTTTGATAAGGATGGCGATTTGGATATCGCGGCCATCTCTTTTTTTCCTGATTTTGAACGGCATCCTGAGCAAGGATTTTTATACTTCGAAAATACAGGGAGCCGGTTCGTCCCGCATGCTGTTGCTATGGCATCCGGTGGCCGTTGGCTTGTGATGGATGCAGCAGATGTTGATCACGATGGCGATTGTGATTTGCTGCTCGGAGCTTTTGATTATGATTTTCACGTTCCACCTGCATTGGTTAGCCGGTGGTCTGAAAAGAAAATATCGTTGCTCATCCTACATAATACTATTTCCAAAAGCAAATCACAATGAACGAAATCAAAATACCCGTTGGAACAGTTGGTTTGGGCCTGATGGGTTGTAGCATTGCCACGTGTATTCTGAGCGCGGGGCATCCAGTAACGTCACTGGTCAGGAATCTGTCTGAGGCGGAGGAGGCCAGGCCGCGTATCTTTCAATTTCTCCAGCAACTTCAGGAGGAAAAATTATTGCTGGAGGATCCGCAAATGGTAATGAAGCGTTTTTTTATCACTACCGAAGTAGGACAACTCTCCAACCTGGAGTTGGTGATAGAGTCGATCACCGAAGATGTGGATGAAAAGAGAAAAGTGTATCGCCAACTGGAGGGTGTGCTGGCGGCAACGGCTATCATTGGTAGCAATACCTCTGCTATTCCGGTAACGGTTTTACAGCACGGGCTTCATCATCCTGAGCGGATATTGGGAATTCATTGGGCCGAGCCTGCCCACATTACCCGCTTTATGGAAGTTATTTGTGGAGCACAGACCGATCTGCGCAATGCTCAAAAAATTATTGACCTTGCTCAAACCTGGCACAAAGAACCATCGCTCTTAAAAAAGGACATACGCGGTTTTATCACCAACCGGATCATGTATGCGATGTTGCGGGAGGCTTTTCATCTGGTGGAAAACGGTTATGCCACAGTCGAGGATGTGGACCGTTCATTGCGAAATGATTTGGGGTATTGGATTACTTTTGCCGGTCCGTTTCGTTTTATGGATCTCACCGGGATCCCTGCTTATCTGCATGTAATGAACGACCTCTACCCCGAGCTTGATAATTCTCAGCAGCCGCCAAAATTGATGAAAGACCTGGTTGAATCCGGAGCCAGGGGAGTCAGTAATGCCCGGGGATTTTATTCCTATTCAGATGAGTCGGCCAGGAAGTGGGAGAAGCTTTTTATCCAGTTCACATATGAAATCCGCAAGCTGGCGGAAAAATATCCGCAGAATGTGGGAGATATTGATCCCGGGAAGTAATCAATGCCTATATTGAATCAGGTTACACTTAAGGGCGTCTCTAATAATTCCTTGTACCCTTCTCTTCAGGAGAAAGGTGACGGGTTGAGGCCATAAAAGGCGGGGTTTTTAGAGATACACTCAATCTACTTTTGAATCGATGAATGAAATGAAAACGTTGTATGGGGTTGTTCCCATCGTGCCCACGCCCTTTACTGCGGAGGAAGAAATTGACGAAGCTGCATTGCGTGACCTGATTGAATTTGCCATATCAACCAAAGTGGAGGCGGTATGCCTGCCGGCTTATGCCAGTGAGTTTTATAAATTGACCGATGCGGAAAAATTGCGGGTAGTTGAGATTGCCGTAGACCAATCGAAGGGCAGGATTAAGATTGTAGCGCAATCGAATCATCCGTCTTTGAAAATAGCCCGGCTGCTTGCGCAGGCGAATGTGGATGCGGGAGCAGATTTTATTTCTTTAGCCGTACCCCGGATTTTTAGCTTGCCCGAATCTTCTTTGAAAGATTTCCTCTCGGGTTTTTTTGAAGCGATTCCGCAAACCCCCGTACTGATACAGGACTTCAATCCGGGTGGCACATCGTTGAGCGTCCAGCTCATCAAAGAACTGTCGGACAGTCACGCGAATTTCAAATACCTTAAACTGGAAGAGCCACTCTGTGCGCCGAAGTTTGAAGACATTATCCAAACAACAAAGGGCAAGATTGGCGTGCTGGAGGGCTGGGGCGGTTTGTACATGCTCGAATTGATCCCCATTGGTGTGGTGGGTGTTATGCCCGGACTTGCTCTGGCGGATATTTTACAAAAGGTATTTTTGCTCAGGAAAAACAAACAGAATCAGAAAGCATTTGATTTATTTGAAAAGGTAATGCCGCAGATATTTTTCTCACTTCAGAATATGGAAATGTTCCATTATGCAGAAAAGGAGTTGTTGGTGGCCAGGGGGGTATTGAAAAACAGTATTGCCAGGAAAGCAAGTTATAACCCTGATCCATCGAGTATTGCCTATATAAAAGAATTGAATGATCGGATTTTGCAAGTGGTCCGGGCGGAAATGAATTGACCTTTACGCATATTAAAATGAGAATAAGACGAAGAAATTTTATGAAAATAGCGGGAGCCGCCAGTGCTGCGCTGCTGACCGGGAGATTAAATGCGAATACCATGGGGAATGATTTGATGGTTGTCAGTCCGATAGATGGGGATATGCTCAATGCCAAAAATGATGGCAAATTGATCGACGGAAATTTGATCACCACTGTAAAGATAAAAGCTCCTGCAGGCAGCCAAATCAAAGTGAATGGAAACGATGCCCGCTATGAGGATGGACTGTTTCTGGCGGAGGTGCCCTTGAAAGACTATAAAAATCGGATTGAAGCGGTAGCGCTGAAAACGGGAGAGAAGCAAAATATCACTGTATTCTGGTTAAAAAATTTTACCGGCAAGTACAGACTGTCATTGGACGATAACATTTGGTTCTTGAAGGACCTTTCGGTTAATGCCGGAAAGTACAAATCTATTTTTGAAAATGCCTACCTCGCTTTCCTAAAGCAAGTCCATGACACCTACGGGACTAAAATTCACATCAATATATTTTATCAAACTGAAGGTTTCAATTTGTCGCAGTTGACAACCCAATACAAAAACGAGTGGAAAGCAAATGCTGCATGGATAAGGCTAAGTTTTCATGCGTTGGCAGAAAAGCCTGACCGCCCTTATCAACAATCCAGCTACGATGAAGTGAAAAGAGATTGTGAAAAAGTACTGCACGAAATTCGGCGGTTTGCCGGGACAGAACTGACGGGCTCAGTAACCACCCTGCACTGGGGTGAAGCCAAAGTAGAAGGCAGCAGGGCCTTGCGGGATGCCGGTTATACTACGCAGGTCGGGTACTTTAATGTTGACGATGACCAGTTCCCTGTTTCCTACTATCTGGATGTTGAACAAAGGCGCCATCTCAAGAAACGTGCGATATGGCATGACAACCGCGAGGGCATCACCTTTGTGAGGATGAGTCAGGTCATTAATTTGTTTAAGCTCGAGCAAATTGTGCCCCTGCTTGAGGAAGTAAAAAGGAATCCGCGCCAATCGGAATTTATTGAGCTGATGATTCATGAACAATATTTTTATCCATTTTATGAAACCTACCAACCCGACTTCCGTCAAAAGGTTTTGACAGCGGTGAAATGGGCTGTTGACAACGGGTATCAGCCGGCATTTTTAGAGGAATGTGTCGGGTAGTTTTCATAACTTTTCCCAGGTTGATCTGAATTTTGAATTTATGATCAGAAGAGATTTTATCCAAAACGGAATCGCACTATCCTTGACAGGACAGGTTCCCTTTCGGTTCGCGGCCCAGGGTGAGATTGCCGACAGCGTAGTGATTGAGAAATATCTACCCGGAAAACCGCATCAGGGAAAAGTGCTTGCTGCCATCCAGCCCCATTGTGATGACTTGCCTTTGTTTGCCGGAGGGACCATCGCTAAATTAATTAAGGAGGGATATGAAGGCTATTTGATTCGGACCACCAATGATGATGCTGCCGGGAAGGGAGATACGGTTGGCGATGTGATCAATAACAACGACCATGACAATCAGGCAGTTGCCAGGACATTGGGTTTAAAGAAAGTTTTTGATCTCGGCTACCGAAACCACATGATGGACAATTACAGCGTGCAGGAGATAAGGGGAAGGTTGATATTTCTTTTTCGTTTGTTGAAAGTGGACACGATCATTACATATGATCCATGGGGGCATTACGAAGAAAACCCGGATCATTATATTACCGCGCGTGCCGTGGAATCTGCGCGATGGATGGCGGGTGGTGAACGCGACTACCCGGAACATTTTGAGGCCGGTTTAAAGCCGCATGCCGTGACCGAACGATATTACTTCGCACGAGGACCTCAGTTGGTAAACCGCATTGTAGACATCACGGAATTTATTGAGCAAAAGATCGATGCGAATCTGGCGAATGTTTCCCAGGGTCCGGCGGGTGAGAATGGTGCAATTATAAGAAGGAACCTGGAAAAAGAAGGCAAGTATTTATCCTTGTTGGGCAGCACCGATCAGGAGGCCAACCGGAATTATATCAAACAGGTTGTCCTGGACATGGATTCTCAAAGTCT
>JAYVXP010000062.1:0-23599 GCA_043785125.1 Bacteroidia bacterium
ATTTTCGATCAAAAAAAGTATATTGAAAATTGGGTGTGACGTACGTCAAATCCAATTCCCGGTTGGTGGTAACCTGTTGTTGGTCAACGTTACGGTAAAGCTGAAAAGGCTTAATAATCTTATACGCTCCAATCCCCCATCTTATACCGGAGGCAAAATTAAATCCCATGTTGAGCCCCTGGATGTTAACTGCATTGTTCCGGATGAAGGAATTGCGGTTGTCAAATTGGAAATCAAACGTCAATTTTTTCTGCTTGTAAATCCTGGCCGAGTCGCCATGCAGGTTTTGTTGTGAACTCAGTCGAAAGCTTTCCTGGCCGAAACACGGGAGGCTAAGAAAGAGAAGGATAATGAAGGGTAGATGATTTTTCATGTGACCTGAAAACTATTAAATTAAATCTAATCCTGACCTTTTGATGGTGGATTAATCATTATGTGCGCCCGATGTGTGCCCGCGTCCATCAGCCACGGCATGCCAGGCGCTACAGGCTTTAAGGGAAGTCCGGTTGATGCGGATGTAGCGTACGGTAAATAGACTACAGACCTGAAATTTCCGTTGGCTACTTCACCGGTAACTTTGTTGTAGCTCTCCTCTGTTGCCGAGAATACAAAAAGGGTTGAGCCTTTGGGTATAACCAGTTTGCCGGACTTAACTTCCTGCTCGCGGACTTCAAAAACTTCTTTTTGCGACTTCCCCAATTTTTTCAAATCCCTGCCCCTTGCCATAAATGGATCCAGATCGCGAGGGTAACATGCGGCACTAAAGCCCACTTGCTTTGGATCATCGGCAATACAAACCATTTCGTTCAATCCTTTTCGAAGGACCACAAATTCACCTGTGGGGCTATACCCATAAACCATTGCACTGTCGCGCTTTTCGGCCGGGGCAGCCAGCACAGCCGTTTTGATTTGTACTTCGGTAGTGGGGATAGTGGTTTGCGCATAGCTTGAATAACACACAACCATCATAATGAGTGTAAATAGTCTTTTCATGGCGAGAGATATTGATGTCTTGGAATCAAGATACAACAATTTTAAAAATGGATGCCATAATTAGCTAATTCGTCAATTTCGCTAATTCGAAGAAAAGTTCTACTTGATAGGACTTGCGTTAGTCAATTGTGATTGAAATACTTTTGACAACCCAAAACAGGAAGTAAGATTAATATTAACTTACAATTAATATCGCTTCACTTAAAACATACACTATGAACCGAAAAGTAATAATTGCTCTGACTGCATTTGTAACCGTAGGACTACTGTTTGGTTTTTCCTTTCGGAATATCAAAAGAACAAACCTTGAATTAAGCCTTAAACAGGTTCTACTCACTCAACTTAAAACGACACACAACAAGAAGGACTGGTTTGTTCCAGTCAATACTGCCGTAGAAGGGTTAACGCCTGAACAGGCCATGTGGCAAGATAAAAGCGGTAATCATTCTGTAGGTCAGCTTGCCCGGCATCTTATTTTCTGGAATGAACGCGAACTGACCAAATTCAGAGGACTCAAACCGGCTGATTTTAGCGGAAACAATGAAGAAACATTTAATTCCTTTGACAAAAACAGTTGGGCCGAAACGGTTAAAAAACTTGATCAGGTGCTGACCGATTGGGAATCTGCCATTGAGGCTGCCGATGAGGCAAAATTAAAAGAATGGTACACCACCATCGCCAACATCAGCACGCATAACGCTTACCACACCGGGCAGATGATATTTGTTAGAAAATTGCAGGGAGCATGGGATGCGGAGAAAGGAGTTAAATAATTCAGAAATATATGACAAACGATAAATGGCTTTTTATGGGCAATCCTCTCATTCTTGTCAAATGTCTAGCTTTTCAATCATTACCAATCACAGTGCATCAGTGTGAATCAGTGGTCTATCAGCGGTCATCAATGTAGCTCAGGGGTCAATGTGAGTACGACTACGGAAAACGGGGGCAGCTTAACTTTTAAAGTATTGCCGGTGAGTGTTGCGTTTTTAAAATCGGCCGGCTTTACGTAATCTACCCTGTCAAATGTATTGTGGTCCTGCAATAAAGTTGATGTGAGTATTCTGCCGGTAACGCTACGGTACCGTGTACCCTGAATTTCAATGGCTAAGTCCTGGGATTGTTTCGCGTCGATGTTGACCAGTGAAATGTGAGTTAAATCATGAAGGTCAATCGAAGCGGAAGCTGAAATGGCGGGTAATTTCTCCTGACCTGCTCCATAATCGTTACTTTTCACAGTGAGCGGAAGTGAAGTCGCATCCTGATGTACATTGTACATTTCCATTACGTGATAAGTTGGCGTTAGCACCATTATTTCTTCATTCGTCAATATGACTGCCTGCAATACATTCACCGTTTGTGCCAGGTTGGCCATTCGAACACGGTCACTGTGCCGGTTGAAAATATTCAGGGTTACGCCCGCAAGAACAGCATCGCGCAAAGTGTTCTGTTGAAACAGAAATCCAGGATTAGTAGCGGGCTCAACATCATACCACCCACCCCATTCATCTACCACCAGTGCGACTTTTTTCTGTGGATCATATTTGTCCATGATAGCCGCATGATTCGAAATCAATTCATCCATCTGGAGGGCTTTCTTCATGGTGGAAAAATACTGCTGCTCAGAAAAGTCGGTCGCTGATCCCTTATTATTCCAATCGATAACCGAATAATGATGCAAGGCAATGCCTTCAAGCATATTGTGCGGTATGTCGCGCATCATCACTTCAGTCCAGTTGTAGTCAGCGGAATTAGCTCCCGATGCTATCTTAAAAAGTCCTTCCGTGTTTGACCAGTCGGACATAAACGTTGCGTATTGGCGGTATACATTGCCATAATATTCGGCCTTCATATTGCCGCCACATCCCCAGGCTTCATTGCCAATGCCCCAAAACCGAACCTTCCAGGGCGCCTCGCGGCCATTTTGCTTGCGCAGTTTTGACATCGGAGAATCCTTCTCAAAATTAACATACTGAACCCAATCCGATAGCTCCTGAACGGTGCCACTACCCACATTGCCGGACAAGTATGGCTCCGCTCCTATCCGCTCACACATATCGAGAAAATCATGCGTACCAAAACTGTTGTCTTCCGTCACACCACCCCACCATTTGTTTACCATCGTAGGTCGCTTTTCCTTTGGACCGATGCCATCTTTCCAATGATACGTATCGGCAAAGCATCCTCCGGGCCAGCGCAGGTTTGGAACTTTCAATTTTCGTAATGCTTCTACTACATCATTTCGAATGCCACGTGTGTTCATGATTTTTGTATTGTTTTCGCCCACATAAAAACCACCATAGATGCAATGCCCCAGGTGTTCGGCAAAATGTCCATAAATATGCCTGCTGATCCTATCTTTTCCTAGATCGGCATGCAGGACCAATTGGTTCTGGGCCACAGACAGGTTGCCCAGCATTACCAACAAGGGAAACAGGAAAAGTTTTTTCATATCATTTCGTTTTAAGGTAGAAATACCGATAGCTGGTCGTCCAATGCAAGAGTTTTAAGAGAGTTCCTTGAACATAAAGAAAAATATTTGAGTATATCGCTTGCTCGCAATTCTTAATGATCCCAGTTAATGGATATGACAGCATCATGTAATTCCATAATATTTCAATTTGATCAAATCGGCAGGAGGTTCTTTTGTGTTCCAATGAGCATGGATGGCCAACGCAGCCCCCAAGGCAGTTGCATGAGGAACGGTAGCTGCAAATATTTTCATATCCCTGAAAGCAGCTGCAAACAAGTTCATAAAAATTTCATTGTTGCTAAAGCCACCATCCACAAAAATACGCCTGACCTGACCGGTCTCATTGATTACCAATCGTGTTGAAATCACTTGTTGTTCGATCAGATCAAGGATTAATTGATGATAGGCTACTTCATAAGTTTGGAAGTGGGATAAATCCCTGTTACAAAAAGCAATTCCGGAATGGGGGTGACTCCCGGCGATTTGAATTGAAGTAGCCCGACGGAGCGCTTCAGCAATACCTGCGTCAAAATGGATTGTTTTATATTGATCGGGTGCAACGTGATAATACTCCGCAAGTCGTTTTGCCTGCTGTTCATGCTCGTTACCCGCAAAGAGCCTGGAAGCCTTGACTGGATGGCCTCTATAATCCAGATAGCATAGACAATCTTGACTGAGTTCCTGTGCAGTAAGGGGGGTGTGGTTAAATGGGTTAAGACTGATGTTCCACGTTCCCGTGGAGAGAAGGATAAATGGGTCATGAACTTGCGCCAGGTAAGGAATCAGCGCCGCGGAACTGTCGTGTAAACCCACCCCTACCGATACTGTCAAATCGTTTCTTTTCACTGACAATAATTTATCCGAAGAAATGATCGGGGGCAATTTTGATGCAACACCTTCAGCCCCTACCCAGTCGTGATAGGTTCTCTTTGAAAAATCCCACAAACCGGTATGACAGCCAATACTGGTGATATCGCTACAGGTGTGCCCACTGATCAGCCAGGTCAGATATTGAGGTAAGTGAAGTGAATAATGTACCCGAGTAAATACTTTGGGTTGCTCCTTTTTCATCCGGTACAGTTGCATTCCGGAATTCAAACTACCCAGCACTGGCGACGCGGTAAGCAACGAAAACCCGATCTCACCACCGTACGTTGCGTAGAATTTTTCACGCAAGGCAACAGGATAAGGTTTTTGGTAATTGTAAAGTGGGGCGCAGACTTCTACGTTCTCGTTCAAGTGCACAAAACTGGCACCATAGGCAGCAACATTCAATGCCTTTAACTCAAATTCTCCTGACGCTTTGATTTCGTTAAATTTCGTTCTGATCCAATCGCTTAGGGTGTCAATATCCTCGCAAGGGTAACCGTCCTCGTCGGTGATCTCATTTAATTGCACAGTCTGTTCCCTAACAATCCGATACTGCTTATCAAACAACAATAACTTTTTGTTGGTCTTGCCAATATCGAATATGAGGATGATTGATTCAGGAGACATTAGTCGTTGGTCATTAGAGATTAGTCATCCCGATAGCAATCGGGAGTCATTGGAATCCGGCGTTACAGTCCTGATGCAAACGTGTTCGCACCGCGCTGGGAAATAAGTTGCTGTCTTACTTTAAGGTCGCGGTAAAGTTCAATCGGTGCCAGCGCCCCACTGGATTGCAAGCGGGCTTCGGCAATCAGCGGTCTTACGTCGGTCCGGTAAGCTGCCTGAAGTATTTCCTGGGCTTGCACCGTGTCGTTTTGAAGTTGGGCTTCCGCCAATCGCTTACGGTCCACCAGGAGTGCCTGGGCATAAGCCAGTTTGATCGCTTCTACCGACTGCAAAAGATCTTCGAGTGGATCCTTTATATTGTGTGAGGCATCAATCATCCACCCCAAATCCGTAGCGTGATCCATTCCCTTTGCATCCATCCCTTCAATCAACTCCTGAAAAATCAGAAATAGCTGGTAAGGATTAATGCTTCCCACCGTCAAGTCATCGTCGCCATATTTGGAATCATTGAAATGGAAACCACCCAGTTTACCTTCCATCAAAAGCAATGATACAATCTGCTCGATGTTAGTGTTTGGATGATGATGACCTAAATCTACCAGCGTGTAGGCTTTTGGCCCCAGTTTACTGGTGTAAAGATAGGATTGTCCCCAATCTCCAACAGTGGTCGAATAGAAATTCGGCTCAAATGCTTTGTACTCCACAAAAAGTTTCCAATCCGCGGGCAGTGCTGCATAGATTTTTTGAAGCCCCTCCAGCGTATTTTGAAATGCCTTTCTAAAATTGAGCTGGCCGGGAAAACAGGAACCGTCGGATAACCAAACCGTAAGCGAAGTTGACCCGAGGTCCGTCCCATAGCGGATTACATCGAGGTTATGGTTTATTGCCTGACTCCTAACCTCTTGATTTACATGTTGTAATGATCCAAACTTATAGCTTAACTTTTGATCTTTCTGATCCTGAAAAGTATTTGAGTTCATCGCATCAAAGCGGATTCCATACTCCAACGCCAGCGCTTTGATCGCCGTGGGGTCTGTGGGTATATCCCATGGAATATGAAGCGAAATTGCGCCACTCGATTTATTCAACACATGGAGTAACCCAATATCTTCCACTTTTTCTTCCAGACATCGCGGTTCGCCCCCACCCGGGAATCTCCCAAACCGTGTGCCACCGGTACCCAACGCCCAGCTTGGAATGGCAATTTGAAATTTTTTAAGCTTCTCCAACACCCGCGTTATATCCGGAACATCCGACACCACTTGTTCATACTTCTTCTTGTGCGAGGTAAGACGTTTCGCATTATGCTCTTCAATCTTCTTTCTCTCAATTTGCATGACCGTAGAATTTTATTCAGGGCTGATAGAAAACTTCTTTCAATGGTTTGCTAACCGGAGATTGATCCGGATGGGTATCCATAATATCCTGCATGTAGGCCCACCACCGCTGCATCACAGGATGTTGTGGCAAACGGTCCAGCCAGGTTGGGTCCTCAATTTTTAGAATCACAAACAAGATCAGCGTTTCTTCGTCCAGAAATATGGAATAATCACTGATCCCTGCCTCGGATAGAAGCTGTGACAATTCCGGCCACAGGTTGTCATGCCGGCGTTTATATTCTTCCGTTTGACCGGGATGAAGCTGCATTTTGAATGCAATGCGATTCATAATTTCTAAATTAACGAACAAATGCCATGGCCACTCCCCCATCCACATTAATTACATTGCCTGTGGATTTGTTGAGTAGCCCGCCGACGAGCGCAAAACAGGCGTTGGCAATATCTTCCGGAATGATAATCTCGTTGAGCAAGGTGCGCTTTGCATAAAACGCCGGTAGTTCTTCCACTTTTACGCCGTAAGCTTTAGCCCGCCCTTCTGCCCAGGCCCCTTCCCAGATTTTGCTTCCCGAAATGACCGCATCGGGGTTCACCACATTGACCCTTATTTTATCGGCACCCAATTCTGCTGCATTGAGTCTGCTCAGATGCAACTGCGCTGCCTTGGCTGATCCATAGCCTGCATTGTTGGGTCCTGAAACCAGCGCATTCTTACTTACAATATTGATGACATCACCGCCGAAGTTTTGTTTGCGCATGATCTCTACCCCTGATTGCGTAACCAAAAACTGCCCTTTCACTAAAATATCATACAACATGTCCCAATCTTTTTCAGTGTGCTCTTCAATGGGTTTTGAAATTGAGATACCGGCGCAGTTGACAACAATGTCCACACCACCAAAAGCCAATGCCGCTACTTCAAACGCACCCTTAATCTGCTCGCCTTGCGTTACGTCCAGCAACACGGAAGCCGTAGCATCCTTACCAAACTGTTTTTCAAATTCTTCTTTTGCATTGGCCAGGCGATCGGGATCATTATCGTTGATCACAACACAGGCTCCTTCCTCAATAAATTTCTTTGCTATCCCTTTTCCAATTCCTCCCGCGCTGCCGGTGATCAGGGCAATCCTTCCCCGTAGCGGTTTGGGTTTTGGCATGCGTTGAAGCTTTGCCTCTTCCAACAACCAATATTCAATATTAAATGCTTCCTGTCGCGGCAGGGAAGTATATTCTGAAATAGCCTCCGCCCCCTTCATGACATTGATGGCGTTGACATAAAACTCAGCTGCAACACGGGCAGTTTGCTTGTCCTGAGCAAAGGTGAACATCCCTACGCCCGGATATAAGATGACCACTGGGTTAGTATCCCTCATGGGTGGGCTGTTCTTGTGCTTACAACCGTCATAGTATTGAGCGTACAACACACGATAGGACTCAAACTGGTTTGTTAGTTTTTCCTTCAAGGCCGCCACGCCCGTAATATCTTCTCCCGGTTTCAGATTTAAAACAAGGGGATTAATCTTGGTGCGCAAGAAATGATCCGGACAACTGGTGCCCATCGGTGCAAGGCGACTCAGGTCTTTGGAGTTGATAAATTCCAACACCCTGTCGTCATCGGTAAAATGACCAATCATTTTCCGATGACTGGAGCATAAACCGCGAAGTGTGGGCGCAAGCCGTGCGGCTTGCTTAAGGCGACTGGCTTTATTCAGCGATTGGAGTTGAGTCCCTCCAAAAATAGGTTTGCGCCTTCCATAGTTTTGCTCCAGGTATTCAGCACATTTTTCAATGACTTCCAGCGTGTTGACATAACTTTGATATGCGGTATCACCCCAGGTGAACAAGCCATGGGAACCCAGCATGATTCCAATAATGCCCGGATTTTCATCAAGGCATTTCTTTAGTTTTAGTCCCAGGTCAAATCCCGGCCGCTGCCATGCAACCCAGCCTATTTTACCGTTAAATAATTCCTGGGTAATTTTCTTCCCATCCTTTGCCGCAGCAATGGCGATGGCCGCATCGGGGTGCAGATGGTCGATGTGTTTGAAAGGAAGAAATCCATGCAAGGGTGTATCAATTGAAGGAGCTTTAGACGCGAGGTCATAGATGCAGTGATTGAATAACTCAACCATTTCATCTTCCAATTCAACCCCGCGATAAACATGCTGAAGACTGAGCAGGCGGTCGACATACAATGCGGCGAGTCCATTTCTTTTCATGGTGCCCAAATCACCACCGGAGCCTTTTACCCACATGACTTCCGTCTCTTCACCCGTGAGGGGGTCTTTTGCCATGGCTTTGCACGAGGTATTGCCTCCGCCGTAGTTGGTGAGACGTAAATCCGCGCCCAACAAATTAGACCGGTAAACCAACAGCGCAACTTCGTCTCCCGCCATTTCCGCTGCCTTGGTCTCGTCCCATAAGTAACTCACATGCTTGTACTGGTTCGCTCTGACTGACATATTTCCAAGTTAAGTAAATCTCGTTCTTCTATTTTATAGAATTTCCGTAACCCACCATGAGTACGGAAAGAATAATAGTTGCAATGCCAAACGTAATAACCATACTTGTTTTTTTACTCACGCCTTTCCATTCTTTTAAAACAATTCCCCATACGTTGGCAATGAGGATGATAAAAGCCATGTGCAGAATCCAGGAACTCGCACCATTTCCCAATTTACTTTCTCCCATGCCATAAAAAAAGAACTGAAGAAACCAGGTTGTTCCCGCTAAAGCGGAAAAAAAGTAATTATTCAACAGGGGGGTTTTTGCATAATCGCCAAACGTTCTGTTACGCACATTGAGGATGATGCACCAAATTAAGTTGGTGGTCAATCCACCCCACAACAAAACCACATAAGCTACATTGTTTTGAAAAAGCGGGTTAAGACCGGAGGCTACAGCGGCCTCTGCCATGGGCTTACCGGCTTCGATTCCAAAATTGAAACAAGAACTCAAAACCCCGGAAGCAATAGCAACGATCAGTCCTTTGGAAAGACTGAATTCGGCAACACTTTGTTTTTTGTCGGCTTCGGAAAGTTCACGCTCTTTCAAGACTCCTGCCCAACCGCAGATATAAATACCCGTCAGACAGAGCGCGACGCCGGCCAGCACGATCAGGCCCCACTGGGTTGAAATCAGATCCGTAAACGTGGTCTTACCTGGTGCGGGAAAGAAGTTGTAATAAACCGAAGGCACGAGCGCGCCAAAGGCAGAACAAAAACCGAGTACCACAGAATTGCCCAGTGACATCCCCAGGTAACGAACTCCTAAGCCGTAAGTGAGCCCTCCTATTCCCCACAAAACGCCAAATGCAAAGGTGTATTCTAATGTAGACCTCGGCGTGTTGTAGATGATTTCAGAAAATCCCGGCAGCGTAAGCCAGGCCGCAATGGGAGGAACTACAAGCCAGGAAAACAAACCTCCAACGATCCAATAACTTTCCCATGCCCAGCCCTTTACTTTTCTAAAAGGCATGTAAAAACTGCCAGAAGCAAATCCGCCGATAAAATGAAAAATGATTCCCGAAAGGATCGGCATAGCCGCGACGTTACTTTTACTTAATCTGACTTAAGAAATCTGACTTTGAATTCCGATAGCCGATGCTCCAAAATATCATTTCTTGGTGTTGATCGAGAAATTATATTTACCCGATCCCACCAGAAGCATCACGAATCCATGCTCCTTTCCCAGCACTTGTATTTCCTTTAAGGTCGACAACGCTTTCTCATTTTCCAATATTTCACTATTCAGGGAAGCGGGTAAAAAGACCGTAGCCGTAGTGTTGGCGGGTATTTCAACACTGACCGTCAGTCTTCCGTCTATGGCTTTCCATTTTGAACTCACCTTTCCATAATACGTTTGGAGATCAGCGCTGGCAAAAGTCAGGTTACCTCCTACGTGGGGCTTAATCATGATGTGCTTGTAACCTGGATTCTCATCATAGGTATCAATCCCACAAACAACCCGATACATCCAATCGCCGATGGCCCCATAAGCGTAGTGGTTAAAAGAATTCATTCCGGGCGTTTGAAATGTGCTGTCTGGTTTTATCCCATCCCAGCGTTCCCAAATGGTGGTGGCTCCCATCTTCACCGGATATAACCACGACGGATAGGTTTCTTGCATCAGCAGTTCGTAGGCAACGTCGGTATAACCAAATCGACTGAGCACATGACATAAATAAGGTGTTCCCAAAAATCCTGTTGTAAGGTGATTGCCATAGCTGCGGATATTTTGAACCAGATTATCGGCCGCAGATAGCCTCAATGTCTCCGGAAGCATATCAAAATTCAGCGCCAGCACGTAGGCGGTCTGTGTTCCGGAAATGAGTCGTCCACTGGGTGTCATGTATTCCCTCATGAAGGCTTCTTTTACTTTCTTCAATAACTCAGAATAACGGGCGGCGTCTTCCGATTTACCGAGAACCATTGCTGTTTTCACAAGCAACGCGGTGGAGTGTGCATAAAAACATTGCGCGATCAGATACTTGTCCGTTACGGCCGACCGTCCATCGTTGTCATCTGAAGGTCTATAAAACAACCAGTCGCCAAAATGAAAGCCCTTGTTCCACAGGTTGCCGGTGCTATTTCGTTCCATATAACCAACCCACCCTTTCATGCTCTCATATTGGTCTTCAAGAATTCTTCTGTCGCCGTAGGCCAAATAAACATTCCACGGAATGATCGTTGCCACATCGGCCCAACCTGCAGAGCCGGCGGCTTTGGGGCCCAGCACATTGGGTACAACAAAAGGAACGCTGCCTTCGATCTGATCAAGGGCCACATCCTTTAGCCATTTTGAGAAAAAATTATTTACACCAAAATTGAAAGTCGCCGTCCTCGAAAAGGCCTGAGCATCTCCGGTCCATCCAAGTCTTTCGTCGCGTTGAGGGCAGTCCGTGGGGACATCTAGAAAGTTTCCGCGCTGACCCCATTGTATATTGTGTTGTAGTTGGTTGATGAGTGAATTTGAACTGGTAAAATTACCGGTGGGTTTCATGTCGGAATACAAAGTCACTGCGGTGAAGTTTTCTGGTTTTATTTCCCCTGGGTAACCTTCAATTTTGATATATCGGAATCCCTGAAAAGTAAAGTGTGGCTCAAACGATTCGTCTCCTCCTTTTAGGATATACACATCTTGTTGTTTGGCAGGGCGGAGATTTTCCGTATAAAAATTTCCTGACTTATCAATCACTTCAGCATGATAGATCGTGATTTTATCGCCGGCCTTTCCTTTTGCTTTTACCTGCACCCAGCCAACCAGATTCTGACCAAAATCAATTACCTGCTCTCCTTTTGGGGTTTTGAAAATCTTAACCGGTTTGAATGTTTCGTGCTTCCTGATAGGTTCATTATAGGTGGCAATCAGGTTAGCCTGGATGTCGGTTTTTACCTCCGCTGCCGACCATCCCGCATCGCTGTAACCGGGTAAATTCCAACCAGCCTTTTCCAGTCGGGCGTCCTGGGTTTCTCCATTATAAATCTCTGCACTGAGGATATTGCACGTGGAAGCTTTCCAGGTTTCATCAGAAACAATCAACGCAGTAGTTCCATCTGAATACGTTATCTCAAGCTGAAATAGCAGTGCCAACTCCTTTCCGTAGTAATTCTTTTGACCCCCAAAACCAATAAAGCCCCGATACCAGCCATTTCCCAATACGATTCCCACAGCATTATTCCCAGTTGTTAGCAATGCGGCAACATCATATTCCTGGTACTCTAATCTTTTATTATAACTGGTCCACCCGGGTGTGAGGAATGCATCTCCAATACGCTTGCCATTGATCGATGCCTCATACATACCGTGTGCGGTGATATAGGCTGTCGCCCGAAGAATATTTTTATTGCTGGCAAATTTCTTTCTAAAAAAAGGACTGGGCTGTTCATTCTCACCTTCTTTGATACCCGATGCAATCCACTTTGCTTTCCAGTCGGATGGTTTGAGCAATCCCATTTGCCAGAAGGCAGGAGTGCTCCAGGCTGATGCCTTTGACGTATTATCCCAAACCCGCACTTGCCAGAAATATTTTACTCCGGACTGAAGCGGGCTTCCTCCATAGGGAACAAAAACGGATTGGTCAGAAGCAACTTTTCCTGAACTCCAGATATTGCCTTTTGCCAATTTAGAAACATCATCGCTTACGCGAATCTCGTATGCCGACTGCATTACGTTTCTTCTATCGGTACCCCCAGCGGGGATTAATTGCCAGCTGAAGCGGGGTTGTGCAGCATCCAGGCCAATGGGATTGGACCGGTTTTCACAAAGTTGATTCTCGATTTTTACCTGCGCTGTAGAAACAAAATTGAACATGACCAGTGCAGCCAGAAGGTAAATCGTTTTTTTCATAGAAGTCGGTAATTATTTACAAGTGTGCATAAAGAAAAATATTTTGAACAGCAATCCCGTGATTCATTTGGCGAACTTACTGAAACCCATTCAATTTAACGAGTCGTGGCGAGTTTGTTTTAACCGGCGAGTTTGGGCGGGTGATGCAGACAGGGCCTACAATAATTTCACGTTTTCCGGATCCCAATTAATAATCTTCTTTTCAAAATAACTTTTATTGGCAGCCAGCGCTGGCCCGGCTGCACGCATGCTGAAAAGTGCATCTTCTTTAATAGGCTTTCCTTCCCGTATGCCTGCGTAAAAATTAAGATGGTGATCTCTGTTAGCACTGTATCCCTCGGGGGCTTTATACTCTGTCCCGGGTTCCGTCATGGTCGCCTTTTCGGGAGGGTATTGCGCCTTGTACCATTTTTCAAATTCCTTTTGTTGGGCCGCCGTAAAAGTTGCCAGGGAATCCCAGCCTCCATACCCAGGAGCCTTCAACATTTTGTTACGCTCCACTTTAACCGAGTTACCGCCCAGCGTAATCACGCCATCCGAACCAATTAACCTGAGTCGATCTCCATCATGACTTCCATCCACAAAGTTCACCCGCATTTGCAAAGTGAAGGCCGGGTGTTGGGCTGTCGCTGGATAATCGTAAAGACTGGTCATGACATCGGGAACGTCACGCCCGTCTTTAAAGTAACGAAGTCCACCCGTTGCATAAATCCGCTGAGGTCCGTTTGAGCTCGTAACCGTATGCAGAGCAGAGAACAGATGAACAAAAAGATCACCGGCCATTCCAGTCCCATAATCCTGGTAATTTCTCCAGCGAAAAAAACGGACTGGATCGTATTTCACCTTGGGGGCATTACCAAGAAAGTTATCCCAGTCAACAGTTCCTTCCTGCGCATCGGTGGGAATGGAATATTGCCATGCACCATTGCCGGTTTGTCGATCCGTCCAGGTATCCACCAGCACCAATTCACCAATCACACCGGACTCGAATATTTCACGCGCTTTTTCCGTCACAATGGAACTTACACGCTGACTACCCACTTGAAAAACTTTTCCTGTTTTTTTTTGAGTCGCAATCACCGCAGCACCCTCCTCCAGTTTGTGAACCATAGGCTTTTCGCAATATACGTGCTTGCCTTTATTCATGGCCTCAATGGAAATGCGATCATGCCAATGATCAGAAGTCGTGATAAAGACAACATCAACATCTTTGCGATCCAATATCTCCTGATAATTTTTAGTAGTAAAAAGATCAGCCCCATATAATTCTTTAGCTCGTTCCAGTCGACCACTGTAAAGGTCACAAACGCCAACGAGTTTCACGCCTGGTATTTTTGTTGTCGTCTCAATGTTATTAAAACCCATGATGCCCGTGCCGATCACGGCCACATTGATCTGGTCATTGATGCCCACGGGCCTATTTTTCTGCGATCCAGGAGTTAATTCTACTACCCTGTTATTTTCTTTACCAATAAGAAAAGATGGAATGGCAGCTCCCATCACCGTGGCTTTTACTGCCTTCTGAATAAATTTTCTACGGGATGATTTGGATGAGTTCATATTTTTCCTTTTCAGGCAGCTAGCCATTTCAAACACTCAATCTTTTTGATCACGATTGACGATAGTCCATTGACTAATGTTTATCCTCCGAATTACTGACAAACGCGATCTGCTTGCTATCCGGTGACCAGGAAGGTACGTTAATTGTTCCCTGGCCGCCATATAAATAAGCAATTACCCTTGGTGCTCCCCCCGCCGTTGGCATCAGCTTTAACGTTACCCGTTTATAGGAAGGATGTGATACCGGGTCAATATCCTGGGGAAAGGAAATGTAAACAATCCATTTTCCATCGGGAGAAATATGCGGAAACCAATTGTTGTATTGGTCAAAGGTCAACTGCTCCGGATTGGTTCCGTCCGGTTTCATGCGCCAAACCTGCATCGTTCCGGTTGCGCTTGCATTATAATAGATGTATTTGCCATCGGGCGAACCTTCGGGTCCATCGACATGACCATTTTTATTAAATGTGAGCTGCACTTCTTTGCCTCCACTGATGTCCATCTTATAAATGTTATAGATGGGAGCTCCCCTTTGTGCAACATAATAAACTTCCTTGCCGTCGGCAGACCATCCGTGCCAGTAGGATGGCGTTTTTTCGGTCAACAATTTTGGTGTACCCCCCGTAATCGGCAATACATAAACGGAAGAACCGCCGCCTGGAAGACCCCGGCTACTGCTGATCGCCAGATTCTTTCCATCGAATGAAATACCATGATCATTGTTGTTCTGGTTGACCGAACCGGTATTAAACTTTTCAGGTGCCCCTCCTTCTACGGGAATCGTGTATAATGATCCTCCCTGGTTAAAAAGCAGGCGCTTGCCATCATGCATCCAATTGGGCGCTTCAAATCGATCAGAAGATTCATGAATTACCTTTCTTTTACCATCGAATACATTCATGGTCTCCAACCGGCAACCCAATATATTTCGCACTGGCGGTAACTTCACCAGCGGGTTCGGGCTGTAATCCTTGGCGACCGGTTTATCAATTCTAACATTCCAAACTCTCGCTAGCTCTACTGCATCGGAATCATGAGAACAAATATACAATCCAATCAAAACGGAATCTTTCAAGTCAACCATTTCCTGTGATGTTACGGTTTGTAATGGTTCGCCCCAATGGGCTACGCGCATGGTTACTTTTTGGCCAGTCCGCTCCAACTGGATGGTCTGAATATTCTTTTTGGGAAAGAATACTTCTCCTTCAGGATCTCTCATGTAGGCACCACGAAGAGGCCGCCATTGAAGTACAGCCAAACCATCCCCGTGGGTAACGCCATTGGCACCTGCGGCCTCGGCATCCGCCGACTCGCGAATCATCCACCCGGTTTTGCGATGCGCCGCCCCGCCTTCTCCAATAAATTCAAAATTGGCTGTGGCAATAAAATCTCCGCCTATTTTTTTGTAGACATAATGAAATTCGTCCCGGTTGAACCAAATGTTATAGCCCCCTCCTTTTAACGTATACGTTTGAGTCGATTCATCATATTGAGCGGCGCCCGTTTTTTTTGGGTTCCCTACGTCAACATGATTATCAAATACGCCCAAAGGACTTTGTGCGTAACCAAAACTGAGGCCAAGCAAGAGAAAAAGCGTTGATGGAACAAAAGATTTCATAGTGGGCCGACTTTATGGTGAGGGTGTATGTAAAAACTGCAACAGATATTTAAAAACCTGAATTACTAACAAAAGCAACTTTCTTACTGTCTGGCGACCAGGACGCAACGTTAATGCTTCCCTGCCCTCCATAAACGTATGCCACCACACTCACTTTTCCACCGGTCACTGACATCATCCTGAGATAAACCTGTTTGTAAAATGGATGATCGGAAGGACTAACCTCTTTTGAGAATGAGAGAAACAGCATCCACTTCCCATCCGGGGAAATGTGAGGAAACCAGTTGTTGTATTCATCACTTGTCATTTGCTCGGGGTTCTTTCCGTCTGGTTTCATCCGCCAGATTTGCATGGTCCCTGAGCGAACCGAATTAAAATAAATATACCGGCCATCGGGTGAATACTCGGACCCATCATCGAGTCCCTTCGCGGTAGTCAGTCTCGACTCTTTACCACCGTTAACAGAAATTTTATAGATATCATAATCACCGCCACGCGCGCCGGTATAGACCAGGGATTTAGCATCCGGTGACCATCCATGAAGATATGACGGGCTTTTTGATGTTATGCGTTTGGGTACGCCTCCATGGATTGGCACGGTATAGATTACAGAATTACTACTGTCCGGCAAACTCTGATTTGAACTAATCCCAATCATCTTTCCATCAAAGGATAAGGAATGATCATTGTTATTTTTATTTGCGAAGTCAGTGTTAATTTTTGAAGGTATCAGCGTTTGAAGATCGAAATTATAGAGCAATCCATTCTGATTATAGATCAGTGACTTGCCATCTTTTGTCCAGTTGGGTCCCTGTAATGATCCCGGATCGGTATAGACCGATTTTCTTATCCCTTTTTCAACCTCCAATAATTCAAGGCGGCTTCCGATGTAATCTTTGTACGGAATAAAATCATCTTTGGCCGGAATGATCACGCGCACATTCCTAAAAATTCCCTTTTCCGTCACGGTTTCATTGTGTGAACAGACGAACAATCCAATGTAAACATCATCACCCAAAGCGATGTCACTGTACTCCACAGTAGAAAAAGGTTCTCCTAATTGAGCCGTCGACATGATATATTTGGTTCCCCTTCGCTCCAGTTGTATCACATTGGGAGCAACCATTTTTGATCTTGATTCTTCTGTTATCGCGCCCGGCGTTTTTCGATATTGCAGTGACGTAAGGCCGTCACCATGTACCACGGCATTGATCTGAGGAGAATTGGACTCCAAACTATGACGGACCATCCAACCTACTTTACGATGACCGTCTGAATTTGGGCTTTTGGGACCAAATTCCACTGTGGCTTGCAGTATAAAGTTCCCTTTCATTTTTTTCCAAAGGAAATGAAAATCGTCATTGGCCATCCACATATTCCCACTGGCCCCTTCCAGCGCATACTCCTGGCTCTCTGCATCATAGTTTACGGCACCCTTCCTCTCGGGACTTCCAACATGGGTATATTCTTTAAACCCACCGATTTGAGAATAGGAAATAGTTGACATTGCAGTGATGAATGCCGCAGTCCAAAGAAAAGCGATGCAATTGTTTTTCATTTTTTTTGATTGAGATTTGTTTACGATCTTAGAAATATATGAAATTTGATGCTTGAATGATGGTCAGTCCGGAAACATTTTACATAAACGGTGCTACGAGCGAAGAGCGAAATTGGGCCGCAGAACTATTGGCCGGATCGGAACCGTGGATTACCCTGGGTACCACACTTGAACAATGCCGTAAAGTCTGCTGGAATCCGGAGTATCTGGTATGCATAGCGCACCTAAATGATATCGCGTGTGGATTAATTATTTTGCACCCGTCCGGCCTCGCCAGTTCACCTTATATTAAGTCAGTTGCGGTTGCTGATGCTTATCGGAATCTGGGTGTTGGATCCCGTATGATAGCCTTTGCTGAAAATCATTTCCGAAATAATTCAAAACATATTTTCCTTTGCGTTTCTTCCTTCAACAAACTTGCTGGTAAGTTCTATGAAGGTCTTGGATACCGTCGTGTTGGAGAATTTAAAGATTATGTAATCGATGGCGCCGACGAAATATTATTTCATAAATCACTGCGATGAATAGCCAACGGGTACCCTGGGGCATGGTTACACTGCTCTGCGCAACAGCAACAGCAAGTTACATGTGCAGGGTAAATGTCTCTACCGCAGGCGTTTTAATCATGGATGAATTCAGCCTTAACCAGGTTGATATGGGGCGCATTATCAGCGCCTTCATTTTGGGCTATGCACTGTTTCAGATTCCGGCAGGTATCCTCGCCGACCGACTTGGGGCCAGACGTGTTTTAACATGGGCTGCTTTCTTATGGGCGGTAATTACGATCATTCAAGCTATTGTGGGAAGTGGTTTTTTTGAGATTTCAAGCTCGGCCACAACCTTATTTGTTTTTGTGCTATTTCGATTTCTTCTTGGTGTATCCGAATCACCAACGTATCCAGCATCTGCACAGGGTGTATCGCGTTGGGTCATTCCAAAATTTCAAGGCCGTGCCAATGGAATTGTCATTGCTTCGATTGGTTTGGGTTCGGCCCTGACTCCTCCCCTGATTTCCTACATCATGGTGACCTGGGGATGGCGTGTGGCGCTAATGGCGTCTTCAATTCCAGCCTTGCTGATCGCCTTCCTTTGGTTACGATCACGAGAGCCAGCTCATGCGAAAGCTGAAGAAGCAGTCAAAAAAATCGAAGAGAACGTTTTAAAAAGTGATCATTCAAAATTACGTTCCAGAAGTTTTATTTTGTTGACGCTGAGTTATACACTCCAGGGTTATGTCGGTTATATTTTCGTGACCTGGTTTTATCTATACCTGGTTCAGGAAAGGCATTTTGGTTTACTCACCGGAGCCTGGATGAGCAGCCTGCCGTGGATACTATCTATTGTCTCTATTCCGCTGGGCGGATTTCTCTCCGACCGATTAGCCCTCGGCAAATTGGGAAATACCTGGGGTCGTCGCCTTGTCCCCATTCTGGGTATGGGACTTTCCGGAGTGCTGATTTCGATTGGAGCGCATACGGGTAACCCTGTCGTGGCGGCAATATCACTCGCGTTTGCCACAGCATTTATCCTCTGCGTTGAAGGGCCTTTTTGGTCTGTGATGATGACCGTTGCAGGTAGTAAAAGTGGGACCGCTGGGGGAATCATGAACATGGGCAGCAACCTGGGCGGACTAATTTCCCCAACACTAACGCCACTGCTCGCAGCTTATATGGGTTGGGAAAACGCGCTGCACCTGGCAGCTGCACTGGCGATTGTCGGAGCCGTTTTATGGTTTGGAGTTCAGATTGACAAGCCAACGCCAGGCCATACTAATACGATTGCGGGGTAAAAAAAAGATTACCTAATTCTGAATCACCAACCGTTGCCGGAAAACAGACGTGGCGGTTTTTATTTCTATGATATATATGCCATTTGAAAAAGTGGAAACGGGTATTTCAACTACGATAAATCCAGAAGTATTGCTAAATCGGTTCATGACGTGGCCGTTGAGATCGTAAATAGTAACCGTAGTGATCGCCTCTTGTCCTTGTTGGATATTGACAATCCCTTTGGTGACGGGGTTGGGATAAAGTAATGGAGCGTTGGTGCCGCTGACGATGGCAAAAACAGTTATTGAATAACCGTTGCTACCATCCAGATTTTTTAACCTCAACCGATAATAGTTAATTCCCTCCAACGGCTGATGATCTTCAAACTGATAGGTTTGGGTGTACTTGCCATTGCTTACAGCCGGAATAGTTATCAATTCACTGTATTGAATATCATTCATACTCCGCTCTACCACAAAAGCCTGGATATTTTTTTCCAAGGTAGCCACCCATCGCAGCGCTACCGTTTTACTCAGTGTCACATCGGCCGTGAGGCTTAATGTTGGAAGCGTCGGGGAAAGCAGGTAATTGTCAATTGTTGCGACAGAAAGCACACCATTGTTGTGACTGGTCAACGCCAGGCCAACATTCACGGGAGTATTATCACCGAAACCAGCATCAACCGGATTACCTACCTGCGACCAGTCTACTCCATTTATTGAACTATAGGCCGTGTAAACCGATCCCAACTTTGCCATCTTTAGCCAATATGGGGCGGTTATGCGAGCCACGCTAAAATTGTAACTCACACCCCCAGCCTGAAGTCGGTCTTGTAATGCAATGCCGTTTCCACTCGTTAAGGCTACAAAAACATGTCGTGATCCAGCCGTCAGGTCTTCGCGGAACATGATTCCGCATTTATTCCAGGGGTCACTATTGTCCAGGCTCGTAACACGAGCAATGATTTCAACATTGCCAACAAAAGTCTTGTAGGCAAACCGGAATCCATCCTGTGTATCCCAGATATCCTGCCCCGACCCTTGTAATTCGAAAATACCATTATTAAAACAAGCTGACCCCGCCACCCCCACACCGCCAATGTCCATCGTTGTCCATCGTGTGGGCAAGGGTGAGCAATTGGTATTGCACGACAAAGTGGAGAAGGACGAAGACGTTGAATATTTGCTGGAATCAGAAGCACTGCAAACTCCACGTATCCTGAACAAATAGTCGGTAGCGCATGCCAATCCTCCGACCGCCACTTGGTTGGTGGTGGAAGTCGATTGTATCCAACTCCCTGCTGACACCGTTTTGTATTGAACAACAAACTGTGCGGCGCCATTGGCATTCCAATGAAGCAAGGCTGAGTTTTCATAAATATCACTCACCAGCAATCCTGAAGGTTCTGCACATTGGTTCAAACTTTGACTTCCATACACTTCAAATTCCCACAATGAATAGCCAAAGGTCGTGCCGCGCGCAGTTCCATACATGCGCACATAGCGGGCACTCCCGGTCACCGGAAGGTAATTCTCAGTGGATGTGTTTCCGGTTATCATAACCAGCGTTGACCAATTCGCATTATCATCCGACCCTTGAATTTTAAAATCTTGTCCGAATCCGGTTTCCCATTTCAACACAATTTTGCAAAGATCATAGCGCTTGCCGAGATCCACAGAAATCCATTGTGGATCACTGTACTGACTGCTCCAGCGCGTGCCCGGGTTGCCGTCAAAGGCAAGATTAGCCGTAACGCTTGTTCCCTGTGCAGAAGAAGCTGTGGCTGCTTTGTTCAATGCTGCGTTGGTCGAATTACAGGTATCGGCGGTTGCACCTTTAATCAATCCGTACACCATCAGTTTATTGGAAAAAGTAGCAAGGTAAACTTTGCCATTGGACACCGTCGGACAATTAAATTTTGCATAGTTGCCCGGATTGTCATTGGGGTATTCTGCAGAATTCCATAATTCTTTTGTTACATCGGTGGCATCAAACGCCCTTAAGATTCCCGGTCGAACGGATTGATTCGCATCCCCATTGGAAGCATAGCTCGTCCATAACACGGCAGTAGAATCAATCGACCCATGGGACGACACAGCGAGCAGTGCTCCATTGTTATCCACTGGTCCCTGAGTTCCGCTGCTGATTATATTATTAAGGTCAAATTTGTTTGTAGCCCTGTTGTAGGGAAACGCTTTCAATGCTACGTTCTCCGACCAGGAATAAACAAACTCTTTTTGTTGCCCTTTGTAATATCCAAGTGATGACCGCAAATGAGCGTTAGTTCCGAGGTCAATTGTTTGAATTACAGTATTCCCGTTTGTACTGAATCCGCCCATGTTATCCCGATCGAGCAAATACAACTTGCCGTCTTTGCACCCGGTCATGGCCCGGGTTGTTCCTGGAATAAGCAAGACTTCAGTCACGCCAAAGTCGAGATCAGCTTTTTCCAAATCATTAAAATTCTGAGGAGCAAAAAAACTGCTGACCTGCAATGAATCACCCGATGGTTTCAGTTTCAATGCACTTTCGGAATGATTCCTTGAATTAACCGGACTGCTGCCGGGTCCGGAACCATTTCCCACGGCCACATAAATATTGCCCGCCTCATCTGCAGCCGGAGCTGCCCCGCTCATCCAGATTCCACCGTTGTATCCTTCGGGTGTGGTATTGAATACAACTTGCTGTTGCAATGATGTCTTATCATAACCCATGATCCATCCATGATAGGGTCCCCAGTCGCAATGCGACGCCCAGGTGAGATAGACGCGGCCGTTTAACAACAACAAGCCAGAACGTTGGTTTTGCTTTTGAGGGTCAAAGCTTACCTTACCGACAATGCTGTCAGGCCCGTTTCCATTTACCTGTGCGGTGATCAACTTGGGACTATTTGGTTTTTCAGCGCCGGTGGTTAAATCCAGTGCGTGCAGATATTGTTTAAAAATCAGCGGCGTGGAAGTACTTACGCTTCGGGCAACAACATATAAGGTGTTTGTTGCCGAATCAATCACCGGTGTGCCGACAATTCCCATGCTTCCTGAAAAGTCGCGATAGCCACCCCCACAAGCTCCCGTCATATCCGTATTCTTTACCGCCCGGGTACCTGATGGTGACAAATTAATCTGCCAATAAGGGGAAGTAACATTGGCCGAGTCGGCATCAAAAGCATATACGGAATTATTCACCGTAGCGACAAATACAATGTTCCTGGTTCCGATGCCCGTCATCGGAACGTTTAGCATGACCAGCGGTTGGGCGTAAATCTGATCGTCAACAGCCCTGTTGAAGATCATACCAAAAAAACCCGGCTTTACATTTTTATTGGTGAGTACAACCTCATTCTTGTTCCATCCGGTCCGGTAAAGATCATTGTGTTGGGTAAGCATACTTTGTTGAGCAAACAAAGAAACTGTTCCAAAGAAAAACAAGACGACCGGACAAACCTTCAATCCCTTCATGACCTGTAATGCAAATAGAGGCTGCCCATGTTAAATCAGCTGAGCAGGTTCTCTTTTGCGAAGATACTGGTTAATGGTTGATAAAGCGCCATTCATGGTCGCTAAGGCTATAAAAAATGCCCATATCCAATTCAGATAAATAAGAAATACACTTGATGGATAAGGCATACTCCATGTCAGTTCTCCAGCTTGAAATTGATCGGCAAAACCATTCTCACCGAAACGGGCATTTTGTTTTGCCATCCCGGTTTCCAGGATGGCAACATGGCAATTACCCGCGCCGCTTCCTGATCACAATCAACACTGATTCCCCGAATTACTTTTACGTCCACAATTTTTCCTTCGTAATTCACTACAAACTGAACGTACACCAATCCTTCAATTCCATTTACACGCGCATGGTGTGGGTATTTCATATTCCGCTGAACAAATCGCATCATCGCTGCCAATCCACCTTCATAGGCCGGCATGACATCGGCCCAATCAACTATTGGAATGGGCTGCACAACTGGTATTACTTCTGTCGTGGTTCCCGTGCTCATCCCGTGGCTGGGACTTCCTTCACCGGCCTTAGCTTCCGCATTGAGAACTGGTGTTTCCGGATGATCCAGTACCTCAACATCATTTACTGCTTCTGAAGTAACTTTGGAAATAACATATTTGCTCACCGTTTTCACTGGAGGCTTTATTAGCTTAACTCGCTTTTCAATAGGATAAATGGTTGGAGGAGGATAAAGTATAATCAGTCCATCATCGTTTACAGTAATTATTTTTTTTCCTGAGAATAAGGAAAATAAATGGGCGGCCAAGAAAAGAAGCGATAAAAAAAGTAAGCAGGCCAGAAGTACCTCCAACATGTTCTTCCCTGTTTTCGTCAATGGGACACCCTGGATGAGGGCATCGTTTTCAAAAATGAACAAGCTGCTTTGTGCTTGCATTTTTGACAGCTCTTGTTTCCCCCGATAAAACAGTACGGCTATCTCCTGGT
>JAYVXP010000063.1:0-7972 GCA_043785125.1 Bacteroidia bacterium
CCTACAGAAATTGCTTCCTGACCGATTCCACTAAACCATTTGCTGATTTTACTTTGACGGAGCAGGATTAGCATTTTCTCTTCAATCAAGCGGGGCAAAAGCAGTTGCTGATAAAGATCCTGGAGAACAGCGTCAGTATATTTCTTGCGATTGAATTTCATGCAACGATTGAATCGGACTGCAAGTTAGGAGGTTTCCCGAAAAGTGTTTTACTGAGATGTTGGGAAGCCTCAATGCGCTGCGGAGCAAAGAATCTAAAATGTCAGGACAATCTAAAAGAGAAATAGGAGCATTAGTAGTGCCATTTGTGCCTGCCCACCGAAGCGCCGCGCGCAGGTGGGATTCTTCTTGGGCTTCGTGACTTAAAATCCAGCCTTCGACTTACGGGCCAACAAATCCTGATCTGGTTTTGATTCATCGGTGAGGGGAACCGCATTTCGGTCTTTCCGTAAGATGCGGCTATACAGTGACACATTTTTGTCAAACAGAAAGCGGAAGAACAATCTAGTCCAGGAGCGATGAGATTGAAGAGAAGTGTAATGGGAATCGGCTTGTTTTTTTAATTGAGGAAGTCTGTTCCACGGAATGGACGGAAAATCGTGGTGCTCGTTGTGAAATCCAACATTGAAGGCAACAACATTGAGCGGCCCATAATAGCTGTACGTTTCCTGATTTTCATCCAGTGTCAAATAGTGTTCCTGGATCCATCGCGCACCCAGCGGATGAAGCCCTACGGAAAAGAAAAAACTCAGCAACAAAAAGAAAAAAGCCTTGGGTCCAAAGAAAACCCAAATGGCGATATCAAAAATAAGTTGTAAGACAAGGTTGGTAACGATCCATCCGTCGATCGGTTTGATTTCTTTTAAGCGGAAGGTGCGAATAAGTTGAAAAAAAGGAAACAGCAAAAGCCAGAATGCCTTTCCAAAAAATGAATTATGAATAAGACGTGCCTCCCAGAAATCGGGAAGGTCGGCGTCCAACTCATGGATGCCTTGAAAGGTATGATGCTTGATGTGGTAGCGAGCAAACGAAATCGCACTTGGAATAGTATGAGGCAGGTTGGCCACCATGGAGGCGATGTAATTCCATGATTTTTTCTTGAACAGCAGATAATGCGAGCATTCGTGAATCATGACAAACAGGGCATGATTGAAAAAGGCGCCTACACCATAGGCAACCAGGACCACAACCCACCAGGGACTTTGTTTCACAAGAAAAGCCAGCGCGATCATTGAGCCCACCAAACCAACTATGGCCAAGGCGGTATACGGGTTTTTGCCAATCAGATTTCGTACTTCGGGATGTTGCGAAAGAATAGTGCGTGTGCGGCTTCGATGCGGCTCGGGCACGGAGGAGTAATGAAACGACTTTGCAGGCATGCTTTGAGAAAACGAAATTTGACTAAACGGACGGGCAAGTTACGAAATGATCCATGAATTGCAATGAGGACTCGTGTGGCACGTTTTTTCTTTCTTATTTTTGAACATGATTCCTTTTCAGTCTTTCTCATTGGCCAACGGGCTGCGCATTCTGGTGCATGAAGATCCCTCTGTGCAGATCGCGGTAATGAATATTTTGTATGACGTTGGCTCACGGGATGAACGACCGGATAAGACGGGCTTTGCACACCTTTTTGAACACCTCATGTTTGGGGGTTCGGTCAACATTCCTAATTACGATGAACCGTTGCAACAAGTAGGAGGAGAGAACAATGCCTTTACCAATACCGATATTACCAATTATTACCTCACGGTGCCCGCGTCTAATATTGAAACCGGATTCTGGCTGGAAAGCGATCGCATGTTGAGTTTGTCGTTTGACCCAAAAGTGCTGGAAGTGCAGCGTAAAGTCGTGGTCGAGGAATTCAAACAGCGCTATCTTTCTCAACCTTATGGCGATGTTTGGTTAAAACTAAGGCCATTGGCTTATCATGTTCATCCTTATCAATGGGCTACAATCGGAAAGGAAATTAGTCACATCGAACAGGCCACGATGGACGATGTAAAGGAATTCTTTTTTCGTCACTACGTTCCTAACAACGCTACATTGGTCGTGGCCGGGCACGTCACCCTCGATCAGGTAAAACAACTTTCAGAAAAATGGTTTGGTCCCATTCCTTCCGGCAAAAAGAAAACACGCCACCTTCCGGCAGAACCCATTCAAAAAGAAAAACGCACGATGACCGTTGATGCAGATGTGCCGGCCAATGCATTGTACAAGACATACCACATGCCTGGCCGCTTCCATCATGACTACTATGCCATTGATTTGATGAGCGACCTGCTCACCCGCGGTCATTCAAGCCGGTTTTATCAAAAGCTGGTGAAAGAAAAAGAAATCTTCAATTCAATTTCTTCCTTTTTGATGAGTACGATTGACCCTGGCTTGTTTGTGGTAAGTGGAAGGGTAAAGGAAGGAATCAGGCTGGAAGATGCCGAAGCTGAGGTCGATGCGTTGCTCTTAAAACTGGTAAGCGAAGGTACGACCGTGGAAGAACTCGAGAAAGTGAAGAACCAAGCCGAGACGGCTCAGGAATTTGAGGAAGTAGAAGTGATCAATCGCGCTATGAACCTGGCGTTTGCATCACTGTCGGGAGATCCTGACCTGGTTAATCAGGAAAGAAAAATAATCAGGTCGGTTACGTTGGAAGATATCAAGCGTGTGGCAAGGGAGGTTTTGAAGGAAGAGAATTCAAGCGTGATGTATTATCGGGCACGAAATAAGAATTGAACATTGATTTTTTCTATGAAAATACGCGTCGGCTTTGGCTTTGATGTTCACCCCCTTGCACAAGGACATGATTTGTGGCTCGGCGGAATAAAAATCCCTTCTGAGAAGGGCGCGGTAGGTCATTCGGATGCGGATGTTCTGATTCACGCTATCTGCGATGCGTTGCTCGGCGCCGCCAACCTGCGCGATATAGGATTTCACTTTTCAAATCAGGACGACCGCTGGAAAGGAAAGGACAGCAAATTCTTTTTGAAAGAAGTGACACGCTTACTCGAAGAGAATGGATGGCGGATCGGCAATGTCGACTGCACCGTCTGTCTGGAAAACCCAAAGATCAATCCCCACGTGACTGAAATGAAAAGGACGCTGGCGCCGTTAATGATGTTGGAGGAGGACGATGTTTCCATTAAAGCCACCACCAATGAAGCGCTGGGTTATGTAGGAAGGGCAGAGGGTGTGAATGCCTATGCAGTTGCATTGATTTCTAAAACCGATGGCTGATATTGAGTTGATCACCACTGCGGATGGTTCTCATTCACTGCTCAATACGAAGCTCGGCGAGACGTATCACTCCGTTCATGGCGCCATTCAGGAATCTGTACATATATTTATTAGAAACGGATTGGAATTTATTCGTCATCAGCACCATCCCGTTGAAATTAAAATTTTGGAAATTGGTTTTGGCACGGGCCTCAACGCACTGCTGACGTTGCAATTTGTGTCGGATTCCAATTTGCGGATTCATTACACAACGCTGGAGGCTTATCCGTTGGAGGAGGCAACATGGCGCCAATTGAACTATCCTTCCTTGCTTAACTTCGAATGCATCGAAACGCTTTTCATAAAACTGCACGCGGCCAGCTGGAAACAGGAAGAGGTCATTCAAAATAACTTTACGCTAGTAAAGAAAATAATAAAAGTGCAGGATTGGAGTCCTGGGAAGGAACAATTTGACCTGGTTTATTTCGACGCTTTTGCCCCGGCCAAGCAACCTGAGATGTGGGACCTCGCTGTCTTGAAGAAGGTGGAGGTAGCCATGAAGCCAGGTGCGATATTTGTCACGTATAGCGCCCGGGGGCAATTGAAACGCGATTTGAAATCGCTGGGTCTTCGCGTGGAAACATTGCCAGGCCCGCCTGGTAAAAAAGAAATGGTGCGCGCCACCAAATCCTGATTTAATCGTCAGTCAAAATCCTTATTTTTGCCCCTCCCTCTTCATTTATGGAGAAGGCCAGGGTGAGGGGTTAAACACAAAAAGGATTGAACAAAACCATTAAAATCGGAACCGTGCAAATGAGTTGCACAAGAAGTCCGCAGGAAAATCTCCTCAAGGCGGGTCTTAGGATACGCGAAGCAGCTTCGCTTGGAGCTCAGGTCATTTGCCTGCAGGAATTGTTTGCATCGCTTTATTTCTGTGATGTGGAAGACTATGAACATTTTAAGTTAGCCGAATCCGTTCCTGGCCCGTCCACCGAAACGTTGTCTGCCCTAGCGAAAGAATTAAACGTGGTGATCATTGCCTCTTTATTTGAGAAGCGGACCAACGGGATCTACCATAACACCACCGCGGTGCTGGACGCAGATGGAACCTACCTGGGCAAGTATCGCAAAATGCATATCCCCGATGATCCGGCGTATTATGAGAAGTTCTATTTCACGCCGGGCGACCTGGGATATAAAATTTTTAAAACTCGTTTTGCAGTATTGGGTGTATTGATTTGTTGGGACCAATGGTATCCCGAGGCAGCTCGAATCACGGCGCTGATGGGTGCTGAAATACTATTCTATCCGACTGCCATTGGTTGGGCGACTGCTCAGGATGAGGCCACCAACACAGAACAATTCAATGCATGGCAAACCATTCAACGAAGTCACGCGATTGCAAATGGCGTGCACGTAGTGAGTGTGAACCGGGTGGGATTCGAGCAAAACGGTGCAATGAAATTTTGGGGAGGCTCATTTATTTCCAATCCATTTGGTTCGGTGATCTACCAGGCCTCACATACCGGGGAAGAAGTGCGCGTCACAGAAGTGGATTTGAATAAGACCGACACCTACCGCACCCACTGGCCATTCCTTCGTGACCGCCGAATCGACTCCTACCAACCGATTACAAAACGGTTTATTGACGAATAACTTTGGACCTTGAACCCTGGACTTCAAACCTTGAATACCCCAAAACAAAACGGTTATTATTTTCCCGCCGAATTCGCCAGGCATAAATCAACTTGGTTGAGTTGGCCCCACAAGGAAGCGTCGTGGCCAGGAAAGATTGATACCATTTATCCAGTTTATTGCGAGTTTATCAAAGCCGTTGCAAAAGGGGAGGCAGTGAATATCAATGTGGGAGATCAAGAGATGAAACAGCAAGCACTATCCTGGCTTATTAAGTCGGGTGCGCCGTTGGCCAACATCAATTTCTTTTATCACCCCACCAATGATGCATGGTGTCGTGATCATGGGCCGGCTTTCCTGATTAACCCGGCAGAACAACAGAGAATGATTGTCAAGTGGAATTACAATGCGTGGGGAGGGAAATATCCACCATTCGATTTGGACAATGAGATTCCCCAACTGATCGGTAAAGCGACTCACCAGCCCGTGATCTCCGCAGGGATCGTTATGGAAGGGGGCTCCGTTGATTTTAATGGGATGGGAACCGTGCTGACTACGACATCCTGTCTTCTTAATCCCAATCGCAATCCCAAACTTAGCCAGGAACAAATTGAGGAATACCTTGTTCAATATTATGGTGTGGAACACATTCTTTGGTTGGGTGATGGGATTGTCGGGGATGATACCGACGGGCATATCGATGACATCACCCGCTTCGTAAATCTGGATACTGTGGTCACCGTCATAGAAGAAGACAAATCCGATGAAAACCATAAACCGCTCAACGACAATCTGAAGCGATTAAACAAAATGCGACTTGAAACCGGCAAACAAATCAATGTCGTTGAATTACCCATGCCCGCAATGGTTGTATATGAAGGGCAGCGCCTTCCGGCATCGTATGCGAATTTTTATATTAGCAATCACGCTGTGGTAGTTCCAACCTATCGCGACAAGAATGATGACAAAGCACTCAGCATTTTGCAATCCTGTTTTCCGGATCGAAAAGTAGTTGGATTGGATTCATGGGATATCATCTGGGGGCTGGGTTCATTTCATTGCCTAAGTCAACAAGAACCTGCATTAACCTGACAAAATATTCCACCGTTAAAACGATACTTATTCCGCCCGAAAAGAAAAGTATCTGAATGTCACAAATCTTTTGAAATCACACCCCTGAGCAATATTATTGCACCTTCTTAATTTACTGCGTTTTGAGAAAAATATTGTTTTTGATTTCGATGACGGCCTCATTGGGTGTTTGTGGGCAGGGCATTTTAGATACCAAGCTTGATGGTTCAGAACAAGGTCAATTATTGATTGATTTCCTGCATCAGGTTGAGAAGAGCCAACATGTAAGAATGTTCTTTCTCAACGAGTGGTTTGACCAGACAAAAATTCAGGAAAACTACAAAGGAATAAGCTTGCGCGAAGCCCTGGTTGATATGCTGCGCGCAACAGACATCAATTTCATAGAATTTCATGATTATGCAATTATTTTTTCAAAAGACCCTGCTGGTGCCCTGGAGCGGGAATCCATTATCCAAAATGCAAAAGCCGGGCGCGAGAAAATCGACGAAGTGACCCTGGGTAATCCCTTGCATTATCAGTTGGGAAAATTGGTACGGATCAGCGGTTTGGTCATTAACAACAAATCCAAAGAAGTAATAGGAGGTGTGACGGCGGTAGTGAGCGATGTCAACCAACAAACCACAACTTCTTCAGATGGCAGATTCCAGATAACTGTGCCTTCCGGGGAGCACGTGATTATTTTTCGATATCTGAATTATGAAGAAAAAGTATTGGATGTCAAAGCGTATGAAGACGGAGAGGCCAAAATTGAAATGCTCGAGGCGCCGAGAATGCTGGATGAGGTGGTTATCAGCGATCAACACGTTAATGCAGTAAGTGGGCGGATAGGTCAGATCAATCTGAAACTGACTGACATAAAAAAAATGCCTACTTTTCTGGGAGAAGTTGATATTATCAAGCAGATACAAACCTTGCCCGGTGTCACGTCGGTGGGTGAGGTTTCTTCAGGATTTAATGTACGGGGAGGAGGCGTTGACCAAAATCTGATTTTGTATGACGGGCTGCCTGTATTCAACACGGCACACGTCTTTGGTTTTTTCTCAACGTTCAATTCCGAGGCGATTAAAGACGCTTCTTTTTTCAAGAGTGGAATCCCGGCCGAATATGGAGGGAGGGTCTCATCCGTTCTCAATGTCAATTCGAAAGAAGGGAATTATAAAAAATGGGAAAGTGCAGGAGGAATAGGATTGGTCTCCAGCAACCTTTCAGTAGGAGGTCCACTGAAAAAAGATGTATCGTCTGTGATGCTATCCGTGCGGTCTTCTTATTCTGATTGGATGCTCAAGACATTATCCACCAATTATCAAAACATCAAGAACAGTTCCGTTTCCTTTTATGACGTTTCACTAAAACTGACGCACAAATTCAACGCCAAAAACAAATTGTCTTTCTCAGGCTACACCAGTAAGGATCATTTTGGATTACCCACCGACACGTCCTTCGTCTGGCAGAACAATCTCGCATCGTTACACTTTGATCACATCTATAACGAGCGGGCCTTTTCAACGATTACCGTGGGATATGGTCAGTATAGCTACCGGGTCAATGACAAAGACCCGAATACCGCATACGAAATGCGTTACAAGATCGCCTACCCTTCTTTGAAAATAGATTTTAACTATCAGTTACGGAAACACAAGTTGGTTTTTGGTTTGAACAGCACCTACTATCAAATCACACCGGGATCTATAAGACCTACTTCCACTAAGTCCAGTGTTATACCGGTCAACATCGCTACTGAACAATCGCTGGAAAATGCGCTGTTCATTTCCGATGGCATTGACGTGAGTGAAAAAATCCACATCGATGCGGGATTTCGTTTTTCCATGTACACCAGCCTGGGGCCGGCGAAAGTTTATCAATACCAATCCGGACAGCCGCTAAGCCATGATACGGTCGTGGACTCGGTAAGTTATTCAGTAGGGAAGGCCATTAAGAATTATTTTGGACCCGAACCGAGGCTGGCATTTCGCTATAACCTGGATGCCAATTCCTCCGTCAAACTGGGCTATAACCGGATTTATCAATACGTTCA
>JAYVXP010000064.1:0-7867 GCA_043785125.1 Bacteroidia bacterium
TCAAATGTTAGTTTTATTTTAATGAGGTGATCAAGTAGGAAGCTGGAGAATTGTAATTCGTTCTTACTTTTCTTTTGCTTACCCAAAAGAAATGTAACAAAAGAAAAAGGTACCACGAACACTGCGCGTCTCCCCGCTGCTAACCGCCTTGCCACCGCACAGGCCTCCGACTTGCGCCGCGCTGTTCGTGGACATCTACCCGCCGCTAACTTCCGCTGGATTATAGTTTTAGACGCGATTTTGACTCAAAAGTTGAAAATCAGATTTGTTGTCACTCACTTAGGTGATCAAGCAGGAAGTTGGAGAATTGTAATCCGTTCTTACTTTTCTTTTGCTTACCCAAAAGAAATGTAACAAAAGAAAAGGGTACCACTTCAGCGAAAAAACTATCAATCATTGCATAAGACGCCTCATTATTTCGCGGAGGATATTTTCTTTACAGAATTGTATTTAACCGGACAACAATGATTCGATAATTAACAGCTTCATCAGTGTCCATCAGCGGCAAGGAATTGCAGGCAGACTGGATTGGGTATTTCAAAAGATTGTGCGGGATCTTCAAGCAATCCGGTCGTCATGTTCCTTTTGAATATTACAATATTGCTGGTTTGTTGGTTGGCCACCAACAACCATTTGCCGGTGGGGTCAATAATGAAATTTCTAGGGGTGGTGCCCTGTGTGGACGGAAAGCCAACGGCGGTAAGTTTTCCACTTTCAGGTTGGATAGAAAAAATACCCAGCGTGTTACTCTCTCCGCGGTTGGATGCGTACAAAAACTTACCATCCGGCGAAATATGGATATCTGCGCTGCCGATCTCACCCGCATAACCCTGAGGATGGCTGCTGATTCTTTGCAGGAATGTCAATTTTCCCTTTTCATATTGATAGGCGGAAACCATTCCGGACAACTCTTCAATGACATAGGCATAAGGCTTATTGGGATGGAAGGTAAAATGGCGTGGGCCGCTTCCTGCGTTCATCACGGCATAGGGTACTTTTGCTGGCGCGAGGGGTTGCTGATCTTTTGGTTGAAATTTGTAGATCATTAATTTATCGATTCCCAGGTCGGGTACAACAACGAATTGTTGATCGGGTGAAAAAACAGTGGCATGGACGTGTGCTTTTCCTTGTTGCTCCTTTACGCCTTTTCCGGTGTGCTGTATCACTTGCGCTGCAGGAGCCAGAGAACCATCGGGTCGAATCGGAAGCGCTGCAAGGCTTCCACCGGAATAGTTGCCTACCAAAAGCCATTTGTCCTTGACGTCAACGGCAATATAGCATGGACCATCGCCGCCGCTCGGTTGCTTATTGATAAATTTGAGCAGGCCGCTTGATCCATCAAAGGAAAAAGCACTCACCTCACCGGGCTTGGCGCCACCATTCTCGTTAACAGAATACAAGTTTTTGCCTCCCGGGGCAATCGCAAGATAACTCGGATTTTCACCCCCTTTAGCAATACTGACCGGCTGAACCGTCCCATTGATACTGTTGAATTTATAGACATAAATCCCTTCACTCTTACCGTTGGTGTAGGTGCCTATAAATAAATAATAGTCTTGTGAGAACCCTGTCATAGAAAGAAGTAGTAGAATAAAAAGTGGGAGAAGTCGCATAGTCTTATTTTTTGTTGATGCAAGATAATATTAATTCAATTAAATCGGGACTGGTCCAAAGTTTACGGTCCAAGGTTCAAAACGCCTCCCCACATTGAACTTTAAACTTTAAATTTTAAGCTGTAGACATTATCTGAAGACCGTTGTTTTCATTATATTGTATTTACCATGGAGGAGACGCAGCCGGATATCTATAAAGCGGGCCTTTTTGTTATTATTTCGTGTGTCGCAATAATTCTATTTCTTTTTATCTGGAAAAATGAGGCCCACCCGGCTGCCCGATTTAAGTTCAGAACCCTGGGACGCCAGTTATGGAAAATTATATTTCTTCTTGCACTGATTGCGATCTTACTCATTTTGCTGTTTGATTCAACAGAATAAAAAAAAGCCGCTACACAATTGCAGCGGCGATAACAATTGCATTAAACTTCTGGTTAATTCACTATTTCCATATCCCTGATCCCATCAAAGGATGGTTTTATAACCCAATTACCTTTTTTGTCGATCATGCCCCACTTACCACCTTGTTTGGCAGCGGCATAGCCATTTTTGAATTCACGTACGCCCTCAAATTGTGGTTTAATAGCCCACTCTCCTTTATTATTAAAGAAGCCCTTTAGATTTCCTTTTCTTCCATCGGCCAGCCCTTCGGAAAAATCACCCCACAAGTCAGTGTCATTCATATTTACAATTTCCCCGGTCATGGTGACATATGCCCACTTGTCACCCGTCTTGATCCGTGCAAGACCGCTTTCAGCATCGAAATCTTTACCTGCCTGAAATTGGGGTTTAATTACCCATTCTCCTTTGGGGTTAATGTATCCTAGTTGGCCGCCACTCTTGGCCCATGCCATGCGATTCACAAAATATCCAACGCTTTCAAATTTTGCGGGGATGGCAACCTTCCCATGAACATCAACAAATCCAACCTGCTTATCTTCCGTTTTGTATGGAGCAAGTTTTTCTGAAAAACGATTGAGGTCTACCATGCCTGGCAGCTCAACTTTTGACTCCTGACCATTTGCATCGATAATATAGGATGTTGATCCGTTACTGGCCACAGCATAGCCGCCATTAAATTCCGATACATGCTGATACTTTGCCTGGACCTCCATTTTCCCGCTCTTGCTTAAGTAACCCCACTTGTCACCAACGCGAACAGGAACCATGCCACTTGTAAATCCCTCCGGATCAAGACTGAAAAGCGCTATCAGGCGGTAGTCTGAAATATCGGTCGCTAACTTTTCTCCTTTTATATTAATGAAATAGTACTTTTTATTTTGCGAATCGTATATGGGCGCATATCCATCACCAGAAAACTTATAACATTTATCAAATTGCGCCGGAATAATAAGTTCACCTTGTAAGTTGGCATACCCCCACAGTTTGCCACCAGCGGGTTTTACCTGCGTCACATAGGTTTGTGAAAATGCACTGCCCGTTATCATTGCTACCAGCGCTAAACCAAAAAGGATCCTGTTTTTCATAAATAGTAAGGTTTTTGATTAAACAATATTTCAATTAAAAGTACAAGTTTTCATTCTGACCGACATCGATTTTTAGCAAAAAATCTTGCTAAATCAGGACTATTTTATGTTGAGTAAACAATTCATTGCCGACTTGAATATCGCAGCATCATATTCGTGAAGGAATTGATCCGCTGAGAATTTAGCACTCCATATTCGTATAGCCCTGACGTCCATCTTTTGAATGATCTCAAATGCGTACTCCTTGCCGGAGGTGCCGCCAAAATAAAGTTTGAAATTTCCTTCACAATTGGCACCCCCTTCATTGGTAAACTTGAAGGTCGTACCGTCTTTTAGAATGAGGTTCATTTTTGTATCTTCATCCATACAGATGCCGCTGCCCATCACATTGGTTGTCCAGATGATCGGGCCATTCCTTGTTTTATAAAAGGAAATATTAAACCCAGTCTTCGAATCTTCCGAGATCACCAGTTTCTTTAACACGCCAACAAATTTTTCTTTGTCTATGGACCGCTCAACGAGAATGAGTGCAGAACAATCCAGATTTGGAGGCTTTCTCACGACCGGCGGAGGTGGCGGAGGAATAACGGGGATATGAGCTGAAGAGTCATTCACAACCGGAATATCATGAACGACTACATTCTTTAATCCTAAAGAGTCCCTTGCCATGGTTAAGTTTTTCAACAGCGTGGTATCCTTTTCAATTTCCTCAAGGTCATATTTCCAGGTGCCATCGGGACTCAGTATTACCTTTTTTCCATCTTGGGTAGTTGCTTTGATCTGCGCCTTGCATGGATACAAGAGGCAACAGTTTATCACCAGGAAACCGACAATGCAAAATGCTGTCTTCAATCGCTGTTTGTTTATGCTCTAAGTTAGAGAATAGTTTGTATTTCTCCTTCTTGGGACCTGAGTTACTTTCTGAAATACCATCCCACACGAATACCACCCCATACGTGTTGATGACCTGTTGCAAATTCCTTTGTGAGATAGGACTGGAAATATTCAAATTGCAGTGTGTTAATCTTAACCACCAGGCCCGCGTTTCCCTGAAAAACGAATCGGGTAATATCGTCGGATGAAATTGTGTAGGGACTAGCCCTATTGAATAGTCCTCCCTGCAATAAGGCATCATAGCCAACAAAGTTTAACAATGGCTCGGCATACACATATACCTGGGTTTTATTTTTCTGTTTGGAGAAATGGACAAACGGGTCATCAAAATAGCCCGCCATGAAAACTGCTCCGCCATAAGCCTTGGTATTAAAGGTGCCTACACGAGCTCCGGCCTTTCCAGCAAGCACTAAAAAATTACTGATGGCGAAAATCCCGCGTTCATATTCCAACTGGTAATTGAGGATGACATCATTGCGGATCTGGTTTTGCCATCCCAGCGGTTGGGTATAATTTATCCATCGATGGATGGTCTCTTGTATTTCTTTACCGCCCGCCACCGGCCCGATCGCGCCAGCGCTGAAAGCAGAGGAAATCCGCGTCCTGCGTTCGGGGTCGTTCAGAATGGAGAAGGTTCTAAGAAACAAACAGGCAGCAAAGGGTCTGTCGCCCCGCAAGATTTCTGAATGTGAAATGCTGGTGGGTGTATATCCCTCGTGCTCAAGCGAAATTCCATACTTAACTTCCTTTAAATCCGCCCGCACCAATAATTGGGAAGTAAGAAACTTACCAATGGCCGGGCTTACATATTCCAGATTAATACCTTGTGTATAATAGATGTCCGTGCCAGAGAAGTAATCATTTTCATAGTGTATGCGAAAATATTTCATCGAACCCACGTCGCGGTACATCGCCGTATTGCTGATGCGTTGCGCCGCTGCTGAAAATACAAGTCCGAGTACGAGTAAAAGAAAAACTACCTTCACGCTTGATATACGTCTATTCGGGCGTTATGGATCTTTTGAAGAAATAATCAATCAGATTTCACGTTTATGCTATTGCCGGGAAACCTCTTGAACATTGAACATTGAACTTTAAACATTGAACCTTTTACCTTAAACTATTTTCTCGAAACCAACCACACCTTCAAATTGTCCATCCATTTCTCATCGGTTGTTTTGTTGTCCATACCAAACCCATGACCGCCACCCTCATAAATATGCAACTCAGCAGACACCTTATTTTTCAGGAGACTTTGATAGAATACAATGCTGTTTTCAGATTTCACTACATCATCGTCGCTGGCATGGACCAAAAAGGTAGGCGGGGTATTGGGTGTTACTTGCAATTCGTTGGAATAATATTTAATTTTTTCTGTGGATGGTTTTTTGCCAATAAGCTGTTCCCGGGATCCCATGTGACCAACACTGTCTTGAAAACTAATCACGGGATAGATCAGGATCATAAAATCCGGACGCAGGCTGATGTTGTCCGGATTGTCAATAACGCTTCGATCAAAATGTGTTCCGGCTGTTGATGCCAAATGACCACCGGCCGAAAAGCCCATGATCCCAATGCGATGGGCGTCAATCCCCCATTCGGCTGACCGCTTTCTCACGATCCTGATAGCTTGCTGGGCATCTTGCAGCGGACCGATCTCACGGTTGATCATCGTTGCGTCATTGGGAATACGGTATTTCAAAACCAATGCTGCAACACCCATCTCATTCAATTTCTTTGCTACATCCGTTCCTTCATGCCCAAAAGCATTCACCCAGTAGCCACCACCCGGACAAATGATCACCGCAGTTCCGGTTGCCTTTTCCGGCTTGGGTAAATAAATCGTTAAGGTTGGCTTTACTATTTTACTGACAATAGTAATACCACCCTCCATTTCTGTTTTCTCTTCATCCTTTGATGGCTTGCTATTGGGAATGGCGCCCTCATACAAGGGAATGGATTTTTGTGCTAGCACACTCATGTTTAGTATTAAGATGGTCACTAAGAAAAATAAACGGCTCATAGTTTCTAATTATTTTGATTCACTTCAGCAATCAATTCAGGAAAGTTCGTCTATTATTTTCTATTGCGTGAAGCAGTTCTAACTTTTCCCACTTGCAAGGCGCTCACTGCTGCGGCCTTATTTTTAAAATTCTTTCTGATAAAGGTGAGGATCGAAGCAATAGCATGATCATCGAGGTGGCTGTTCTTTGGCATCAATCCATTGTAAGCTTTCCCATTTACTTTTATCTCACCCTGATATCCATTCAGCACTACGTTAATTAGTCTCTCCACCTCACCGGTTACCCAATCAGAACCCGCCAGTGGCGGGAAGCGATTATTATCACCCTTGCCATTCCGTTGGTGACATACTGCGCAATAGGTGCGATATAATATGCTACCTTCCAATTCATCACCCTTATACAAGTTATCCTTTACCTCATCGGGTGTCTTGATGTACGATCGCGATTTCCGTTTTTCCATTTCAGCCAATTGCGCTTGTCCAAATTTATCTTTTCCCCCTTTGTACATGATCCGCCAGATTTTTCCCTTGTTTGATTCACTGATGTACAACGACCCATCCGGCCCGCTTGCCAGTCCCATCGGTCTGTACACGGCGTCGCTGGTGTTCACGACCGTATCCACGCCGGTAAAGCCATCGGCAAAGACTTCCCACCTGCCATGGGGTTCACCGTTTTCAAACGGAACGAAACACACGATGTATCCGGCCTGTGGATAGGGTGATCGATCCGTTGATCCATGAAAAGCAATAAAAGCACCCTGCTTATACCTTTCAGGAAATTGGTCTCCTTGATAAAATAACACATCCATCGGAGCCCAGTGACCAGGAAAGCCCATGCTCGGTTTGTCGAATTGATCCGCCCTTCCTATTTTTCTTCCGTCGCCCCCATAGCCGGGCTCTAAAACATTCTTCTCCTGCATCTGATCATAAAAGGCATAAGGCCAGCCAAAGTTTGCCCCCTCCTTTACTTTTGTAAACAATTCTGCCGGAAGCAAGGCAGCCTGCCATGAAGAAAACAGGTGAGGATAAACGGTGTGTAAATTGTCGATGCCATTGACCACGGCATACAGGCTTTCATTCATCGGATTCCATTGCATCCCCACTACACTTCTAATGCCGGTGGCATACCGCTGCCCGTCCTTTTGTGTGAGTCCGGTTTTATTTGCATCAAACTTCCAGATACCGGCATGTTTTTCAAGTTCTGGACAAGGGTCCAGTCCCACTCCTTCCGGAATTCCAACGGGACCAAACTCTTTCATATCCTGACACGCATCTGAAGGCGATCCAAAAGGAACATACATGTTTCCCTTGTTGTCAAATGCCAGGGGTTTCGTGGTGTGCCAGTTCCTGACGACGTTCTCATCCTCTTCGGTGAGCACCACTTCTGTTTTGCTTTCCGGAATTAATTTTCCGGGCGTCAATCTATTTCTCAAAACACTTCTTACGGTGCTGGTGTACAAATATCCATCGTGCAGGGTCACCCCAACCGCCAGTCCACCCTCATCTTTATAGTCACCGAAGTAAGCGATGGTATCCGCTTTGCCATCGTTATTGGTATCACGCAGACCAACGGTCCCTCCTGCACCGTGCATTGAATCATTAAAGGTAAGTTTGACATAAATATCCCCATTGTCATTTACGGCAATGTGCCTGGCGCGGCCCACACCTTCCGAAACGACAAGCGCCTCAAATTTTTCAGGCAAAAAAAGTCCGCCGTTGTGCAGATCACCGGGGGGTAATTCGTGAGGAGGGGTGCATTGGGTGCACGCGATAACTGAACCAGCAAAAATTGCTTTCCGGAAAATGTGTTTTGAAATTATCAAACAGCGAGGTTGAATGCTTTCAATTTA
>JAYVXP010000065.1:0-7791 GCA_043785125.1 Bacteroidia bacterium
CAGGGACGCTGCAAATCATGGCTTCGGCCAACCCATTTGGAAAACCTTCTGATGATGAATTCAGCAAGTACATCGTTGCGCTCTTCAGGTACTTAAAAACATTTGATTGATTCCCCATGAAGACAACATCGGGCAGATCATCAAAATCCGGTCCAGCGTGTAGAAGATCAAGTTCACGACAGAGTATGACCAGTTCATTGTGCATCGGGCCTTCCCCTACCATCACAAGCCTTAGGTTTTTGCTTTTCTTTTTAAGCCCATAAAAAATGCGCACCAGTTGTTTCAAACCTTTCTCAGGCGCCAGTCTTCCCGTTGTAATCAGAATAGGATCTTGATACAAACGGTTCATATTTTTACTTTTTGGTTCGAGGGACAACCGTGTGATTTCATTCACGTCATAAAAATTGCCAATTGTTACCATCCTGGATTTCTCTAAACCATAATGGGTTCGAAGTTCTTTGGCTATTCCATGGTTGACCGTTACGATCATATCTGCCCTGCGGTATAACCACGGAATAAGGATTTTATTGCGGAGCCAAAAAAAACCGCCGATTATCATTTCATCATAGCGTTTTGAACCGCGTATGCTCAACACAATTTTATCACGTGATTTTGAAATAATGTTGACGTAATCAGCACCCTCTAAAAAACTTATCGAAACATCAATACCCAATTGTTTCTTTAGTTTTCTCAACCGGGTAATGCGTTGCACAAATGATTTTAATTTATGAAGGGTGTTGTCTCTGGGCACAACATCAAGACTTAGCAACTCTCCTCCATACGGATAGACCATATCACTATTTTTATTGAAAATCACCAGCCATACCTGATGATTCCTGGACAGTTCAACGCTCAATTTTGAAATGGAGCGTTGCGCCCCTCCCATGCTTATTTCAGGAATAATCAGAAGTATTCTTTTACGCACCATGCTTCACATGCTTTTCCCACCATAACATAAAACTCAGTATCCTCCACATTTTCTCAATGTTGTACTGTTTGTTATGCTTTTTGTAATAGCGGTATTTTTTGTGTTCCCGTTGTATTTCCTTGACGTCAAAGAACGGGACTTCGCCGAGTTTCTCAGTGGATAAGTAATTATCAAACATTTCATCGAGCTCCTTACGAAACCAGGCAAAAATCGGAATACTAAATCCTTGTTTCTTTCGCTCAAAGTACTCCTGAGGTACATAGCGACTTAATAATTTCTGAAGCAAGTATTTTCCTTTGCCTTCTTTTATTTTCAGATCAGTTGGAATCCGTGCGGCTAATTCGACAACACGGTGATCCAGAAATGGTTCTCTGCATTCAACGCTGTGGAACATCGTTGCCCGGTCCACTTTTACCAGTAAATCGTCCGGAAGGTAAAAGTGAAAATCCCACGCCATCATGGCTTGTAAAGGACCATAGCCGTTATCCAAAAATCCCATGGTTCCAACAGAAGCAGACCCCATTATTTTTGCGATCTCGTCTAAGGATTGGTTAGCTATAAAAGCTTCAAAGAATTGGGAAGGACTTTCTGCGGCAATTATTTCTTCGAACGCATAGGTCTTGTGCTCAACATTCAATGGATAGATCTTCCTTCGAAGCATGGGAGGTGCAAGTACCCTCATGCTTTTTGAAAGAGCATGACGTATGCCGGACGGCAAAACAGTAAATTTTGCAAACAGACTGAGCGCATTTTGATAATGCGTATACCCGCCAAAAAGTTCGTCACCACCATCGGCTGATAAAACGACTTTCATGCCGTAGTCCTTAGCCAAGTGCGTAACGCAGGCAGTGGGAATTCCTGAAGTGTCTGCAAATGGCTCATCGTAAACAGAATAAAAATTAGTCAGAAGATACCTCGCTTCTTCAAGCTTCAATACTTTTTGCACATGGTGGGACTTCAGGTGTTCAGCTACTTTCCGTGCATAAGTCGATTCATCAAAATCTGATTCCTCAAAGCCGATAGTAAACGTATGTATACCCCCATAATGTTTTTGGAGGATCGCCGTTAGCAGGGAGCTATCTACTCCTCCACTGAGAAAAACACCCACAGGAACATCGGACACCATCCTGTAACGAAATGCAGAAATCAAAAGCGTCTCCAATTCTTCAATCCAATCATTTTCCTTCCGGTTTTGAATTATTTCATGATTCGGCTTCCAATATTTTTTTTTCATCATTCCCTGTCTCGAAATTTTAAGATAATGACCAGCCTCCAGCTTGGAAACTGATTTATATATAGAAAGGTGATGTGGAATGAAACCAAACCGGAAATAAAGGGACACCGCGTCGAGATCGATTTCTCGGGAAATGTTGAAAACCGATAAGGCCTTCAACTCGCTGGCAAAGAACAATACACCCTGTTGAAAACTGTAGTATAAAGGCTTCACGCCAACCCGGTCGCGAAAAAGAAAAATTTCATCGGTAGACTCATCATAGATGCCAAAGGCAAACATTCCTAGAAAATGATCCACGCACTGTTCGCGCCAGCAATGGAAAGACTTTATCAAGACTTCTGTATCTGAGTTGGATTGAAACGAGTATCCATATTTCTTGAGTTCCTCACGGACTTCCTGGTAGTTATAAATTTCTCCATTAAAAACAAGTACAAGGTTTTCAAACCTGTAAGGCTGAGCACCTCGTTCAGAAAGTTCAATAATTGATAACCGTGTGTGGACTAGGCCAACATCATTCCGGGTGTAAAAGCGCTGATCATCAGGGCCCCGGTGGTGAAGCTTACTCATGAGGGAATGAATCTGACCCTGATCAACCTTCGCATTATAAAACCCTGCAATCCCGCACATATTTCTTTATACAGTCGAAAAAAAATGTACCCTATGTTCGAACAGAACGAACCGTTGGACCGTTGCCTTACGAGTAAATAGAAACGTCCTCGTAACCTGGCCGTTGATAACGTATTCAATTCTATAAATTCCATCCCTCAGAATATGGTACGACGAGTAACCATATCGTTCAGCAAGACTTCCACCTCCCGAGCATGCTGATCGTTGATTGTTCCCTTCAACAAAGCATTCAGTTATTAGCTCTTTCATACTGACCCGTAGTACCCAATTAAAGCCCAAATTCAATCAACGATCTTGAAAATCTGTCTTTGTCCAGATGGAACCCTCCCGAAAAGTTAATTTTGTTGGGTTCGCCCACTAATGCACGATACTGAAAACCTTTCATCGTCGCCAACAAAATGTAATGATAGGGAAGATATCCAAGGTCAGGTGGAGGAAAGACTTCTAATATCTTACAGTGACCTCTGCTAAAAACCATATTGGTTAGCCCTGCCCCATGTATTCCAACAATGCATGATGCCTGGGAGAAAAGTTCAACTTGCTGTGTATACGATAGCGCATCGGCATCCATAATTTCGAAGCTCCGCTCGAAACAAATTGCTTCAATCTCTTCGGTGTTTTCTATGAAGCGGAGCCTTGCTTTGCTTCGGGTAAGGAAAATTTTTCGTTGCGGATTAAAAACATTATTAACCACTATTGGAGATAAAATTGCTTTCCATAAATCTTTGCGATGGGTAAGCGGCTTGCAAAAAATTACAGAATCACATTGTATATATTGTCGATCATGAACAATCCAATGCAGCGATTGCATGAACAAAGAGTTCTTAAGATAATACTGGAAATATTCCTTCATCCATAATTTGCTGCTCACTATTATCGGAAAAGACATTACATCAATGCTGTGTTCCTGAAGGAAATACAGTTTACTGAGCACATCGTTATAAAAATGAAAATAGTTCTCCTCACCCGAGTCCCGGAGAGAGATCGCTTCGGGGAAATGGATGATCTCTTTCTTTTTTATGAATTTGAAGTAACCTGGTTTTTTCTGAGACCACGTCCGGCTTACCCCCAGTGAATAATACAAGAGCTTATTTGGCTCCACGATAGCCCATCCATAATGGGGCTCTATCCAGCATTTTTTTTTGAAAATCAGTAAATACTCCTCTTGTGTCCAATCATACCAGGCCTGCATGTAGGTTTTCGCTTCATCCTCCGGCATATCCAGTTTAACTTCGGCTTCCCGAAACGGAAATCCCTTGCGATAAATCAGGAACTGATCGGTGGCAATTTTATATTCGGGAAATAATATTTTATCAACCGTAAGGATTTTGACTCTATTGTATATCAGAAAGGCTTTCTTCAGAAACGGAGTGGGTAAAATCCTCTTAAGAATGTTTTTAATAACCTCCACCTCAGCTCGCTTTAATTAAAACATTTTTTTCTCAAGTGTTCTTTCAAGTCCCTCTTCCAGCGAAATCAAAGGTCTGCCAAGGATAGTCCTCATTTTTGTAATATCGGGCCTTCTACGTGGCATATCTCCTTCTTTGAGCGCAGGTAAGAAATCCATTTTTGATGATGAGCCCGTCAGAAGAATCACTTTTGAGGCAAGTTCCTTAACCGTAATTTCCTGATCATTGCCACATTCATCACATCATTCATACACAGATCCTTCTGCAGACAAGTAAAATTTGATGGTTTCCCATCGGGTAACTTAGTTGTCATTTCACCAGGCTGTTTTTAATCGAAGCCAGAAATCTCTTACTCACCAGAATTAACGGATAAATCCGAAAGGCACGCATCCCCCATTTCCAAACTTCGGTACGTTGCTTTTGATCAGCAAAAGACATCATAAAAAACGTGTAACGTTCTGCCACAAAACGGTTGAACAATGGTCCATAGTTACGCATGACAACGGAATCCTGTTTAAGTTTCTCAATGAGTAATAAATCCCGCGTCACCACTTTTTCAGCGGTAATGTTACGAAGACTTCGCTGATCGTGATTGATAACAGAACTTGTAATTTCGTTGGAAAAATAAATTCTGAATCGGCTCACAATTCTTATCCAAAGTTCCCAATCCTCTGATGAGGCCAACGCCCGGTCTTCCACAAAGGTAAACTCTTTGACGATATCCTTCCGCAAGAAAACGCAGTTGCAGCTTAGCAGGTTGTCAAACAATAGCGCATCCTTAATCCCTTCATCAAAATTATTCACTTGCTTCAAGAGGGTGTCATCTTCAAGCTTGTAGTCATAACCTAAATGAAAGAATTCTATTTCACCTGTGCGTGACAACAGTTTATTGGCTACATCCAAATGATTAGGATACATACGATCATCGGAATCAAAAAAATTAATGTACAAGCCTTTTGACCTGGCTGCTCCATAGTTGCGTGCAACTCCCCGTTCGGCATTTTCCTTTTTATGGTACTGGATCCGGGGATCCTTAAATTTTCTCACCACCTCCTCTGTATTGTCTTTACTTCCATCGTCAACAATGATAACTTCGTACTCCTCAAATTCCTGTTGTAAAATTGATTCAATGGTTTTGGCAATAAGATGGCCTCGATTGTATGTGGGAACAACAATGGAAAATTGTGGAGAGTGCTCGGGCATTATCGGGCATTGTTTAACGCATCATATTGCTCAATTACATTTTCAATACTAAAAAGCTCCAGGACGGATTTTCTGAGATTCTCTCCCATATGGTTTAGTAATACTTTATTGCTAAAATGCTGACTAATAATTTCAGTTGAGTCTTGTACGAACTTATCTGGCGCCACCAAAAAACCGTTTTTTGCATGCACAATATAATCATTAAAATCGCCTATACCCTCACAGACGATCACAGGCAATCTTGCCAGCCCCGCTTCCTTAACGGCCACGCAGCTTGAGTCCAGCAAGGATGGATGGACAAAGAAATCCGCAGCCATCATGAATTCCAATACATTGTCTACGTAGCCAGGCATAAAAACCTTTTTCTGCAGACCCATATCCACGATGAGTGTCTGAAGTTCGTCAAACATTTCGCCCTTGCCCAACACCATTAACTTGACATCCAGGCCCAAATCCATCAATTTTTGAACAAGCTGAATGGCCGCGTCAGGGCGCTTATACTCCGTTAGACGACAAGCCACCAGCAACACAATATCCGCTTGAAATTCCTTTCTGATGCTCCTTACTTTTTGTTCCTCCGGCTTGGGGTAAAGATCAAAGTTATACGCGAGGTTAATATGCATGATCTTTCTTCCCGGGATGTGTTCCTTTTCAATCATATATCTCCGGGCATGATTTGAGACCACAATAATCTTTCTGGCCAGGCGGTAGGTGACCCGGTAGTACAAATCTTTGTCAAATTTGTACAACTGCCCTTCGTTTATATGATGACGGCACAAGTAAGTTTTTCCCCGGATCAGATATTGGCCGATGGACGCTACAAAATTGGCCGGCTCCAAATGACTATAAACAATATCGACATGGTGTTTCCAGCAAAAGTGGGTGAAAAAAAAAAGATGGCGAAGATAATACCACCCTCCGCTTCGTTTTCCCGACAAAGCGTGGGCATACGCGCGCACGTTATTTTTCTGAAGAAAATCAATGACTTCGTGGCCTTCCTGTTGGCTCAGGAAAATAACACGGTGGCCTTGCTGATGAAAGGCGATCATCAACGATTCTGCATCTCGGGAATGTTGATTAAATGGTCCATAGAATAGAATGCATGCCATCGGAGGATCATTTTTGATTGGTATTCCGCGCATAAATGTAGTCATCCACGACCCGATTTCCGGTATTCCGTGTCTGGATTTCAAATCCATGTTTCTCCAGAAAAGAAATTACTGTTTGCTTTGTCATATAAAATTCACCGTGCTGGTGGTAGTTATGCCGGAAATCATGGCAGGAAATACAGATATTCCTGATGATTTTGATGGCATGATTCATGCCTTCGATAAGGTATTGCTCTGCACCTTCAATATTTGATTTGAGAAGGTCTATTCGGGTAATGTTGTATTCCTTCACCAGGGTGTCTAAAGTCTTTGCCTCAACCTGACTAGCTCCTTTTCTATTTGCCATAGGATGAATGGTGTTGATGAGGTAGTTCTCTTCATCGTCTTCAATGATTACATTCCCATCCTCCTTATAAATAGCGAGATGGTGAGTCACAACCCACGTAAACTTGTTCTGCTCGCACATGTATTGCAAGCCGGCATGCGTTGAGGGATTGGCTTCAAGTGCATGAACGGATCCCTTCTTCCCCACCAGCAAAGCATAAATCACGGTTTCTTCTCCCAAGCCGGCGCCTATATCCACCACACAATCTCCTGGCTGCGGCGTATAATAGTAACCATAGGTAGCCTGAAGGGCATCTTTAAGGTAGTCAAAACTATAAGCCCAGCCCGGGCCGAGGCTCATGTAAACGATTCCTTTCACCTTATATTCGTAGGCACGAAATGCCGGATGGTAGGTTGATCGTACATATCCAAATCCCTTTAACCGGTAGGCCACCCGGCTCAGGAAGCTCAGCAGCTTCCGGAAGCCCATCCGATGAAGGTAATTGAGCACCTGTATAGTCACGATTCAGATTTTACGATTGCTCCGGCCCAAGACCCCACGAACGGATTGCAAGAAATTGTGGTAAATGCTTTTCATGAGCAGTTGATGGTTTATCCGGAATAATTTTTTGTATAAAGTGAACTTGGCTTTGTCCCAATACCGGAATAATGAGCTGCGGGTATTTGAATAAAATCCATCATAAAATTTTTTCTTGTTGGTTATTCTGAGATTTCTATACGCCCAGTCAAACACCAAAAACTGCTCATAGTAATAATACATCCATTGATCGATCTGCTTGACATTAAACGGATCACGGAAATAATTCAATCCTTCCTTTACATACACTACGTCTGAATGGGCTAATACTTTAACAAAAGTATACTTGTCACCGATATATCGTAGCGGGATATCAAAGGGGTTCACCTCTCTTACTATCTTAGTGTTGAACAATACGG
>JAYVXP010000066.1:0-22841 GCA_043785125.1 Bacteroidia bacterium
CGTTACATAGTCTTTCAGCCCTTCGATATATAAAATCTCCTCCCATCTTATTTTCACCAGCTTCGTGCCGTCTTTGACAAAAACAAAAGGCTGAACAGATTCCTGGACTTGTTTAACAACTGTAACTTGCGGAACCCTTGATCGCTCATCGGCCTTGTCCACTGCGCGAAGAAACCTTTCCAGCGTGATCGGCTTCAACATGTAATCCACTACGTCAAGTTCATAACTTTCCAAGGCATATTCGGAATATGCCGTTGTCAAAATGACCATTGGTTTTTTTTGCAGCGTCCTCAGGAAGGTGGTGCCTGTGATTTCCGGCATCTGAATATCCAGGAACATCAGATCTACCGAGTGGTTGCGCAATACTTCAATCGCTTCAAGCGGACTGGAGCAACTCCCTACCAGATCAAGGTGCGGTACTTTCCTAACATATTCAACAAGCAGGTTTCTAGCCAGTGGCTCGTCATCGACAATAAGGCACTTCAGGTTCACGACAACGTAAGGTTCAGTTGTACAGAATATTGCTCAGGCTGGTCATTTACAATTAATTGGTACTGGCCAGGATAACTCAACTCCAGGCGGCGTTTTACATTTTGTAATCCGATTCCCGACTTCTCACCTGTTTCCATTTTGGCAGAAGTGATTTTACTATTCTCTACTTTATAAACACATTCCTTTCCATAAACGCGAATGGCTACATTGACCCAGGCTTTTGGATTACTATTGCTCACGCCGTGTTTGAATGCGTTCTCCAGAAAGGTAATAAAAATTAATGGCGAAATCCGAACCCCTTCAGCATTTCCATCAATTTCAAACTGGATGGGAATTGCATTATTAAGACGAAGTCGCTCAAGGCTGATATAATTCTGCATGTATTCAATTTCTTTGCTGAGCGACACATGCGGAAAATTGGAATCATAAATCATATAACGCATCATCTGTGAAAGCTTAGCTATGACTTCAGTCGTGTTGGGCGATTGGGTAAAGGCGAGGTAATAAAGATTATTTAATGTGTTGAAGAGGAAGTGCGGGTTGATTTGCGCCTTGAGAAAATTGAGCTCCGCAGTAAGTTTTTCATTTTCGACTTCCTTCTTTTTCGCTTCAAACTCAAACCAGTCTTTGGCAAAGCGAAGCATTCCGACAAAAATGACAATGAACAAGGTCACTGCAACCAGTTGCACCCAATAGACGGTACGGTAAAAATACTGTTCATGATAAGTATAGCCGTCAATCATAAAGCGTTGCAAATGCACGCGCAAATACATAATGATGGCAAAAGGGACCGAGAATTCGAGAAGATAACGACCTACATTTTTACGCTCTAGAAAACGGGGTAAAAAGAAAAAATAATTCAAATAAGCCACCACCATATGGAAAGCCACCTGCACGCCGGCCTGGACAAACGCCACACCTAGATCCGTTTCCCGGTGGCGAAATGAAGTGATCTGGTACACAAAAAAGGACAAGTAAACACACCAAAATGAAAAGTGTAGCAGAAAGACACGATGCCGTTGAATGAAGGATTGCATTTATTTTTTGTTCTTAAAGCCCTGAGCCAAGCCAATCCCGTAAACCAGATTGAGCAAAACAAACGTTTGAATTCGAATAAGTTTCATATCCTTTCAGTCATAGTGTTTTGGATTCAAGTACACAATGTATACTCCGTGACCTGGTCAACGTAAACCGGTAAATAAAGATAACGATCTCATCCATTGCAAATGAGTTTCTCAACAATATTCGACCGCTTGAAGAAATTGATCGACTGATTCATGGGGTTTCCACTACCTTTTGGTTTGGTCGAATAACGAGTGTAGCAGTCGATGAAATAGGCCCATGGGTCGAATAATCCATCACACGAGTAAACAAAACTTTTTCTTTGCAGTTAAATACCTGCAAGGGTGATAACCGCATTGCATTAATTATGAGAATGAAAGAGATTTTACTTTTAGTTGTATTTATTGCTGTCAGTACTTTTGCTCGGGCTCAGGATTCTCAATCCAAGGCCGGTCAGCAAAAGGGCAATGGCAGGATTTCAGGGACGGTAAAGGATTCCACAAACCAACAGGTAGCCGTTGAATTTGCCAACGTTGCCCTGATCGACCCGTCGACCAACAAGCCGGTGGACGGTGCCATGTGCGATGTGAAAGGCAAATTCACTTTGACCAAATTGGCCGCAGGACATTACACCGTAGCCATTTCATTCCTCGGCTACGAAACCAAAACCATCAAGAATTTAATCATCTCAGATAAAAAAACAGAAGTGGACCTGGGATCGGTGATGATCGGGCAATCAGCTAAAGTATTAAAAGAAGTAGTCGTAGAAGGGCAAAAAAATTTGGTGGAAGAAAAAGTGGACCGCACTGTTTACAACGCCGAAAATGACATGACTACCAAAGGCGGCGATGCCACCGACGTTTTGAAGAGGGTTCCCATGCTCTCTGTGGATATGGATGGAAATGTGAGTCTGCGGGGTAGTCAGAATATTAAAGTATTGATTAACAACAAACCTTCCACCATTACCGCGAGCAGTGTTGCCGATGCATTAAAGCAAATTCCTGCCGATCAAATCAAGACCGTAGAGGTCATTACCTCACCCTCTGCAAAATATGACGCTGAAGGTTCTGCCGGGATCATCAACATCATCACAAAGAAAAACACCATGCAGGGATTTTCACTCAATGTCGATGAAAGCAGCGGGTACCGGGGGAGCAATCTGAGCCTCAACGGTGGTTATCGGAAAGGCAAGATGGGATTTACTTTAGGTGGCTTTGGCCGGGCTGGCTATAACATCAACGGCACCTTTGGAAACTTGCAGAATACAACGCAAATGAACGCCGCCAAGGATACAACTTACAGAACTCTTAATCAGCAAAATGCAGCAACACACTCAAATAATCTTGGCGGCAACTACACTTTGGGTTGGGATTACGATATTAATAAGACTAACAACCTTGCAGCTTCAGTCCGATTTGGAGGAAGGGACAATTATTCCTATCAAAATCTTCTGCGCACACAAACATCTTCCTTTGTCAATGAGGTACTCATTGGATCGGCTCTCGGCACGCGCAATGTCAAGACAACAGATTTGTCCAATACCCTGGACATGAACATGACTTACACGCATTCTTTCGCCAAGCCCCAGCGGGAGTTCAGTTTGCTTGCTTTGTATAGTCGTAACAACCGTACAAATGATTTTGCCAGCAGCGCATTGAACGCTCGGGAAATGGATTCATTGCGGACGAAGAATGTCAATACCAGTTACAATCAGGAGATCGCGGTGCAGGCCGATTATCAGACACCGATTGGCACAACGCAGTTGCTGGAATTTGGTGGAAAGAATACGGCACGCACCGTAGCGAGTAATTATGACTATTTTATATCCAAAGGAGACGGCGCATATACTCCAAATCTCAACCCCCAACAACCTGCCAATGTCTTTAACTATAATCAAAACATTGCAGCGGGATATTTTGCCTATACGCTTACGCTCCAGGGAGGATATAGTTTAAAAGCAGGCTCAAGATACGAGTACACTACGATCAATGCCCATTTCAAAAATATCACCGCCACGGAAGGAAATACTAATATTCCTTCTTATGGAGTTCTGGTGCCCAGCATTAATTTTTCGAAAAAATTAAAAAATGGAAATGTTCTCAAAGTGGCGTATAACCGACGTATTCAACGTCCGTCAATCCAATTTTTGAATCCCAACCTACAGTTTTCAAACCAGCTTAGTGTTAGCCAGGGAAATCGACTTCTGGGACCCGAATACACCAACAATTATGAGTTGGCCTACAGCACCTATATCGGAGGCAGCTCCCTTAATTTCTCCAGCTTTGTGCGCAATACTTATAACTCGATTCAAAGTATTCGCGAGCAGTACTTAACTTCAAAGGACACCATCCTTACGACCTATAAAAATATTGGAAAGGAGGATGCTTACGGATTGAGTGTTTTCACCGGTATCCATATTTCAAATAAGTTCACCTTAAACGGCGGAAGCGATGTCTATTATGCTGTACTGAATAACAACGTATCGGATCCGCGCTTCAACGCTCACAATCAAGGTTGGGTTTACAATATCCGCATGTTTGGGAATTACACCATTGGCAATGGATGGGGTGCACAATTCTTTGGATTCTATCGCGGTCGACAAGTGCAATTGCAAGGATTTCAGGGCGGCTATCGTGTTTATAGCTTGAGTTTCCGGAAAGACCTTCCCAACAAGAAAGGTAGTATAGGATTTGGTGCTGAGAATTTCATTACGCCATCATTGACCATTCAGGGTACCACTAAAACAAACATCATCGATTCTCATAGCACGACCGTCTATCATAATCTGAATTTTAAGGTCACTTTCAGCTACCGCATTGGTAAAATGACGTTTGATGCTCCAAGGAAACGGAAAAAATCGATATCAGATGATGACATCAAGGATGGCGGCGACAACAATCCAAACAATGCAGCTCCTCAACAATCAGCTCCACAAGGCGGGGGACAAGGAGGCCAACCCGGCTCTACCCCAGGTCAAGGTCAAAAACCTGGTCAGAGTCAAAGATCTGGTTTTCCTCAAGGTGCGCAACCGGGACAAGGTGGTTGGCCTAAACGTGATTCGGCAAATCAAAAGAAGGATTCTACCGGACACCGTCAGAATTGGCCTCAACAAAAGAAAGATTCCATCCAGCAAAAGAGGGATTCAGTCAATCAAAAACAAGGTTCATTAAGGCAGCGCAGCAATTTCATTGAGCCAAAAAAGTATTTTGTTGATCAGCAGAAACCGGTATCCATGACAGCCAATGCCTGGGCCATTATCAATCCCGCCAAAAAAGAAAAGAAACCGATCAAGGCAAAGATAGCTATCTGACTTTTTTGATAAGGCGCGGATCACGCACCCAAAATACTTTGCCTACCCCTCGAATGTGGTCGATGACGTCTTTATTGTAATGGCCCGGAAATTTTGAAAGTCAATTTTATAAAGTAGCCCCAAATCCTCCGCCTTTTCGATTAACGTTAAGACGGTGTCGAACTCTTATCATTTTGAATCTCTCATTTCCGCCAACCGTCGAATTATTCTAACCTTCTCCGGATCAACCGTTCTCAACTTAAACTCAGCACCTTCATCAGAACCCATGCCGGCAATGTTTTGATTTCGAAATACCATCGGACTATTCTGGAAAGTGACTGCAGAAAAGTGTATCTCTGTTGCCCCGGTTTTCATCACCACATCAACCACCGTATTTTCATTGACCCCCGAACCAGGCATGATCTTGATCCGGCCCCTGGCTTTCTTTATTAATTCTGAAATTAAATCTGCGCCAAGGGACGCATTCGTCTGCTGACCCGCAGTCAATATCCGGTCAAATCCGACTTCGATACAATCTTCCAATGCCTCCATCGGATCGCGCGTCATATCAAAGGCCCTGTGACAAGTAACCTTTAAAGGCTTTGCTTTATCGATCAATTCTTTGCACCTTTTCTTATCAATCGTGCCGTCCGGATTAAGTATTCCCAAAACAAAACCATCCACACTCAACTTCTGAAATTGAATCAGATCACGCTTCATGGAATGAAACTCATCATTGGAATAACAAAAGTCGCCACCCCGCGGACGTAACATGACAAAAACATCCATAGTGACATTGCGCCGAACCACCTCCACGATACCAACAGAAGGTGTCGTTCCTCCTTCACCCGGATTATCACAGAGTTCGATACGGTCGGCCCCGCCTTCTTGCGCCTTGAGAGCAGACTCGATGTTATATACTACTATTTCTATTATCATGGACCACTGACCGCTAATGGGCACTGATGAAAGGATTGCATTGATCTTTTACTCTGCATACAAAATAAGAATATCTAAGTTACTCCAATCATCAGTGAAATCATTAAATCAGTGTGAATCAACGGTCCATCAGTGGTAACTCTCTCCCTCAAACAGTCTGTTCGGAATGGTTTCCGAATACACTGCATATGTAAACCCTTTTTGCAAAGCAAAAGCTCCGTACTCTCCGTTCTTATTGATCGCCAAAAATCCGACCTGAATATCTTTTGATTTTTGCGGCTGGTTTTTAACAATCCGCTCCACGGCTTTGCGACATGACTCACTCGGTGAATTCCCCTGACGCATTAGTTCCACTACCAAATGCGAACCCACAATACGTATCACCTCTTCTCCTACACCACTGGAGGTCGCGGCCCCAATTTCGTTGTCCACAAATAACCCCGCGCCAATGATCGGCGAATCGCCAACGCGCCCATGCAGCTTGTAGGCCATCCCACTGGTGGTACAAGCCCCGGAGAGATTTCCTTTCTGATCCAAGGCCACCATACCAATGGTGTCATGATTTTCAATGTTCGCAACCGGTTTGTATTCCGCTTTTTTCAACCATTCTTTCCACGCTTGCTCTGATTCTTTGGTTAACAGGTTCTCTTTTTTAAACCCATTTGCCAACGCGAATTGAAGCGCACCCGCTCCTACCAGCATGACGTGGGGCGTTTTCTCCATGACCATTCTCGCCACTGAAATAGGGTGAACGATGTGCTCGAGAAACGCCACTGCACCACAATTTGAAAACTCATCCATAATGCATGCATCCAGGGTTACGTGCCCATCACGATCGGGCAAACCTCCCAATCCAACGCTGGTTATTTTTGGATCAGCCTCGGGCACCCACACTCCTGATTCAACGGCGTCCAGCGCTCTACCGCCGGCCACTAAAATTTTCCAGGCCTCCACATTGGCGCCGAGGCCAAAATTCCAGGTTGAAATAACTACGGGTTTGTTTATTGGTGCCTGATTATCCGATAGGCTTGTAAATGGTGCGAGTGAAACAAGGCCCGCACCTGATTGAAGAAACTTTCTACGCGATGTTTTCATAGTGCAATCTTTTATTCAAAATAAAAAAACTCATTCAACAATTCTACGTGCTGTCCGGTAGCGCTTGAGATAGTAATCCGTAAATAAGTTCGTCTCCACAACACCGACAGAACTGGATGCATGTATGAACTTAACATTGTCTTTGGCTTTAACTTCGGTGACAATCCCCACGTGGGTAATCTCGCGCTTTTTTTTTCCTGTTGCAAAAAATACGAGGTCGCCCGGCTGGAGGTCACCCCTTTTTATTTTTTCTCCAATCAACGCCTGTGCGTCCGCTGTCCGGGGAAGTGAAATATTGATTGTTTTGAAAGAATTGCCTGTTAGGCCAGAGCAATCCATTCCGGAGCGGGTCGTACCACCCCACTTATAAGGAGTGCCGGTGAAAGTTCGGGCCGTTTTGATAACCTCTTTGATTTGCTGTTCCCTCACCGTTGCCTTTTTCGTAGCGGAGCAGGCGCACAAAATGCATAAAATGAGGAAAAAAAGTCCGGGTTGATGATGCGGGAATTGCGTAATTTTGGCCGGGTTAAAAATCATAATTAAAACATCAAAGTTAAGGGTTTCATGGGATACGCTAAAGTAAGTGACACATTAACTGCGCACCAGGTGGGCGAGGAAGTTATCTCCAAATTTCAGGCCATCGTGGGCAATTCATTTGTCATCCTGGATGAGGAAGGCAAAAACGACTATGCGCATGACAAGACCGAAGACTATTTTTTCCTTCCCGACGTCGTGATCAAGCCCGGTACTACCGAAGAGGTAAGTGAGATTCTCAAGATTTGCAATCAACATCGCATTCCTACCACGCCACGGGGAGCCGGAACTGGCTTAAGTGGAGGTGCTCTACCGATCAAAAGCGGGGTAGTTATTTCGATGGAACGGTTCAATAAGATTCTCCATATCGATGAACTGAATTTACAGGCGACCGTTGAGCCCGGAGTGATCACGGAGGTATTCCAAAATGCGGTCAAGGAAAAAGGACTCTTTTATCCACCCGACCCTGCCAGCAGGGGATCGTGTTTCCTTGGTGGAAATCTGGCCAACAACTCCGGCGGACCGAAAGCAGTAAAATATGGCGTTACCCGCGACTATGTGCTCAACATGCAGGTAGTCCTGCCTACCGGTGAGATTATTTGGACTGCTGCCAATGTCTTGAAAAACTCAACCGGATATAATCTTACACAATTGATGTGCGGCAGCGAAGGTACCCTGGGTATCATTACCAAAATCGTATTCAAGCTAAGGGGATATCCAACAAAGAATGTATTGCTGCTGGTGCCTTTTGTTTCCAATCAAGATGCCTGCAACGCCATCGCTGAGATTTTTGTTGCCGGCATCACCCCTTCAGGTGTTGAGTTCTTTGAACGCGATGCAGCCTTAAAGACCATTGATTATTGCGCTAAAGTATTAAATAGTCCCGTCACCACTGCCTTCCCGGAAAATATGGACGCTTATTTACTGTGCGAACTGGATGGCAATGATGAAGAGGTGTTGATGCGCGATGCGGAACGCGTGATGAACGTAGTGGAGAAATTCCAGGTCGGTGAAGTACTCTTCGCTGAAAGCACTGCCCAAAAGGACGAGCTTTGGAAAATAAGAAAAAATATATCGCCCGCTGTCAACTGGCATACTTTGACCAAATCCGATGACGTGGTGGTGCCACGTGCCAACTTACCGAAGCTCATCAGCGGCATCAAAGAAATTGGTAAGCGATATGGTTTCAATACGGTTTGTTTTGGTCATTTGGGTGATGGAAATCTTCACGTCAATATTCTGAAAGAGTCCATCAGCGAAGAAGATTGGGAGAATAAAATCCCCATCGGCATTGGAGAAATTTTCAAGCTCACTGTTGAGTTGGGTGGCACCTTGTCGGGCGAACATGGAATCGGCATCGCCAAAAGGCCCTACATGAACATTGCCATGAGTGAAGTGAATCTTAATCTCATGCGTGGTATTAAAAAAGTGTTTGACCCCAACGGGATTCTAAATCCCGGAAAAATATTTTAACTAACCTTATCCTAATGAAATTATTTTTGAAAATCATCGCATTTGCCGTTGTGGTCGCTTCCTGTAGCCCCAAAGAACGCAAAGAGGAACTTGCAGAAACCACCTCCCCACCTGTCGCCGTTCCGGTTTTACCCCAGTTGACCGAGCAACAAAAAGCAGACGGCTGGAAATTACTTTTCGATGGTCAAACTACCAACGGATGGCAAATTTTCAAAGCGCGGAAAAACAACACGTGGGAGGCGGTGAACGGAACACTCCACGCCAAAGCGATAAAAGAAGGTGTACAGGGAGTTGGTGATGAGCGTTCAGACATCATGACGACCGGCGAATACGGAAATTTCGAATTGACTTTCGACTGGAAAATATCCGCTGAAGGAAATAGCGGTGTGATCTTCAGGGCTACCGAGGAATTTGAACAGCCTTTTCTTTCGGGTCCGGAATTTCAAATCATCGATGACAAAGGTTATCCTGGGAAATTGAAAGACACGCAACATTCTGGCGCCAATTATGATATGCACGTAGCCACAAACGCAACCACGAATCCTGCCGGGGAATGGAATTCGTCGAAAATCGTCGCCAACGGAAATCACATCGAGCATTGGCTCAACGGATCCAAGGTGCTGGAGTACGAACTGGGCTCAGCTAATTGGAAAAAAAGGAAAGAGGACAGTAAATGGAAAGACGCCGTGGGCTACGGTCTTGCCAAAAAAGGTCACATCGATCTCCAGGATCACGGGAGCGAGGTTTGGTTTAAGAATATCCTCATCAAGGAAATTTAATCGTTCAGAGACTTCACGGAAAGCTCGAAAAAGGAAACGCAAAAGTTCGCCAATTCCGAAAGTTCAATCGTCATTTTGCGATCTTTGCGATCCTGACTTTGCGGCCTTAGCGTGAACTGTATTTTTCACCTCCTCATAAGACTTATTTATCTTCATGATTTAATTTCATGTGCGGAATCACTGGTATCTTCTCGTTTAACCTGGTTGGCAAATTCAACAAGATCAACCTCACTGCCGCAACCCAGGTGCTGGCAAAACGAGGTCCGGATTTTCAGGATACCTATATTGACGAATGGGTAGGGCTGGGCCACCGTAGATTATCGATCATCGACACCCGTCAGATTGCCAATCAACCAATGTGGGACGAGAGCAAAAGATATTGCATCATCTTTAACGGCGAAATTTTCAATTTTCGATCCTTAAAAAGCGACCTGAAACAGAAAGGAGTTTCATTTTTTTCTGAATCCGATACCGAAGTCCTTCTCAAATTGTATATCCAGGAAAAAGAAAATTGCCTGAATCTGCTAAATGGTTTTTTTGCATTCTGCATCTACGACAAACTGGAGCAAAGTCTCTTTCTTGCCCGCGATCGTTTTGGCATAAAGCCTCTCCTCTATTTGTTTGATGAGGATAAATTTCTTTTTGCCTCCGAAATGAAATCCATTCTTCAATATGGAATCGAGAAGACACTGGACCATTCATCACTACACCTGTACCTGCAGCTCAATTATATCCCGGCGCCGGATACCATTTTCATAAACGTAAAAAAATTAATGCCAGGACATTTTCTGAAAGTCAGCAGAAAACAATTGGTAGTCGAACAATATTATGCAATTCCTTTTGACCAGCACAAATCCAATCCCTATACCATTTCCTATGAACAGGCAAAGAAACAATTGAAGGAATGCCTCGAAACATCTGTTCAAAGAAGACTTGTTTCCGATGTACCCCTGGGTTCTTTTTTGAGCGGCGGAATCGATTCATCGGTGGTGACGGCACTGGCGAGCAAACACAGGCCCGATCTGCATACTTTCTCCATAGGTTTTAAAGATGAACCGTTTTTTGATGAAACAGAATACGCAAGGATGGTGGCGAAGCATTGCAAAACCGAACACACCGTCTTTTCATTGTCCAACGATGACCTGTACACCCATGTTCATTCCATTCTCGACTATATCGATGAACCCTTTGCGGATTCTTCCGCCATTGCTGTTTACATCCTGAGTAAAGAGACTCGGAAATATGCAACCGTTGCCCTTTCCGGGGATGGCGCGGACGAACTGACAGGTGGGTACAACAAACACGCTGCCGCTTACCGGGTAATCAACAAAGGCTGGAAAGAAAATTGGGTTTCGGCCCTTCAACCCATTTGGGAATCGCTTCCGCAGTCACGGAATAATACGGTCGCGAACAAATTCCGTCAGTTGCAGCGTTTTGCGGAAGGAATGAAAATGAACTCCAAAGATCGTTACTGGCGCTGGGCGAGTCTTGCCGACGAATCATCTGCATCAAAAATTATTCATCCTCAGGTGCTCCAAAAATTGGAGCAGGAAGAGTACGACAAGAGAAAGTCAATATTGCTAAAAACCATTCCAGCCACGGAGTCAATCAACGACATTTTGCTTACCGACATGCAGTTGGTACTGCCCAACGACATGCTGACAAAAGTTGACCTGATGTCGATGGCGAATGGTTTGGAGGTCCGCGTTCCATTTCTCGATTTTGAGGTTGTTGCTTTTTTGTTCAGCCTGCCTGGTGACTACAAGATCAACGCCTCCCTTCGCAAGCGGATTGTTCAGGATGCGTTTCGCGATCTTTTACCGCCGGCACTTTACAACCGCCCCAAAAAGGGATTTGAGGTACCCTTGCTTAAGTGGCTTCGGCGTGAAATGAAATCACTTATCGAGGACGATCTGCTTTCTGAAAAAATGATTGCCGACCAGGGTATCTTCCACTATCCCGAAATCGACAAACTAAAAAAACAACTTTTTTCTTCCAACCCGGGGGATATCCATGCCCGGATCTGGGGTCTGATTGTCTTCCAATGGTGGTGGAAAAAGTATGTGACCCATTAAGTCTTCCTAATTCCCATAAATTTCATTCAGAAGACCGGCAAGCCTTATACCGGCTTGCATCATACGCAGTTTTGCTATAGAAAAATATTTATAGGTGTACTGATATCCGAGTTTCCCTTCTCCAATATCGTAAACTTTTTTGCGGTAACCCATCGACTCACTGGCCCAATCCCGAACAGAAGTTTTTTGCAAACTGCGCACTCCGGCAAGATCCGGTTGACCCAATGCATCCGTCAATTCCGTAAAACTGAATTTGCTATCATCAATCATGTCACTATCCCAGACGCGGTGTAGGTTTGATCCAATGTGAAACCATTTTACTTTGACTTTGTTTCCACCCTGGTCATCACAACATCCCACATGCAAGGGTTGATGGATATCCCCAACCAGGTGTACCAACATTTTCAGGTTTTCAATTTCTTGTTTGGGGCTGAGTTTATGTGATTTAAGTTCCATGATAATCCGCTCAAGGGTCATGATCACATCGCCATTGGGGTTCTTCGTGGATTGATCATACGTCATTCCCGTTTCGACCGTTACCCAATGCCAGTCGGTCATGTAGTTGAAGGTTGAATCCGACCGGATTTCATCCATCCAGGTACTCGCCAATGCCAGCGATTCCTGGCCCAGGAGTTGTTTTATTTTCTTTTTTGTTTTCGCCGATAGGTTGCGCTCAGCAATAAGGCTTACTGCACGATGGCCTGTGGGGCCCCAGGCAAAACATTCCATTGAAATCAACCAAAACAAGACAACGATTCCTTTCATGCGTGTTCTTCTTTCAGCGCAATATCTGGATTTCCCGCCAATTAGAAATTTACAGCTGTGATTAAACACTTAATTTTGATCAGGATTCCTTAAAATACTTAACTTTAAACAATGATTATTAAGATTGCAAAAGCATAAGCAATCAAATTGCCTATCAGCGAAAAATGCGTGATCAGTGATAAGACAATAACCTTCAATGTCCCAACGCCAGGCGCTCTTTCTCAACTTTGACATCAAGGCTCAACCCGATGAGGTGACCTGCGGACCGACTTGCTTGCATGCCTTGTATCAATATTACGGTGACACCATCTCACTCAAAGACGTCATTAAAGAAGTAAAGAACCTTAAAACCGGCGGCACCCTGGCGGTGATGATGGGCAACCACGCATTGCAAAGAGGTTATCAGGCTCATATTTATACCTATAATCTTAATATTTTTGACCCTTCCTGGTTCAAGCATTCGTCAAAAAAAATGGTGGAATTCCTCCGCCGTCAGATGCGGTACAAATCCCGCAGCAAAAAATTACAGGTAGCCTCCAAGTCCTACATCAAATTCCTGGAAGCCGGTGGAAATATCGTGTATGCTGAGTTAAATGAACAGCTCATTAAGGGCTACCTCCGACAATCTATTCCGATTCTAGCCGGGTTAAGCGCCACCTATTTATATGGTACATCACGCGAAATTCCTACCAATAACAAATACGACAGCATCAAAGGCGAACCAGTAGGCCATTTTGCGGTGATCAATGGATACGACGAGCCTCACAATTTTGTTTACCTGGCTGATCCCATGAACCCCAACCCCTTGAAAAGTCAATATTACAGCGTAAATTTTGACCGTTTAATCAATAGTATTATGCTTGGAATTGTAACGTATGACGCCAACTTGCTCATTATTGAACCTAAAAAAAAGGCAGTCGTCGTCAAGCAAGTCTGAAAATAAGAAAAATCGTATAAGGAAGAATCAGTATGAATCAAGGACCCAGCACAAGCGGAAATTTAATGCCCAATAATTTTATGTTCAATTTTAAACGTCTCATCCTGCGAAGACGAGGCAAGGAGGCGTAGGTGTCATGCCTAAACTCATCGTTGTAGAAAAACCAGAAAACTGGAAGTTCAGTCTGGAAGACGTTGAAGTCGTCACGCCAGAGGATTACATTTCCAAAGAATCGTATCAATCTGCAAAAAATCTAAAGGTCCTCAATCTCTGCAAATCGTATCAATATCAGAGTGAAGGCTATTATGTATCACTCCTTGCCGAGGCGCGAGGTCACAAGGTACTTCCCGGCGTATCGACAATTCAAGATTTGCGCTTCCCTTCTATTCTTCGCGACGACTCGCTGGATTTTGACGCCCTTATTCAAAATACATTCAAGAACGAGCCTTACGACCGGGTCGAATTTAATGTGTATTTTGGAACCACTCAATCAGAAACGCTCAATAAACTGGCGCTTCAGCTATTTCAACTGGTGCAAGCTCCTTCCTTGCGTGCTTCATTTTCAAAGAAAAATAAATGGGTACTCCAAAGCATCAAGCCAATCAGTTTAAATGAGGTGCCCGATGCGGACAAACCCGTGTTGGTCCAGGCGCTGGAAAAATACTTTCTACGCCGGCGTGACTATCAAAAGGACAAAAAGAAATACGACCTCGCCATTTTGGTTAACCCGGAAGACCCCAATCCACCTTCGGACGACCGCGCGCTAAAGCGATTTTACAAAGCTGCGCTGGAGGCCGGGTTCAACACCGAATTCATTACTAAAAATGATTTTGATCAGATCATCCAATACGACGCCCTGTTTATCCGCGAGACGACCAATGTCAACCATCACACCTTTCGCTTTGCCAAAAAGGCTGCGTCCCTTGGCCTCGCGGTGATTGACGATCCGGCCTCAATCCTGAAATGCACCAACAAAGTCTATTTACACGAACTCTTACACACCAATAAGATTTTAACACCCAAGTCATTTGTCATCACCGAAGAAAACTGTCTTTCGCTCCAGGGCAAAATGCCGTTTCCATTCATCCTCAAGCAACCGGATGGCGCTTTTTCGAAGGGTGTTTTTAAAATCAATAACTTGAATGAATTCAAGAAAGTGCGTGAGAGCATGTTTGAAAAATCAGACTTGCTCATCGCCCAGGAATTCTTACCCACCCCATTTGATTGGCGCGTTGGTATCATTGACGGCCAGGTTATTTACGTTTGCAAATACTTCATGGCCACGAAGCACTGGCAGATTATTAACTGGAGCGCCAACAAAGAAACACGAGATGGCGATGTGGAATCCATTCCCGTCGACCAGGCCCCATCGGGTTTGTTAAAGACTGCGCTAAAGGCCACGTCACTTATTGGTAAAGGGCTTTATGGTGTCGACATGAAAGAAGTAGAAGGTAAATTCTATGTCATTGAAATCAACGACAACCCGAACATCGACGCGGGGATTGAGGACAAGATCCTGAAAGACCGGCTATATGCAATTATTATGGAAGTATTTTTGAATAAAATCAAGTTCGAGAAATGACGCAACCCACCCGCATCCACATTTTCCAAGGCTATGGCATCGAACTGGAATACATGATTGTGGACAAAGACACACTCGCCGTTCAATCCATCACGGACGAGTTACTTAAACAAGAGCTGCATGAATACGGCAGCGATTTTGAAAATGGAATGGTCACCTGGTCGAATGAATTGGTGTTGCACGTCATCGAATTGAAATCCACCAACCCGGAATTGAATTTCAGTGAATTAGAAAATGCTTTCGGCGATAACATCAAACGCATCAACGCCATCCTTGATCAATGGAATGCCATGCTCATGCCCACCGCGGCGCATCCATTTATGGATCCACTCACCGAAACAAAACTCTGGCCCCACGACAGCAACGATGTGTACGCGATTTATAATAAAATCTTTGACTGCCGGGGTCACGGATGGTCAAACCTCCAAAGCACGCACCTTAACCTTCCCTTTTATGATGATGAAGAGTTTGCCAAACTTCATGCGGCAGTGCGGCTCGTGCTTCCGATTCTCCCTGCCCTCTGCGCAAGCTCCCCCATTTTAGAGGGCAAGGTCACCGGATTTTTGGATACCCGTCTCACTTATTATAAAACCAACCAGTCGCGAATCCCGTCCATTACCGGCAAGGTGATTCCGGAAGCCATTTTTTCTAAACGGAATTACCTTAACACCGTCTATGAAAAAATAAAAACCGACATCGCGCCATTCGATCCGGATAACGTGCTCAATCCAATTTGGGTAAATTCCCGCGGCGCCATTCCCCGATTCGATCGCGGTTCGATCGAAATCCGATTGATGGATGTTCAGGAGTGCCCTTCTGCCGATATGTCCATCGTCGAATTGGTGATTGAAACAATCAAAGCCCTGGTCTACGGAAAATTCATGGACCTAGAAAGGCAAATGAAAGTGCATACCGAAGTGTTGGCTAATATCCTGGAGGAAACCGTACAAAGGGGGCAGGCAGTAAAAATTACTTCTTCAGAATATCTCGACATATTTGACATCAAAGAATTTGCGACCGCAAAAGAAGTCTGGCAAAATATTCAAGCTCGTTTAGTGAGATCGAATCCGACCCTTGAAAAATGGAATCCGGAACTTTCCGTCATCTTCCGGGAAGGCACGCTATCGGATCGGATTTTAAAGGCTTTGAATGGAGATCATTCCCATGAAAACATTAAAGCTGTTTACAAAAAGTTGTGCTCATGCCTGGCCCAAAACAGGATGTTTGTGCCTTGATGATTCATCTCTGATTTCAGATATATGTTGGTACGGATACCCCCTCTTTTAAAGCGGGATCAGCGACCGCTACCTTTCTCTCTACCCTCAACGGCACCACCCCCGCCCACACATTCATGACATAATCTTCTTCATCATCCTTAGGAGGACCTGTCCGCACTTTGGCGGAGGCCTCAAGAATCGGAAAGGCAATAACCATGGTGGCCTTCCATTCTGCAGATGTCGGTTTGCGAACGTCAACCCAACGGCCTGGACACATTTTTTCGGTGAAAGCTTCCAGCACCTTGTACGATTCGTGCTCTTCTTTGACTACTTCTCCCTGACTAAAAATGACAACCGACCTGTAGTTAACCGAGTGATGGAATGCAGCGCGTGCCAGCACCAAACCATCGATCAACGTTGCACTGATGCTGACGGGAATTTCTTTGCCCGCTAGCTCGCGCATATAGTGACTTCCCACAGAACCATGCAGATAAAGTTTATTTTCCAACCGGACAAATCCAGTCGGAATTTGAAATGCCTGACCGTTCACAGCATACGCCAGCGTGCAAAACAGCGCCTCGTCAAGAATGGAGTAAATGGTCTCCTGATCGTACGCACCACGCTTGGTGAGTCGCGTGATAGCGGTCTTGTCTGTAATGGGAAATTCGCTCATGGTGAAAATGGTATAGTTCTGTTGCTAATTAGTTTTTCTGGGTATGACAAAGCAATGATTAAACCGTTCCATGCCTATTTTTGGATAATATTCTACCGCAGCCGGTGCAGCCAAAAGAATCAGCTGTGCATGATCTCCTGCGACCTGGTGAGTTTCTTCAATTAATCGCTTTCCTATTCCCTGCTTTTGATAAGCTTCATCCACGGCAAGGTCTGAGAGGTAACAGCAAAAAGAAAAATCACTTAACGCACGCGAAACACCAATCAATTTATCTCCTTCCCATGCGGTGATCAATATATTGCCATGGTCAAGCATTTTCTGAATCCGGCCAGCATCGTTTACGGGTCTTCGCTGATCAAGGGTAGAGCGCTTGAGTAAATCAATAAATGCCTGATGGCTGATTTGTCTGTCGCGATAATAGGTAACTGGGGGGCTATTCATGATTCAAATTTTAAAACCTACTTCAGCGTTGGCCCGGCTTCCCAACTTCCACAATACTCAGTGGATGATCCTTTTGGGTGAAGACGCCCGCTTCATATCTCTATTTTAAAGGGATGATATAATTCCAACCGTGTACGTCTGGTGCATGACCCAGGCGAATATCCTGAAGTTTCTGTTTTACTTTGTTTTGGAAACTGTCTTTTCCCGCCGAAGGAATGACATAATCTTTTCCTCCTATATTGATTTTTGCAATGGGGGCAACCACCGCCGCAGTACCGGAACCAAAAATTTCTGACAGGGCACCACTGCTGATTCCTTCTTCTAATTCTTCCACACTCACTTTTCTTTCTTCCATGGGGAAGCCCATATCCTTGGCCAGGGTGAGGATGGAATCGCGTGTGACGCCATCCAGGATAGTGGTTGAAAGACGTGGCGTCACCAACTTTCCCTTAAACACAAACATGACATTCATCATTCCGGCTTCATCAATATACTTATGTTCTTTGTGATCGGTCCATAGTACCTGGTCGTATCCCTGCTGACGTGCTACTTGAGTGGGGTAAAATGCACCACCGTAGTTCCCGGCACACTTTGCGTAACCGGTCCCGCCTTCCGCAGCGCGGGTGAAATGATCTTCTACCTTGATCATGAAAGGTTTATTGAGATAAGGTCCAACCGGACTGGTCATGATCACGAACTTGTATTGATCCGAAACTTTTACCCCAAGCCGGGATTCTGAGGCAAACATCAAAGGGCGAATGTACAATGAAGCGCCATCTGACGAAGGAATCCATGCTTCATCCACTTCCAATAAAGCATGCAGACCGCCGATAAAAAGTTCTTCGGGAATTTCCGGCATACACATGCGCTCCAGAGATTTTAGGAATCGCTGATGGTGTTTTTGCGGCCGGAAAATGCTGATGTTACCGTCTTTGTTTCGATAGGCTTTAAGGCCTTCAAAAACAGACTGACCATAGTGCAAGGCCAGCATGGCAGGAGTAATTTTCATTTCGGCATACGGTACCACGGAAGAGGACTGCCACTGGCCGTTGTCATATTCCGCGAGGAACATATGATCAGAAAGATGCTTTCCAAATTCCAGATTGTTGAAATCAATTTCAGAAATCCGTGAAGTGGCTGCTTTTTGAACGGAGATGGAGTAGGTCAAGGTAGTCATGGGTTGTGATTGGGGTGAAGATAAAAGTATTTTTGGTGAATAGGAACTGTGAATAACTCAAGCCTTAGGGCTGGGGTTATGGGACCGGATTAACCAACAGATTCAATTCCATTTTAATGTCACTCCGTTTATATGGACCGTCAACGGGAATCTCCTGAAAGCCCAGTTTCCGGTACAAGAGGATGGCGGTAGGCAGCTTTGTACTGGAGTACAATATCATTTTTTCGCCACCCGATTTTTTAGCCCAGTCGATCGCAGATTCAGCCAGCGCTCTTCCTATTTTTTTGCCACGGAACTTTTCATCCACGGCCATTTTTGTCAATTCATAAACTCCCGGACCGGCTTTTTTTATTGCTACGGTCCCCACGACGTCATGTTCAATCAGGGCCATGAAAATTGATCCACCCGGATCCAGTATGTGTTGTTTTGGATGTTGCAGTACCTCGAAGTCAATCGGCTCCATCCAAAAATATTGGTCGATCCAGGTTCGGTTCAATTGCTCAAACCATGGCTGGTGTTCGGGCTGATAGGCTACGATTTCGAGAACTGCGCTTTCCATAGGTCTTTAAGTTGATAGCCTCGGTTGACAATGTAAATCCCGGCAATGGTGATGAGTATAGCCAGGCCAATGCGGGCATTAAGTTTCTCATCCAGAACCAGCCAACCCAAACCCACCGCTACGATGGGGTTGATGTAAGCATAGAGTGACACGATGGTCATGGGTAATTTTTTGATCGCATAAGAATAGCAGGCATATCCTGCCACCGAACCGACAAGAATAAGATAGATCAGGGCGCCCCAAATTTGACCAGACCAATGGATGGTACTGTAATCATCCCACACGAGACTCAACGGTGTCAAAAACAATCCTCCAAAAAACATTTGAAGTCCTGCATTCACAAAAGGATCGGTGTTTTCGTTTTTCATTTTTATCCAAACACTGCCCACCGCCCAGCCAAGGTTAGCAAAAAAAGTAAGGACGATGCCCAACGTGTAGGCAGCGTTGGAAAACTCGCCGAGGTGTTCGGCAAAGATCATGATGATCCCGCCCAACCCAATCAAGAGACCCAGGACAATCGGAAAAGTGGGTCGCTCCTCTTTGTTTACTGAGATGTTGATGAGGATTACCCAAATCGGCATCATCGAACAAATGATGGCGGCGAGTCCGCTGGAAACATACATCTCGGCCCAGCCCACCACGCTGATGCCGAGGGTAACCATTAGTAATCCGGCGACGGCCTGATTTAAGATCACCTTCTTATTGGGCATCGACGCTTTCCCTACGGTGAGCATAAAGCCAAGCAAAATCGGGCCTGCAAAAAGAAAACGCAGCATTGAAAACAGAAACGGTGGAAATTGTGTCACTCCTATACGCAAAGCGAGATAGGTGGTACCCCAGATAATGCACACCGCTCCGAGGGCGAGATAAGCAATGATGGGTTTAGGCTGGTTGGTCATGGTGCGATAGTAACGATACAAAACTTCTCTTTAATACGCATAAAAAACAGTTTCAGTTTCAGGTATTTTGACCAGATCAGTTTAGCAAGTTGATACGCTCAAGGACTCAAGAACGAACTGATGAAGACGGATGATCGTGATAGCGAAGTGTAGGCTATGCTTATGTTTTTGGGGTTTCCATTAAGACCGAAAATAGGTTGAGCTTCATTCTAAACTTGTCTAATTCAACTGCATAAGACTCTAATAGTTTCCTCGGCCCTTTTGCAAACAATGCTTTGCCAGATGTCCAGTTTTCTATGAGTGACGGGGCGTTGTTTAAGAACTTTTCAAATGGAATCCAGCCGATGGTGGCCCTGGCGTGGGCTTGATAAAGCAAAACGAAAAGTTCGCGCTGCAGGTCCACTTCATCTGGGCTTTTATATGGGGGCTTTACGTCTACTCGGCTAATTGTTGTGTGCTGGCCTTCTTCAACTCTGCTTAATTGTTCGACTGTCGTGCCACGAGAATTACGATCATAATTTCTTAAATACAATTCGTCCGCAGGGAATGTCTTCTTTGCCTGTAATTCTATAAAGAAGGTCTCGATCTTTTAAAGCTAGTCCTGCTCGTATAACACCATCCACTCCGCGATGATAGAGTGCTACGACATAGAAAAGACAAGCCTCTTTAGCAATAATCGTCAACAGTGTTAAAATTGTCAATAGTTTCATAAGTCTATCCTAACTTGTCGTGAAGGCTTGCACACAACGTTTGCATATAAGCAGTGGCTAACCTCTTTAAAGAACAATTCGGTCCAAAACTGAAATTCATCGTCGAAGTTCCCCCGATGTAAACCTTCTTAATCATTCGTTAAAAATACGAAATCCGTTTTGAAATTGGATGTCACTTTCGGGCTTGCCACCAACGTTTGCGGTATGGCCAGTAAGGGATTGCGGGCGATTTCCTATCAAGGTACACGAATAGTTGAAGTGGACTACAACCCTTCGCATACCACTGAAACCCTTATTGGCTATACCGCGTGTTAGTGGTTCGTTGTTATTGTCTGTCCACTGTGTAATTCAGTTCAGTTACCCCGGAAGTAAATTGTCGAGTAGTCAATAGTTTTAGCTTTATTTTGTCTTTGATGTCTACAAACAAAGGAATGCCTTGTCCAAGAATAATTGGATTAACAAATAGCCAGTAGCCGTCAATTAAGTTCTGTTGAATAAGTGAATGTGTTGCTGTCGGACTACCAAAAAGCAAGATGTCTTCACCTGCCTGTTGTTTTATTTCATTTATTCTGTCCGAAAGATTTTCGCTAATAATTTTTGTGTTAGTCAAACCCGAGTCTTGCATTGTTTTTGATAAAACAACTTTGTGAACTTTGTTATACCACTTTGAATGTTCAATGTCGTGCTTGGATGCTGTCGGCTTGTCTCCTGCAGTAGTCCAGTAATTTTCCATCATCTGGTAAGTTACCCGACCATATAATGCAGTGTCACCTTCGCTTATCCGCTTACCGACATAATCAAAAATTTCCTCATCTACTTTAGCCCAGTTGAGTTCTCCGTTCGGTCCTGCTACAAAACCGTCAAGCGATATGTGCATAAATGAAATTATTTTTCTCATATTGTCCTACTTTTTATTGTTGTTTTTGGTTTGTTACTAACTAATATTTTAAGATAGTTTTCAAGTCGATTTAAAGTTTGCTTGCCTCCTTCAATGGCATTTACCTTTCTATTTAATTCCTCAATAATTGCTTTGGACTTAAATGTAGACTTCATTGTCAACAATGTTTTTCCTTCAACCTCTGCAAATAAAACTGAAACTGTAAAGTTATAGTCTTCGCTTTCACCACCAGAATGTTTATAAGATAAAAGGGAAGGTTTTTTTACTTCCACGTACTCAATTTTGTTATCCCAATCCCGTCCCATACCATGCATAATAAAATCCCAAATTTTGCCAGGTTCTACATTCATTGATTTTGTAGTTAGCGAAAAACCATTTGGGCCCCACCATTCTTTTATATGTGCTGGGGTGGTCCATACTTCCCAAACTAAATCCCTTGGAGCATCAAGAATTCTTGTATGTATAAGAATGTTCTCTTCTTGTTTGAATGTATTGTATTTTTCCATCTTCTATTTTTTCTTTTTTTGAATTTTAGCTAGATAACTTTCCAATGAGTCAAGTTTATTGTCCCAATATTTTCGGTATTGATCTACCCAGTCTGTTACTTCATTTAATTTTGCGAGTTTAGCTTCGCAATATCTTTCCCTGCCTTGTTGTTTGATTACAATAAGACCACAATCGTTAAGGAATTGGACATGCAATGAAACTGCTTGTCGGGTTATATCAAACTCCTTGGCAATAGCATTAACATTGAGTGATTTCCGAGCCAGCATACCTATAATTTGCCTACGAGTTGGATCTGCTATTGCCTGAAAGATGTCTCTAGTTTGTGTCATAATGCGCAAGTAATTTCTTGCAAAGATAAGTGCAAGTTGTGACTTGCGCAAATTTTCCTCAAATATTTTTTGTCGTAGTGGAAAAGTCGATAGATTGTCGAATGGTTTGGAGCGTTCCTACAATGACCGCTAACGCTAGTGTATAAGGCGTAGCGGGCATAGGAGGGCTTGCCAAATGACCGCAGGGAATGGCAAGCCAGACAACTCCGCGCGTCCCACTACACTGAACGTTGAACGAAGATAAAACTAAAATGGCACTGCATACCCGCTATGCATTATACACCTGCCGGTAATTATTCACCGCGCACGGTGCGTAACTACACTTCTGAAATGCGATTCCTCTTTTCGTATTTCAATGATCTGGACCCAAGTGCCATTGGCCCCGATGAGATCATTCTCTATCTCAACT
>JAYVXP010000067.1:0-7732 GCA_043785125.1 Bacteroidia bacterium
TCGCAGAGGATACCATTTTGCTTTTTGACTTTTCGTGATGCAATGCGGACAAAAGTCAGATTAACCCTTGGACGCGTTACGAAATAAGCTCCGTGCTGGTTGATTGCAAAAAGCCTTTTGAAATCAGAATAACCCCTGTCCAACACGTAAAAACCCCATTTTCGTATTTAAGAAGGTCCATGCCATTGACATCATGGGTTGCACCATCGGTAATGTGAACAAAGCACGGGATAGAAGTTTTAACATCGACTAGGGTATGAATTTTAATGGCGCCTTTGGCTGTTCGAAACTCTGCCCACCAAAAAACATTAAGACATAGGTCAATGAAAGTTGAATCAAAAGCGTAAACTGGAGCTGCGATGTCCAAAGTAAAATCAGCATCAGCTACTGAACATGCTCTAGCCTTATCAATCATTGCGTAAGCAAACTCCTCAAAGATTCTGAAGTCTCTTTGTTCATTTGACAGTGCAAGGTTTGTCTTGCTGATGTTTTTACCAAAACCTAAATGGTAGAACTTGGGCTTATGCGGTCGTATGCTTACCAGTAGATCACTCAGACTATCTCGACCGCTAAGTTGGCCGAACATCATACACAGCAATTGATTCCAGCAAGTGAAATGTTTAACATACCTGTTCCCACTATAATGCGACACACAGCGATCAAATATTCGTGCTGGCAGGTACAAACTGACCTGGGAGAAAACATACTTGCCTGTGTTCATAAAATTCGATTTTATCGAATCTATGAATCAAATCGTCACCGTCATTTTGAACGTATAAACCCCTGTAAATCAAGATTTCAAAGAACTTATTTATAACTTTAACGGGATGGTCATGAGTTTTTTACCCTAACGGATGATATCTCATCACCGCTGCCGTCAGTTCTTCAATTCCGGTTTGTTGATATCGCTCTGTTGGGCACCAAAGGCTAGATTAGTTGCTCTATTAGGCTATAAAATGGACATAGGAAAGAATATCAAGCGCATCCGGGAGGCCAAGAACCTCTCACAGAAAGATGTGATCTCGGCCATTAAAATGGGGGCTGCTCAATACTCCCGCATTGAAGGCGGTAAAACCGATCCGGCTTTCTCTACCCTGGAGCGGATTGCCAAGGCCCTGGGCGTAAAGCTTTCTGAGCTATTCTCCGATGATGGGTCTGCGGAAGTAAACTCCAACGATGGTACTGCGATGGAGAAGGTCCGTCTGATCGAAGGCTTGACCGATGAAGAGCGTAAAACCCTGTTCATGATCCTGGATGCCTTTGTAGGGAAGAAAAAACTTAAAGACACTCTCTCCTCCGTTCTCAAGAATGTAGCATAAAAAAACCCGGACGAGCCGGGCTTTCAGATAACTTAAAAATTAAAAATTTATCTAATAAATGCTGTTCCGATCAAAAGAAGGATAAAAATAATTAGCATTCCTAAACCAATGTTAGACATGCCGTGCTCAATGCTCTCTTGAAATTTCGCATTTTTTCGCCCCTCCCAAACTTTCTTAAAACTCACAACTCCATTACCTCTTATTCTATTCTTAACTGAAAGAAATAGCCACCTGGAAAATGCTCCGACAAATTCAAAAACGATAGATCCTACAATTGATTCCAGCATAATGATTAATCATCTTTTGTTACACTGCCTGCCGCAGCTGTTGTTTTAATTGCCGCACGTGCTGGCTTGGCCATAATTTGCTCATTTACCTGTCTATTCAAGAATCCTCTCCAACTTGGTTTAAGCCCATTTATAAAAGTGCCTTTGAAAAGCTGACTAAATTGAGGCGCTGTAAATTTTAACACCCCAGGCGCTTTTGTGTATGGCAATGCAGAAGCAGCCGTATTAGCAAAGGCATTTGCCCTGTCCTGTCCAACAGTTCTCTGCCCATCAATATGTGTATTGGTTTTCCATGGCGTAAAAAATTGACCAGTCACGTAAGCCCCATCTGCAATTGAATAAGTCATTGATGAAAGCCAATTATTTGACATACCCCAACGTTGCCAAACATTTGGTTCCCAAGCAGAAATTTTATCTCGGGTATCTTGTCCATGAACTACTATTGCCCCAACTGGAGCATTAGTGACAAGCTTAGACTCTGGATCATAGTAATAAATATTCTTGGGGTCATCTATATATTTCTTATGATCAGGATTTTTTGGATCACAAGTCGGGCAAATTGCCATTCCGGGGGATCCGGAATTTGAAGCTCCCGTCAATTGGTTAGACTCCTTATTGGGCAGCTTCTTACTATCAAGCTGTTCATCATCATTGAATTTCTGACTATCCATACCACTGGGATCAATTGCATTGACTGGGCTATTCTCCAGGAAGCTATAAGGCGAAATTTCTGGATAGAGTCTGCATGTGCATCTTGTGTAATTGTCCTCCAGATAAGTGGATCATAGAGCCTTGAATCGAAATCATAAAGATTCAATCCAAGAGCATCCTGCCATTCTGTTTCCTGAAACTTGATCCTGTTGGGTACACTGTTCTCTCGGGTGTAAGAATTGAAAGTGCTACCTCCCACGTAGTAGTCGTCAGTGGCAATAACAGGGCTTTTAATTTGAGTTACCTTCAAATCATCAAAGTAAACTTCCTACAGCCTTACACAACTTTTCACTTCAACTTTCGCAGCCAAGTGAGGGTTTCAAAGAACGTTCTGCAAGTCAACTACTCGCTAAGTAAAGATAGCTTTCTTCTTTCAATTGAAGAAAAAAATCTCATATCAGCCACTGGAACACAGATCCTAGAACCCCTGATGCAATAATTGTAATAAGCCATATCCAAAACCAATGTTTGATCTGTGTAAAATTGACTTGCATTTCTCTGATGCTTAGCTCAAGCTGCTTTTTGGTCAAGTTTTGCAACTCAATTTGTGATACCATTTCCATTTTAGCGTGCTTCGCCTTCACGTTCTGGTAATTTTTCCATCCACCCTGCTGACTAACCTCCATTCCAAAAGCTGTTAACATCCTTACCTCTTTTTCTACACTTATCAGATCTCTTTCAATCATCGTTCGATCCACGATATGAGGGACATTGTTCATAAAAAAATCATCACCGTACAGATCAGTGGCAAACATGGTATACTCCCTCGCTTCGTAAAGCCTCTTTACATACTTGTCTATTTTATCATCGATATCCATTTTGATAATTTTATTTAATTCGTTGCCTTGTCAATCTCTGCCTGGATCTTTTTCAGTTCCTCATTCCATTTAAAAACAGCATCGATGTACTTCTTGTCTACAAAGCCAGAGTCGGTCTGTTCTTCCTCGAGCTTTTTACTGGCCTTGTTCAGTTTGATAATCGTCTCAGTTCTTTTCCTTAGTAATTCCTCCATGTTATTCGCCTTTATTGTGGCGAGCTACTTAAAAATACTCCTAAAAAATCACATGCAGTTCGATCTGAAGGTAATCAATGCCAAGTTCCAAGTACTTTTTTGTAAACAATCGTACATCTTGCTAACTGCAGATTCCCGCAGTTTAATCCCTGGGCCGAGAAGAAGCTGCGGACGTTTTTTTGAAGGGCAAGTGCTTTGGACGTGCGGTGGGACTGCGCGGCATTTGGTCTTCAAAAAAATGATGCAAGCCCAACTGCAAGCTATCCTCTGGTGATGTGCGCTGCCTGGGCGCGCTAAGGAGTTGCGTCGAACAGAGGATAAAACGTTTTTCTAACCGTCTGGATAGATCCTAATTTTCACACAACACTTTGATCGGTGTCGCGAGCGCGTGGGCTGCGCGGAATTCTATGATTCAATCAAAGCTTTTACAAACAAAAATTTCAATTGAAAGACACCTTCCCATAATCCCGCCTCTTTTTCAGTTGAAAGAAAAAAGATCAGGCATAGTTCATCGTCTCCACGTAAGGCGTACCTCGGTTGACTACAGCAAATACACGGCTCACGATTTTGTTTCTTACTGCATTGATTACGCTCAACGCGGGTTTACCTTCTTTCAATTTCCGTTCATAGTACAGGCGCAATTCCTTATCATGCTGGATGGCCGAACATGCTCCGATACCCAGCATTCCCTTTAAACGTTTGTTGGCGATCTGGCTCACTTTTGTTCTCCCTTTGATACTTGTACCGGATGAATGTTCAAACGGCGCTATGCCACAATAACAAGCAAACTTTCGCCAGTCACTGAAGGAAGTAAAATTGTGCGTATACGTGAGTAAGTATGCGGCTGTGGTTTTTCCAACACCGCCAACAGACTTGGCCAGCTCGTAGTTTTTATTCAGCGATTCCTGTGAACGGATCAATTCCGCAATCGCTTTTTCGATTGCCTTGAGTTGCTTCTCCACAAGGTCAATCAACTCATTGCTTTGCTCTACAATCAAGCTGTACACGCTTTCATCATGGTAGGCTTTTAATTCTTTACTGGCCTGGTGATGGGCGTGTTTGCTCTTCATAAGTCGTTCACGTTGAGCCAGTAAAGCCTTAAGTTTGACAATACTCTCTTTGGGAAGACAGAATAGTTTTAACTCCGAGTGGTGCAGGCTTGCATACCGTGCAATCATCTTCGCATCTGCCTTGTCGTTCTTGATTCTGGTAATACCCATACTGCGTTTTATTTGCAATGGGTTCTCTACACAGCACATTTCTTTTCGCGCTGTAAGCATGCTGCAAAGTTCCAGGTTGTAGACTCCGGTGTTCTCCATGCAATACAACCGCTTTCGTTTGCCTGTATGCTCATTGACCCACTGTAAGAGATCCTCGATCCCCGCCTGGTCATTGCTTACTTTCTTGTGGACGGTACTTTCTTCGCCCTTGCGAACGATGGCTGCATCAAGTGTTTTTTTGGACACATCGATGCCAATGAATACTGTGTAATTCATTAACTTTGGTTTAGGTTATTTATCCGGTTAACCGGGGTTGATCGCATTAACACCCTTAGTGGTCCTTGAAGACTATAATTCTATATGATGCTTGATCAACTACAAACATGACGGGAGACTAATTCCGCGCTTAGGTCTCGTGAACCTGGCTATTTTAATAGTTCACTCCCGTCATGTGGTTAACTTTTCAATGCCCAATTTATCTTTTTATCTTCTCTTTTTTTCGTAGCGTTGAAGAGCGCTGGCAATCTAAGGGCTATTTTACATAATGTGCTTATACACCCCTGCACTCCTTCACTTGCGATAGCCATCATTTAATCAGGTGCTGGAGTCTTCCTTTGATAACCGCTATGCAGGTGGTGTATAAGATCACATTATGTAATGTAGCTTGGGGCAAGTTTTTCTGGCACTGTTTTTTGCTTTGCGCGGTGGCAAGGCTCTTGGATGCTGCTTTGGTTCGCGCTGTGGCATGTGCGGCAGTAGCCAAGTGCATTGAGTGCGGTGGCGGCAAAAACTGTGACAGAAAAACTTGCAGAAGGGTTGGCCGTGCGGTGGGTGGTGGTTACTCTTTCTGTTTGAACCCGATCTTTCTCATGGGTTCGGCCTTTGGGTTGAGCAATTCTTTGAGGTATTTAAAGATCAATTTGATATCTCCATCCTGACCAACAACTTTCCTTTCCAATTGCTCGAGCTTGAGTAAAATATCCTTGTGAGTAAGCACCAATTCACGCAGCCTGGTAAAGATGCGGATAACCTGGATATTGACTTCAATGGCTCTTTTGCTATTCAACACACAGGATAGCATAGTAACTCCTTGTTCTGTAAAACAAAACGGTGCGTAACGTAAGCCCTGCCTGTCTTCTGACTCTGTAATGCTTTCTTTGCGCCACTGTTCAAACTCATCCTTGTTCATTTCAAACATAAAGTCAGTCGGGAACCGCTCAACATTCCGTCTTACGGCTTCCTTCAATCGTTTTGTTTCAGCTCCATAAAGCTCCGCCAGGTCCCGGTCGATCATCACTTTCTGGCCTCGGATTAAATAAATCTTGCTGATTACTACTTCATCTGGTACAGCAATGCTCTTTGTCATGTGGCTTTGAGTCTATTTCGTAAAAATATTCATTCTAAATTGGAGGACGCAATTTGCGTCCTCCAATTTTCAGGACTTATCCGAGTGGATGGAACTTCAAAACGGCCGCCGTCAGTTCTTCGATTCCGGTTTGCTGATATCGCTCTGTCGTCATTGGACTGTTGTGCCCTGCTAAAACTTGTACGGCTCTAACGTCTTTCCCGGCTTTCAATAGATTTGCAATCACGCTTTGTCGGATTGCTAGTGGTGTCAGTATTCTATCAATGAATAAATATTTGTAAGTTTTCACCACGTCGTGAACTCCGCATCCTCTCTCTGCCTGGTAGCGTCTGGTTAAAATCAATTTGCTTGAGTTGCTCCTGTTCAGTGTTGGCCGTTCTTCGTTCAGATATTTATTGATAAGCATGATCTGTTTGGGATGCAGCTCAAGTATTCTTCCGTTCAGTGTCGTTTCCTTCTTAATGCTGATCGTGGCCTCGGCCAGGTTCAGGTCCTTGATCTCAAGGCTCACTATGTTCTTTGTCGTCAGGCCCTGATAAACGAGTAAACTGATTATTACTTTGTCCCTCAGTTCAATGCTCGGCAGCCTGTTGATCTCCCTGGGTGGCTGGTCCAGTAATAGGTTCAACTCAGTTGAAGAAAAAAGGTCCTGTACATTTATCCGGTGATCGATCCGGTCTTTTAATCTCATGTGCTTGCAGGGATGATCCTTTCTTACTCCTGTCTTCTTTAAGTAATCATAGTAAACTTTGATAGCAGCGATGTAGGTTAACAACGTGTTGGCCTTCTTTCCTGTGCTTCTCTCTTTCTCTAAATAATTCAACACGTCTTTGTATTTAGCCTGCTCCGGATGGGGAACCTGGTTGCAATAGTTTTCAATCATCAACTGATATCCGTGTGCCGTCCTTTTGGCAAAGCGTTCATGCAGGTAGTTTTGCAGTTTCATAGGCCGTGGTCTTTTTCATTTCTTTCGTAGTGATGTGCGTGTAGGTCTGTGTTGTCTCGATGCTCATGTGTCCCAGGAAGTCTTTCACGTGCTCAGTCTTCATTCCGCCTTCCAGTAAGTGCGTGGCGATCGCATGGCGGAAGTGGTGCAGGGTAATCTGTTTATCCAGGTCCGCTTTACTTAACAGCTTTTTCATTTCTTCCAGGTAAGTATCTCCTTGCATCCGCGTTCCGTGGTGATTGAGCATGAAGGCCTCCAAATCTCCGGTTCTGTAGTTGAGCTCTCCCGGCCGCTCGTTGAAGTAGTAATCCTTAAAGTCATTCAGTACTGTTTTACTTAATGGTATGGTACGCTTTCGTCCTCCCTTGCCTTCGCGCACGTAAAGCATTCCGGTTTTAAACTGCACATCCTTCGTGTTCAGCTTCACCGCTTCTTGCCGCCTGAGTCCACAGCCGTAAATGATTCCAAGCAGCGCCCTTTGTCTTGCCGTTTCGCATTCATTGTAAAGCTTCTCGATGTCTTCAAGGCTTAATAAGTTTTCGCGTGTGCGTTTGTAGTCGCGCGTGTAATCAAGATTTCCCATCGGGTTGATCCCGATCTGTTCGGTGTCCTGCAGGTGAGTGAAGAATAATTTCAGCGTGTACATATTGAGCGTGATACGGCTCTCACTCAGCGTTCCACCGGTGGCGCTCGGGCGCTCCTGCTGGTAAGAGTAAAAGTCTTCTATGTCGCTTTCTTCGATCTCCTGGATGGCTGTGATCTGCTGCTTTTCGAGCCAGTGCAAAAATTCTCTCATGCCGGTGGCAAACGTGGTGCAACTGGCTTTGCTGTAGCCAATAGCTTGCAGATACCTCATGAACTGACTGTAATG
>JAYVXP010000068.1:0-22523 GCA_043785125.1 Bacteroidia bacterium
AGCTATATTTGGTTGCTTTATTACAAGGGTGAAGATAAGCATTCTGAGCCGTCAAATGCTGATTCTTCACCCATTTTTTTTAACATGACAAAGTAGGATTAGCCAATTAGTGCATTATCGATAATCAATTCAACCAAACGCCCCCTCCAACCACCTGCCGACAAAAACGACACGGCGCGCAAATCCCAGGGTTTCTTTTATTTCATTCGTGTAATTAATCATGTCTTGATGGCTTTCAATCGATTTAATAAAGTCGGTTTTAAAAGATGCCGTTGAAAGAAATTTACGAAAAGGAAAGCCGGAAGTGTAATTTTATCTTTGCGCTACTCCTGACTTTTATTTTATTTGGCAATCACCACACCGCGCAAGCCCAATGCAATGCGCTGAGTTCAAGACGTGACCTGTTCTTCACGCCGACTTTTGGGTGTGCCCCTACATCGGTCAACCGGTTTGAAATAACGTATTATTTCACGCTCCCTCAGAACCCGGCCGATATTCAAATCCAATATAAATGGAATGATCCTGCCAATACAATTACAACTATTGACGCTGGTTCTGGCCTTGTCGTGGGAGGGGGCAACATGTCCTTTTCGGCCAATGCTACCTTCACCTACAACAGCAACAACGGCCAATGCTCAATACGCCCAATCGTTTCAATCATCGTTGCCGGTGTTTTGTGCCCCACCTCAACACAAACACAAACTGCACCGTATTGGGGAAACGATGATCAGGCCAACGGGAGGGTCGCTATGGCGCCCAATACGTGGGATGTTTGCTTTGACAACCCGGTGATAAACGCTGTCTTCCGTGATAACTCCGATTTTAATTGCAACATCGGCGTTGAGCCAGATAATCCCAACCGACTTACAAGAAATGTGCAATTCGTTTATGGGACAAACCACAACCCGGGATCGACGATCCTGAATCTTTCACTGGTTGATGTTGTATTAAAAAGTTTGACTGATGGTACGGGGAATTTAGTGAGCCCCCAGACACGCGGCACCGTGGGCCTGCCCGTCACGGCCGGTTATTTTGGACCAGTTGATGTGGTTCCATTTCCTGCTGACGGACCAACCTCCATCAGTTTTCCGATGAATGCTCCCGCCAATCTGGCCAACCTGATCGGAAACAGATTTGAAGTGACCCTGTTCAACTGGAATGTTTGTAACCCATGGAATGGTGACTCGGCAAATCCCAACTATGTAGACGCGCGGATCACGCGTGGATACATTGTCATCGTGGCATCCCCGACTCCCAGTTTTGATGCGCAGGATATGAACGGAAATTCAAAACGGAATTTTTGTATCAATGAAACAATATTTTTGGCAAACCAGACGCCCGGGATAAATGGCTATTCTTACACCTGGGAATTTTACGATGATGCCGCAGCCACCATTCTTTTAGGATCGAGCAATACAACCAATCCCACATACAGTTACCCCACCGGCGGTATAAAACTGATTCGGATGCTGGCCAGCAACCCTTCAGCTCAGGGTTCATGCACCAATTCATTTGACCTTACAGTGAATATCACACCGACCTTGGTGGCAAAGATCAGTGTCACGGATTTGGGTAACGTTCCTATTACACCCAATTTTTGTCAGCAAGCCGCTGCTCCGCTCACCACTTTTCAGGTGCGATTTAAAGATAATTCTGTTGGGGTCGTTACAGCGGGCTCTCAGTGGCGATGGGAATTCTATGATGAGAACAATGCGCTGGTTCGCGAAGTGCCAGGTCCTGGACCCGGTACATTTTCGGATTTGCCACTGGGCCCTTTTGATTTATCCTTTATCAACAAAGGAATTTATCGCGTAAAGCTGATCACGCGGGACAGAACAACCGGATGCTCAACTTCTGATGAAGTTCAGGTGCGGGTGTATGAGAATCCCGTGCCGGTCTTTATCGCAACGCGTGTCTGTGAAGGAATTCAAACTGCCTTTACCGAGCGTTCTACACTTAATCCCATCAACGGCGAAAGTATTGTCTTGCGCGAATGGGATTTCAACTACAACGGAATAATCTTCAACAAGGACCCGACCTTCGATAATCAATCCAATTTTGCCAGGTCTTTAGGCCCCGCCGGTCTTTATAAGGTTGCATTGAGGGTGACCACGGATCAAAATTCCTGTGCTGCTATTTTGATAGTGCCCGTAAAGGTAGATCCGTTACCCAACGCAAGCTTTACGCCGGATGTTCTTTCGGGTTGCAGTGTTTTGAAAGTGACCTTTACCAATACGTCTGTCGTTGGTCAGTCGGATATTATTGATCGCTTTATCTGGGAAGTGGATGATCATTCGGGAGGGGGTTTTCAACCTGTGGGTACGCAGCTTCCTTCCGATCCCGCGTTTTCCAATCTTTTCTCCTTTGATTTTGTAAATATTACCACAATCAATAAATCATACGACATCCGTCTTCACGTAATTACGGTAAACGGTTGTGACCGTATATCGTCGCCTGTTTCACTCGCTGTATTTCCGGGGACAGCATCCGGATTTATCTCGACAAATTACTCTCCCTTCAACAACAACTGCTCACCTCAGACGGTCAATTTTACGGTTGACAACGACACGCAGGCCAAAAGCCCATCCGACTATACATGGCAGGTGAGTAATGCTTCCGGATTGATTTCCCAAACCAGCACCGGTACGACACCTTCTTTTAATTATGCATTTTCCAATCCTACGTTTGCGTTGGAGGATTTTTTTGTAAAACTCATCACCACCCTGCCCAGCGGTTGTTTTGGGGATTCTACCCGGATCATCCGGATCAGCCCGGTACCCAATTCAATTTTTACCGTGGATACATTGGTTTTTGATTGTCAGATTCTGAAGGTACAGTTGTCGGCCAGCCTTAGCGGGCTTCCTGCCTACCATTGGGTAATTCAGGAAAATGGAATTGTCGTTTTCGACGCGACGTCAACCCAGGATGTCATGGAATACACCTTCAACAGACCTGCAGCGGCATCCTCTGATCTTGCGGTCCTGTTCAGTTTGGACACTAAAAATTTCGCGAATTGCACGAGCGTGGTCTCTTCACAATCCATGATCATTCCGAAGAAGGATAATATAAATGCTTCCTTTACAGTCAGTCCGGCAACGCAATCACTTCCGGCCTCCACGGTTACCATCGCGAACACGACCACTCCCGGACCATGGCAATATCTTTGGGATTTTGGAGATGGGACCACGTCCACTTTATCCGACCCCACCATTACCCATACGTATGCCACCTATGGTTCGTATACTATTTTACTTACCGTAACAAGTGGAGCATGTGCTGAAACTCAATCACAAACTATTGTGATTGAGGCCATTCCACCCATCGTTGATTTTACCTACGATCCGGCTTCGGGATGCGCGCCGCTCACTGTGAAATTCACGAATCTTTCACGTTATGCCGACCCCGAAAGTTATGCATGGGATTTTGGATATGGACAAGCAACCTCCAGATCCTTTGACCCCACATTTACCTACTTTCAGTCCGGCACGTATACTGTGTCTTTGTCGGCGTCGAACATTACGGGTCAGACCGTCACGGCTACTAAGTCCATGATTATTGAAGTTTATCCAAAACCACGAGCCGATTTTGTTGTGAAGCCGATCTTGATATATATTCCCGGTGGCCTGCTTTATACCAGCAACCGAAGTACCGATGCATCTTCCTATTTATGGGATTTTGGCGATGGAACAAATTCCAATGAACCGCAGCCCGAACATAAATACACTACGGATGGGGTCTTTACGATAACCCTTGTTGCTTCCAATTCCCACGGCTGTTCAGACACTACTGTTTTGAATAATATAGTGAGGGTTGAAAAGGGAGGACAAGTGCTTATCCCCAATGCTTTTTCACCCAACCTGACGGGCGCCACGGGGGGTGCGGGATCGAGTAATGGAAAAAACGATACTTTTCTCCCACTCATGCGGGGCGTAGTTGAATTTGAGCTGTTGATTTTCAATCGGTGGGGAGAATTGCTTTTTGAAAGTCGCGATGCCCAAGCCGGTTGGGATGGATATTACAACGGCAGGCTTTGCCCACAGGATGTGTACGTCTATAAGCTGACCGCCCTCACTGAGAATGGTGAAAAAATTGTGCGCGTGGGCGATGTAAATCTTATCCGATGAAAGTTGGCGAACACGATCTTGAATTTTAAATTTATTGAGATGAGAATATTTTACTTTTTAATCTTTTCATCCTGGCCTGTTGCTGTCGTGGCCCAAGACCCCCAATTCTCCCAATACTATTCGGCACCATTATATCTCAACCCCGCTTTTACGGGCACCACCAACGATCATCGCTTCATCGCCAACTATCGAAACCAATGGCCCAACCTGGCGCGGGGTTATGAGACGTTTGCCGTTTCCTATGATTACAATCTTTATAATTATAACAGCGGGGTTGGATTTCTTGCATCGGTCGACAAGGCAGGTACGGCAGGAATGAAATCCACGCAGTTTAATTTCTTGTATTCTTATAAGATGAAAGTGTCGGACAAGTGGGTGATTTCCACGGGACTTAACTTTGGCTATGCGTTCAGGAGTATCGATTTGAATAAATTAATTTTTGGAGATCAATTGCAATTCGATGCCAGCGGCAATGTGCCCAGTGATGACCCGGTGCTGAACAATTTAGGGATGGCACATTATTTTGATTTTAATGCAGGCATGTTGGTGTACAACAAAACGTTTTGGTTTGGGTTCTCGGAAAGCCATATCAATCGCCCCAACCGCTCCCTGGTAAATGAAGAAGCGAGCATTCCAATCAAGACGATGATTCATGGTGGGATTCGGATTCCGCTATACAGCGGTCCATTTAAAAAAGAAAGAATTTCGGTCTTGTCACCCTCATTTGTCTATCGTCGGCAAGGCAAGTTTGATCAGTTGGATGTGGGCGCATATTTTTTGTATGACCCCATCGTGCTGGGTCTTTGGTACAGGGGTATCCCCATTACTAAAAATGCGAAGGGAAATCTGAGCCAGGATGCGGTGGTCATCATTCTTGGATTTAATTTTGAGAAAATAGAGGTAGCCTACAGTTATGATTTCACCATTTCCGAGTTGGGCCCCATCTCGGGAGGCACGCACGAAGTTGCATTGAAATATAAGATGGGAATCAACCAGAAGGCCAGGACCAAGAAAAAAGAGAAATTCATCCCGTGCCCAACGTTCATGCACAAGATGCGATAAATTCCAGGCTACAATTTCTCAGACAAATCCTGTCGAAATACCTTACCTTTGGGGTTTTAAAATCGAGGTAATTGTGAATTTTTCTGCTGAATTAAACCAAAATCCTATTTTTAAGACGGTTTCCGACAGTGCCAGAAATCTGAATGTTAGGGCCTTCGTGATTGGCGGTTTTGTCCGGGACTTAAAATTGAAGCGCCCTTCAAAAGATATCGATTTTGTTTGTGTTGGCAGTGGGATTGAACTGGCCAGGCAGGTTGCAAATCAGTTGGGTAATGTTCAGGTGACTGTTTTCAAGAACTTTGGCACGGCGATGATACGATTTCAGGATTTCGAACTGGAATTTGTGGGTGCGAGAAAGGAATCATACCGTTCGGATTCAAGGAAACCCTTGGTAGAGGATGGTACACTTGAAGATGACCAGCTCAGAAGGGATTTTACCATCAATGCTTTGGCCATCAGTTTAAATGAGTCCGACTATGGTGATTTGAATGATCCTTTTGATGGCCTCGGTGATCTGAAAAGAAAAGTAATCAAAACGCCCCTTGACCCGGCCATTACTTTTTCGGATGATCCATTAAGAATGATGCGCGCGATCCGTTTCGCGTCACAATTGAATTTTGATATTGAGGCAGATACATTTCAAGCTATTATTCAGCAGGTTGCTCGTCTGGAGATTGTTTCCATAGAGCGGATCATGATTGAGTTAAACAAGATCATTCTTTCCCCTATGCCATCGTATGGGTTTAAATTACTTTTTCACAGCGGGCTGCTGAAACAATTTTTCCCTGAAATGGTTGCCCTGCATGGTGTGGAGTATGTGGATAACAAAGCGCACAAGGATAATTTTTTTCATACGCTTCAGGTATTGGATAACGTTTCGAAGATGTCGGATGACTTGTGGCTTCGCTGGTCTGCGATCCTTCATGATATTGCAAAACCGCTGACCAAGCGTTTTGAGCCGGGCCATGGTTGGACATTTCATGGTCATGAAGACAAAGGAGGGAGGATGGTACCCGGGCTGTTCCGCAGATTCAAACTTCCAATGAATGAAAAAATGCTTTTCGTTCAAAAACTGGTTAAGCTGCATCTTCGGCCGATAGCTTTGTCTAAAGCGGTTTCTGATTCTGCTGTGCGAAGGTTATTGTTTGAAGCTGGTGAAGACAGCGAAGCGCTGATGAAACTTTGCCGCGCCGATATTACCTCCAAGAATCCGGATAAAGTTTCCAAATACCTGCGTAATTTTGAGTTGGTGGAACTCAAAATGGTAGAGGTGGAGGAGAAAGACCGTGTTCGCAGTTTCCAGCCTCCGATTACCGGAGATGAAATTATTAAACTATTCAATCTCGCCCCAGGCCCGGTTGTGGGGGAAATTAAAGATCAAATTAAAGAAGCTATATTGGATGGCGCAATTCGGAATGACCGCGATGAGGCGTATCAATTAATGCTCGAGATAGCGCAGAAAAAAGGACTTGTTAAACCAGAACTAAACCGTTAATTCTTTTATGAGAACTGTTTTATTATTGATGATTACCCTGCTTACGGCTGGAGCCCAGGCGCAAAACCAACCTAAAAAGCCGACGACACAGCCAACCCAGTCGCAGGGCGTAACCCCTGCGCAACCCACAGAACCTCAACGGCCATACAATCCACTCATTGAACATTTTGCGCGGAAGAACGCGCTGGCCAACCGATGGAATGATCTCGAACAGGCCAAGGATGCATTGTATGATCTCATTACAGAAAACCCCAGTAATGATTCCTTGATTTATGTCCTGGCTGTTTACTATTTTGAAAACCGGAATTACATATCCTCTGTTCTGATTGCACAGGATCTTCTAACCAATAATCCTAAAAACGTTAATTTGTTGCAACTGGCGGCCTCAGGATATGAAGCCATTGGACTCAGGGATAAGGCACTGACCAATTATGAGTTGGTTTACCTTCAGAATAACAATTCGGGGGTACTCTATAAAATGGCCGTGTTGCAATTTGAGTTGAAGAAATTGGCTGAGAGCAAAACCAATGTCGATATCCTGCTGACAAAGCAAGACATTGATTCCATGAAAGTTACCGTAAGTGATGAGGCAAATAAGCAGAAGGAATTTCCGTTAAAAGCCTCAATTTTGAATCTGAAAGGCCTTTTAGCGCAACAAGCAAACGACAAGGTGGCAGCAAAAAAGGCGTTTGAGGAAGCGCTCGTGCTCGCCCCTGATTTTCCCATGGCCAAGCAAAACCTCGCAAAATTGAAATAGGATGCAACGATCGGCAATTTGAATTGTCTTTTGAATAGGAATACAAGTGCTTGGAGGCCGCACCGACACATGATGAGTTAATACAGCGTTGCCTCCGGGGTGACCGGCTGGCGTATTATCAACTCTATAAGCTTTACAGCAAGAGTATGTACAATGTCGGCTTCAGAATTGTCAACAATGAGGAGGAGGCGCAGGATGTATTACAAGAGGCTTTCATCAGCGCCTTTCGGAATCTGAATCTCTACCGGGGCGATTCGACATTTGGGGTCTGGTTGAAAAGGATCGTGGTGAACAAAGCCATCAATCAGGTTAATAAGAAGAAAATGGAACGGTTTCCTGAGGATGATCACTGGGATATAAAAGATGAAGAACCCAAAGATGAGTTTGAACATTTTCCGTTTAGCGTGGATAAAGTAAAGAATGCCATCAGAAAATTGCCCGATGGTTACCGGTCTGTGCTATCATTGTATTTATTGGAGGGATATGATCATGGAGAGATTGCCGGTATATTGGGGATTACCGAGTCCACTTCAAAATCGCAGTTTAACCGTTCTAAAAAGAAACTAAAAGAACTTTTGGAAGGAGGCATGATATGAAAGACACATTGAAGAATTTCGTAGACCAAAACCGATCCGTTTTCGATGACCGGGAGCCATCAGAAAAAATTTGGAGTAACATTGAGTCGTCGCTCCCAGGGATGAAGCAAAGAACAATTTGGAATTCAGTCGGTGTCTGGCGTGTTGCAGCGGTGTTATTCCTGGGTCTCTCGGTTTACTTTTTTTTGACAAGAACTTCGGACCGGTTGCAGCGAAGTGAAATAGCCAAATCGCAAACGGAATTTACCGATCTGGAATCTTTTTACAGTAAGCAAATTGCAGAGAAGGTGGCCATGATCAACGACTTCGATGCAAACGGAGAGCATGATCAGTTTACGCAGGATTTTCAAAAACTGGAAGCCATGTACCAGGTATTGCGTGAAGAGATGAAAAGCCGTCCCGGCGAAAAGGTAAGGGACGCGCTGGTATTGAATTTATTGGTTCGGATTGATCTGCTCAATCAGCAAATTAAGAAACTGGAAGATTCCAAAAAGCCAGTTCAGAAACCCAAACCAGCCATGGTGTAGTCTCAGGTGTAAGATGTCAAATTGCAGTCACGAGTTCACAAGGATCACGAATTTCTGTTTAATCCTTGAAATTCAATTAACGTTGTGCACTTTGTGCCTTCCTTCGTGCCCGTTGTGATCTATTGATCCTAAAAATCTTCTTCGCTTTTCAATTCGAATTGTTCCTTGTTTGAATCGCGAATCTTCCCTTCTTCACACTTCAGGACACGCGCCGGAAAGCGCTTGATCAACCCGTAACTATGGGTGGCCATCAATACTGCCGTCCCGCTTTTATTAATCTGTTGAAAAACTTTCATAATTCCGCTGGAAACTTCCGGATCGAGATTTCCGGTAGGCTCGTCGGCGATCAAAATAACCGGTTCATTAATCAGTGCTCTTGCAATAACAACGCGTTGTTGTTCACCGCCCGAAAGCTGGTGTGGCATTTTCTTTTCAACCGATCCCAGCCCCACCTGCATCAGTACTTCGGCCAAACGTTCTTTCACCTTGGCGCTTTCTTTCCAACCGGTCGCTTTCATTACGAATGTTAGGTTTTCGCCAACAGTGCGGTCAGGGAAAAGTTGAAAGTCCTGAAAAATAATACCGATTTTTCTGCGGAGCAAAGGCACTTGATGACTTTTGATTTCACGAATGGTGAAGCCGGCTACGCTGATGTCACCCAATCGCAAGGGAAGGTCGGCATAAAATGTTTTTAAAAGGGATGATTTTCCGGACCCGGTACGCCCAACCAAATAGGTAAATTCACCTTTTTCAATTTCAAAGTTCAGATCGGTCAGGACGCTGTTCTGATCCTGGAAGATTGTTGCATCTCTTACCCGAACGACAGGATCAGAAGAGAACATGGGGTTCAATTGCTGCTTTTGAAAAATGGGAAGATTTTCAACCGTTAACTTTCTTATGATCAGCCAGGAATTTTTCAAGTCCACTATCGGTTAGTGGATGCTTTAATAAATCCAAAATCACTTTCAGTGGGCAAGTAACTACATCAGATCCGATCTCAGCACACTTGATCAAATGAATAGTGTGTCGGATACTGGCGGCGAGAATCTCAGTACCATAACCATAGTTGTCGTAGATGTGTCGTATTTGGGCAACAAGCTGAAGGCCATCTTCTGAAATGTCATCCAATCGGCCTACGAATGGGGAGACATAAGAAGCCCCAGCTTTGGCAGCCAGAATGGCTTGTCCTGAAGAAAATACCAACGTGCAATTGGTCCGAATTCCCTCGCTGGTAAATTTTTTAATGGCTTTTACACCATCCTTGATCATGGGTACCTTCACCACGATTTTATCGTCAATCTTGGCCAGTTCTTTTCCTTCCCGAATCATTCCTTCAAAGTCGATGGCAATGACTTCTGCACTCACATTGTTATCTACAATATTGCAAATGGTCTTATAATGTGCCATCACCTTTTCCTTTCCCCCGATACCTTCTTTGGCCATTAGCGATGGATTGGTGGTGACGCCATCCAGAACACCCAAATCATAGGCTTCTTTGATTTCATTGAGGTTTGCTGTGTCGATGAAGAATTTCATAGCGGTTTGGTTGTTCTCAAATCTGCAATCTTGGTTGCAGATCGATATTTGGTTATGTGTTTTTGATGAGACCCAAGACAAGTAAAGTCCCGTAATAAAAAATAGCAAACCGGCATCGCACCGCTACAACTGCCTACCCTTGCTACCTTCCGGTCCTGGGGGAGTTCAGCAGGAGCTGGTCGTGCCGATTTGCCGGTGCAAAGTTACCATTTTATGAACAACACCCAAGGAAAGTTGCCCCCTTGATTGTGAAATGAATGTCGCACGAAAGGACAACCGGACGTGAATTTTCCTTCTGTCGTTTATAGCAGACCGGCCAGGTAAAGATTAAACTCCATTGCATTCACTTCTTCAAAACCATCTGCTTTCAGATCGTCAAAGATTTGGGCATCGAATTCAAGGTTTCTGACATCCACGTCACCCTTTTGTGGTATCGTGAGTTCTGTTCCGTTGAGGTGAATTGGGTTAACTTTCAACAGAATTTTTGCACCTTCCAGTTCTTTTTTGAAATATTGATGGACGATATTTTTACTCATACTTTACGGACATGAAACTGGCTATTCCCGAAAGAATAGAGACGCCACGGCTTTTGATCAGGCGACTAAGGTACGAAGACGCCGAGAAAATATTTTATGTGTACGCCAGCAAAAAGGAGCCCACGCATTTTGTTTCATGGGCCACCCATCAATCTATTCAGGATACGCGCAAATTTTTGAATTATGCCATCACCGGCTGGGAAAAGGGAATAGACTATTCCTTTGGAATTCAGCTAAAGGAAAATCAAAGATTTATCGGAAGTTTTGGCCTGCTCCATGATCAGGGAAAAATACAATTTGGGTATATCCTGGGTCCACACCATTGGGGTCATGGATTTGCAACCGAGGTTTGCCAGCAGATGATGATGATCGTGAATGCATTGCCGGAAGTTTATCGTATCGGCACATTCGTTGATGCAGAAAATATTGCCTCTATAAAGGTGCTGATAAAATCCGGATTGGTAGAAGAAGTTAGGCTTGAGAAATGGTTTCGGTTTGTAAACCAGGGAAACCAACCGAAGGATTGTATTTTGTTTCGACTTCCGAGGTGAACTTAACGCTGAGACGCAAAGTTGCGCTAAGCAATTCCGAATAAATTGCGGTTAAGTTTGGCTCGCCTTCCCACCAAACTTTTCTTAATTTACAAGAAATTAGAACCGCATCTTAATGAATAAAATAACCTGGGTATTGCTCTTAAGCTGGCTGCTGACGTCTTGCGCGAAATCTACGGAAGATGGAAAGGCTTTGCCTGAGACAGTGGGCATTGCCCTCGCCAACCGCGATACCACCGTTTCTCCGTCAGAGGATTTTTATCGGTATGTTAATGGTGGCTGGATTTCAAAAACGACCATCCCTTCAGACCGCGGACTCTGGAATGCATTTTTGGAATTGCGGGAGCACAACAACAAAATACTAAGAACAATACTAGAGAGAAGCGAGAATCATAAGGAGTATCTGGAAGGGACAGACCAACGCAAAGCGGTTGATTTTTACCAGGTAGGAATGGATTCGCTGTCGGCCGAAAAGGCAGGGATGATGCCGTTGAAGTCGCTCCTGGACAAGATCAACACCATAGCCAACAAGGCTGACCTTCAGAATTATCTCATTGAAGATGATAAAATGAACGGAGACGCCTTTTTCAAATTCAGCGTTTCACCGGATATGAAAAACAGTCAAAGGATGGCTGCTTACCTGGGTTCAGGAGGAATTGGTTTGCCGGAACGCGATTACTATTTTAAAACAGACATTAAGTCAAAGGAAACGCTTGCTCGCTATGAACAACATCTCGCTAGGATGCTGATCCTGTTGGGCTGGGATGAAGCGAAAGCCAGAAAGTCGGCTGGCCGCGTGCTATCCATCGAGAAAGAATTGGCCAGTGCTACCTTTACAAAAGAAGACAGGAGGGACGCACTCAAGCAATACAACCGATTTTCGGTGAGCGATCTCTCAAATCTTATTCCATCGATCAACTGGAAGGCGTACTTTTTAACCATGGGAGTCAAAGTGGATTCCGTGATCGTGACTCAGCCTGTCTTCCTGAAGGGGTATGAGAAAGTTGTTAACCTTTTTTCATTAGAGGATGTCAAACATTATCTCCGCTGGACGCTCGTGCGGAAAGCAGCGCCCTTTTTGAATTATGCGTCGGTAAGGGAATCGTTTGAGTTCAATTCAAAATACCTTCATGGTACGGAGCAGCTACCCAGGCGATGGAAACGCGTCCTCGAGACTTCGGATCAATACCTTGGTGAGGCCATTGGAAAACTCTATGTGGCGGAAACCTTTCCACCCGAAGCAAAAAAGAAAGCAATGGAGATGGTGGAAAACATCAGGTTTGCATTCGCCGACCGCATCAAACAACTCGAATGGATGTCGGACTCGACGAAGAAAAAGGCACTCAAAAAACTCAGCGCCGTCACCGTCAAAATTGGATTTCCTGACAAGTGGAAGAATTACAACGGACTCATTGTTGATCATATTCCAGACAGGGGTTCATATTACGGCAATATCTTGAATGCCCTCCGATATCAGGTTAAAGAACAGATCAATCGACTCAGTTTGCCGGTTGATAAAACGGTTTGGGATATGACCCCTCAAACGGTAAATGCATATTATAACGCTCAGTTTAATGAGATTGTTTTTCCTGCGGGAATATTACAACCGCCCTTTTATGATTATCGCGCCGACGAGGCCGTCAACTATGGTGCTATCGGTGCCGGAATCGGTCATGAGATTTCCCATGGATTTGATGACCAGGGGAGCCGGTTTGATGCCGATGGAAACCTTAAGAATTGGTGGACAGTAAAAGATTTGAACAAGTTTAAGGAGAAAGGAAAAGTGCTGGTTGAACAATTCAATCGATATCAGCCTTTACCAGAATTGTACGTGCAAGGTCAATTTACACTGGGGGAAAACATCGGCGACCTCGCCGGTTTGAACGCTGCGCATGATGGGCTCTTGCGTTTTTTTCGGGAGTTCAATCAGAAACCAGGGTTGATCAATGGATTGAGTCCGGAGCAAAGATTTTTTATGTCATGGGCTACTATTTGGAGGACAAAGTACCGGGAGGAGGCCTTGCGAACTCAAGTGTTAACCAACGAACATGCTCCTGGAATGTATCGTGCTAACGGACCCGTTTCCAACATGCCTGCGTTTTACAAAGCATTTGGAATAAAGGCAGGAGATAAAATGTTTCGTGACGAAAAGGATAGGGTGGTGATTTGGTAAGTGGCATGGCATGCATGCGGGATACCCTGACCACTTAAATCAGTCTTTTTATTGCTGTCTTTCCGGGTTTGGACACCCCTAACCCAAGCCTTAAGGGCTGGGGTTAGACATTACCATTTTTTTGAAGATTTTGTAAAGACCAAGTCCTTTCCTAATATTGCAAAAGAAAGTTTCAAACCAATGGGAAAAGGAGATAAGAAATCAAAAAAAGGAAAACGGTGGAGAGGCTCGTTTGGCAATTCCAGAAAAAAATCTGAAATTAAGGCTAAAATTAAGAGAGCCGTGGTGCTTAAACCGGTGTTGGCGACAGTAGAGGCTGTGGAAGTGAAGCCCAAAGTAAAAAGGACAACCAAGAAAAAACCTGAAACAACTGAATAAATGATGAAAATCAATACCCTGGCAAGCTGGTGGCATCGTTCGATTTTCGATCGGTGAGCGGCTTGCTTTAGGTAAAATAAACTAATAATCGTTAGAAGCCCGCCCCGATCCATCGGGGTGGGCTTCTGGTTTTTAACCTCATTACGAGCCTGAGAAATTTAATAATAGAGGGGTTCGCGTGAATATTAAATATTGAATCTGGAATTTTGAATTTTTAGGAATGCAATACAAACTCACAACCCAATCCAAGAAACTGCTGGCAGATACACTTACGCCAGTGAATATTTATTTAAAACTGCGCGATGTTTTTCAGGGGTCAATTCTTCTGGAGAGCTCGGATTATCACGGTCACGAAAACAGCCTTTCGTTTATTTGTTGTGATGCGATTGCATCCTTTCAGGTGAAAGACAATATTATTGAAATGCGTTATCCAGACAAAACGATAACGAAAGAACCCATCAGCGTAAAAGGTCAGGTTCTTGATAAGCTCGATGAATTCAGGCAGTCTTTTGAGGTGGATCAGGTTCATTCCAAGTTCATCTCAGCTGGACTTTTTGGGTACATGACATATGATGCCATCCGTTTTTTTGAAGATGTTGACATTACCATAAGAGAAAAACTGGTGCCTGATGTTGTATATAAGGTTTATCGTTATGTGATTGTTGTAGATCATTTCTCGAATGAACTGACCTTGATGGAGAACGCTTACGGCCCGGCTTCAGATGAAGGAAGGAACCTCGAAAAACTGGAAAAACTTATCTACAGCAACCGGTTTTCGACCTTCTCTTTTCAATCTGCCGGAACCGAAATATCGGCAATATCCGACGCAACGTTTTTGAAAATGGTGGAATCCGGAATAAAGAGTTGTTTGCGCGGAGATGTTTTTCAAATAGTTTTATCCCGCAGATTTACACAGGAATTCAAAGGCGACGAATTCAACGTTTACAGAGCACTGCGATCAATCAATCCATCTCCCTATCTATTCTACTTTGATTACGGGAGTTTTAAAATATTCGGATCATCCCCTGAAGCACAGATTCAGATTAAGAACGGTGAGGCATTTATATATCCAATTGCTGGTACCTTTCGCAGATCGGGCAACGATCAGGAAGACGCAGAATTGGCGGCCAAACTCACGCTGGATGAAAAAGAGAATGCTGAGCACGTGATGCTGGTGGATTTGGCGCGCAACGACTTAAGCCGTGATTCGAAAGAGGTAAAAGTGGAGGTGTTTAAGGAAATCCAATATTATTCGCATGTAATTCATTTGGTTTCAAAGGTAAAAGGCAAACTCCATGACGGCGCTTCACCCTTGAAACTGGCCGCAGATACCTTCCCGGCAGGGACCCTTTCTGGTGCGCCCAAACACATGGCCATGTCCCTTATTAACAAATATGAGAACAACAATCGCGGATTTTATGGGGGCGCCATTGGCTTTATTGGTTTTAAGGGTGATGTTAACAAAGCCATTATGATCAGGACGTTTCTGAGCAAGGACAATAAATTGATTTATCAGGCGGGGGCTGGCGTGGTTGCGAAATCGGATCCGGCCAGCGAGATGAAAGAAGTGAGCCATAAATTGGAAGCGTTAAGAAAAGCAATTGGCATGGCGGAAAAAATTTAATGATCATGTTTCAATATTAAAGACCAATGAAAATCCTCGTCCTCGACAACTACGATTCTTTTACCTATAACCTGGTCCACATCATTCGTGAACTGGGGTATACCATGGATATTTTCCGAAACGACAAAATTTCCTTGGAAGAAGTAATACGATATGATAAAATCCTGCTGTCTCCGGGTCCGGGAATTCCCGATGAGGCAGGGATTATGAAGCAGGTGGTCAGGGAATATAGTTCGACAAAGAGCATTTTGGGAGTCTGTCTCGGGCATCAGGGAATTGCTGAAGTGTTTGGTGCGAGATTGTATAATATTCCAAAGGTGCTTCACGGTGTCACCTCGGAGGTCATTGTGGGAAACAGAAGCGAAAAAATGTTTTTGGGTCTTCCTGAAAGATTTACCGTCACGCATTATCATTCATGGGCTGTGGTTCCGGAAAGTATTACTGATGAGTTGGAAGTAACGGCCGTAAACAAGGATGGACTGGTCATGGCGCTGGCCCACAAAAAATATGATGTTCGGGGTGTTCAATTTCATCCCGAGTCGGTGATGACAGAGCATGGACCAAAAATGATGGAGAACTGGTTAAAAATGTAAATTTAGAAAATGCTCCTTCCTGGAGGTCTCCTCAGGAGCGGAGTAGGGTGAAGATATGAAAGCAATTTTGAATGAATTGATAGAACACCGTTCTCTGAGCAAGGAGACAGCAAGGCAAGTGCTGATGGACCTGGCTTCCGGGAAATATAACGCAAGCCAGATGAGCGCCTTTATGACGGTGTACATGATGCGGGCCATTACCATTGACGAGCTTCAGGGCTTTCGCGATGCGATGCTGGAGCTTTGTGTTCCTGTCCGGTTTGATTCTCAGGTTATGGATGTTTGTGGCACGGGGGGTGATGGAAAAAACACGTTCAATATTTCCACGTTGTCGGCATTTGTGGTGGCCGCAGCGGGCCAGCCTGTTGCCAAGCATGGAAACTATGGTGTTTCTTCTGTCAGCGGATCATCCAATGTTTTGGAATATTTTGGCTACCAGTTTTCAAACGAAAGGGCTGAACTGGAGCGGAGCCTGGGGGAGGCTAACATTTGTTTTATGCATGCACCGCTTTTTCATCCGGCCATGAAAAATGTAGCACCCATCCGCAAGGAACTGGGAGTGAAGACTTTTTTTAATATGTTGGGCCCGATGGTAAACCCTGCATTTCCGCCAAGGCAATTGGTAGGTGTGTTTAGTTTGGAACTGGCGCGACAGTATGGCTATTTGTATCAGCAGACCAACAAGGAATTTGTTATTCTTCATGATGTTCAGGGCTATGATGAGATTTCACTGACGGGTCCGTTTAAAGTCTTTGCCAACGAGGGCGAAAAATTGATTGAACCCGGGGATTTGGGTTTGCCTGAAATAGATCAAGATGAAATCAGGGGTGGGTCTTCTGTTGAAGAATCTGCAAAGATATTTATGAATATCCTGGAAGGCCGTGGCACCAATGCTCAAAACGCCGTGGTCGTTGCCAACGCAGGAATGGCCCTGTATTGCGGAGATCGAAAGTCCGGAATAGAAAACGCAATCACAAAAGCCAAAGAATCTCTAACCTCCGGCAAAGCCCTGAAGACATTTAAAAGACTGCTCAACAAATCTTAACCATTGGACTTTAAACTTTAAACATTAAGCCTTGAGTATCCTGGATCAAATCATTGAACAAAAGCGCAAAGAGGTAGACGAACGCAAAAGTCTTTACCCGGTTAAACTGCTGGAGCAAAGTATTTATTTTCAATCACCGACGGTTTCACTAAAGAAGTATTTATTGAGAGATGATAAATCAGGGATCATTGCAGAGATAAAACGTAAGTCGCCCTCCAAAGGGGTGATCAATCCGTATGTTTCGGTTGAGCGAACTTCCATTGGATATATGCAGGCGGGGGCCGCAGCGCTTTCGGTATTGACAGACCGGCAATTCTTCGGAGGCAGCAATGAAGATCTCACACTGGCGCGGAAATTTAATTACTGCCCCATTCTCAGAAAGGATTTTATTATTGATGAATACCAGATTGTAGAGGCAAAGTCGATTGGAGCGGATGCGATTTTGTTGATTGCCGCTGCCCTTGAGCCTAAGGAACTGAATGAATTGTCTGCCGTAGCGCACTCCTTAAACCTGGAAGTGCTGATGGAAGTACACGATGAAACTGAATTGAAAGACAACCGGGGCGCAGAAGTGGACTTAATTGGGGTGAACAACCGAAACCTGAAGACCTTTGAGTTGAACATAGAAATCAGTAAACGACTCTCTTCTTTAATACCGGATTCAGTCGTGAAAGTTTCTGAGAGCGGGATCGAATCTCCTGAAATAATTGTTGATTTATTAGGCTACGGTTTTCGGGGGTTTCTGATTGGGCAGACATTTATGCAAAACAGTCGACCCGAGAAAGCGGCAAGGGACTTCATTCGGGAGTTGAATATTCTCAAAAGAAAAGCGGAAACTAATGCAGTCCTCTAAAAGGATCAAGCTGAAAGTTTGCGGAATGCGGGATACGGAAAACATCCGCAAAGTGGCAGCTTTGCATCCGGATTATATGGGTTTTATTTTCTATCCTGGTTCAAAAAGAGTAGTAGGTCAGAATTTTGAAATCCCGGAAGACCTCCCTTCGGGCATCAGGAGAGTTGGTGTCTTTGTTAATGAAGAAACGTTGCTCATGCTGAATCAGGCCAAAAAGCATTCGTTGGATATGATTCAATTGCATGGAACGGAGACGGTGCAGCAATGTGCGGAATTGAAAACAGAAGGTTTGAGAGTTATTAAAGCGTTCTCTATCGGAGGAGATTTTGATTTTGATGTGATACGGTCTTACAAAAATTCGGTGGATTATTTTTTGTTTGATACAAAAGGCCCTGGATATGGGGGCTCCGGATTGACTTTTGATTGGAAGATTTTGGAAAAATATGATCAGGAAGTGCCGTTCTTTTTGAGTGGAGGTCTTTCGCCCGGTAATATTCTGGAAATTGAAAAACTGAAGGGAATGAATATTCATGCGCTGGACATCAACAGCGGCGTTGAATTGCAGCCGGGATTGAAAGATGTTCATTTGATCGACAATATACGCATGGCACTATTAAACAATCATTGGATAGAATATTGAAAAGACTACGCTATGAAATATGAAGTAGATGAAAGGGGGTACTATGGAAAATTTGGGGGCGCTTACATCCCCGAAATGTTGTACCCCAATGTAGAGGAGCTTCGTGAGAACTACCTTGGGATTATATATTCATTGGAATTTCAAAAGGAGTTTCACTATCTTCTGAAGAACTACGCCGGCAGGCCAACGCCATTGTATTTTGCAACCCGGCTTTCGGAAAGATACAACACCAAAGTCTACCTGAAACGGGAAGATTTATGTCATACCGGGGCACATAAGATCAATAATACGATAGGGCAAATCCTTCTCGCGCGTCGGCTCGGTAAGCAAAAAATTATCGCTGAGACCGGCGCTGGACAACATGGTGTGGCAACGGCAACAGTATGCGCGTTGATGGGCATGGAATGCATCGTCTACATGGGCAAGCTCGACATGGAACGTCAGCGTCCCAACGTTGAACGGATGCGGATTTTGGGTGCTGCGGTTGTGCCCGCGATGAGTGGTAACATGACCCTGAAAGACGCCACCAACGAAGCGATGCGCCATTGGATCAACCACCCACAGGATACGCATTACATCATTGGTTCGGTTGTAGGCCCGCATCCCTACCCGGATATGGTTACCCGGTTCCAGTCGGTGATCAGCGAGGAAATCAAAAATCAGTTGACCGAATTCGAAGGCAATCCTTTTCCCGATTATGTAATTGCTTGTGTAGGAGGAGGGAGTAACGCCGCCGGCGCATTCTATCATTATCTGGATTCCGGACACGTAAACCTTATTGGGGTTGAAGCGGCCGGCAAAGGGGTGGACTCCGGTGAATCGGCCGCTACAACTGCGCTGGGTAAACCGGGAGTACTGCATGGCAGTAAAACCTTGCTCATGCAAACAGAAGACGGTCAGGTCATCGAACCGTATTCCATTTCTGCGGGACTTGATTATCCGGGAATTGGACCGATTCATGCGCACCTTTTTGATATCGGCCGCGTCAAATTCATGAGCGCCACCGACGACGAGGCAATGGAAGCAGGGATTGAACTAAGCCGGACCGAGGGCATTATACCCGCAATTGAGTCGGCCCATGCCGTCGCAGTGCTGAAGAAAATGGAATTCGATTCTGATGATGTAGTCGTCATCAATTTATCAGGAAGAGGGGACAAGGATTTGGAGACGTATATCAAGTGGGGGAAGTATTAATTCGGAAATTAGCTAATTGGAATCGGGGTCATTAGTTTAGTCAGTGTTAATCATTGGTCTATGGGCAATAGGATAAACGATCTTTTTTCAAGGAAGAAAAGTGGCATTCTCTCGGTTTTCTATACCGCTGGATTTCCACAAATGGGTGATACGGTCTTCATCGCGCAACATCTGGAGGATGCGGGTGTGGATTTAATTGAAATCGGAATTCCTTTTTCTGATCCCGTTGCAGACGGGCCGGTAATTCAGGAAAGCAATAAAGCCGCGCTAGACAATGGCATGACTGTGAAGAAGCTTCTGGAACAAGTGCGGGAAATCAGAAAGACCGCAAAGCTTCCCATTATCCTCATGGGTTATCTCAACCCAGTCCTGCAATATGGAATTGAAAAATTCTGCAAAGAGGCCGCGGAATCCGGTGTCGATGGAGTGATTTTGCCCGATCTGCCGATGGATGAATATCAACGAGCGTATCAATCTCTTTTTGAGTCGAATGGGTTGGCCAACACATTCTTAATTTCACCAACCACTTCCGAAGAACGTATCCGTCAAATTGATCAAGCCACGAGCGGATTTATCTACGCCGTTTCGGCTTCAAGCACCACGGGGGCCAAGGGCGATTTTAGTGCAGATCAGCAAGTCTATTTTAAGCGACTGCAAAGTTTGAAGTTGAAAAACCCTTACCTGATTGGGTTTGGAATTTCCAGTCAGCAGACTTTTTCAACGGCTTGTGAATTTGGAGCCGGGGCAATCGTAGGTAGCGCTTTTATCACATTGCTCAAAAAAAGCAATGATTTGAAAATGGATATTGGCGCATTTGTGAAGAGCATTAGGGCATAATGCTTCATGTATATTTTTGAATTTCTTGAGATAAGACAAACTGCAACAGAAGATGATCATTCAGTTATCTAAAACCATTTCTCCAGCGCAAAAAGAATTAATTGTTTCGGTAATCGCCAAACTGGGTTACAAAACGACTGAAGTCAAGACCGGGCAGGGGCACTATTTGGTGGGCATAGGAAAAAGGGAGTTTGACCTTCGCTCACTGGGCCATTTGCCAGGCATTGCCGATATACACCGCGTTTCAGATGACTATAAATTGGTATCGCGAAAATGGAAAGTGGAACGGTCTCAAATTGACCTCGGGGATGGAGTCGTGATTGGCAATGGTTCTCTTTCGATAATGGCAGGACCCTGCTCCATCGAAACTGAAAAACAGGTTGAGGCCACGATTTCTCACCTCGTGAAAAATGGGGTGCGTCTTATGCGGGGAGGCGTGTTTAAGCCAAGGAGTTCACCGTATGCATTTCGAGGCCTGGGTGTTGAAGGATTGAAGATGTGGTACACCCTGGCGCGCGCGGCGGGCATTAAAATAATCAGCGAGGTGATGCAAGTCAGCCAGATTGCAGAAATGTATGACTACATCGATGTGTATCAGGTAGGTGCACGCAATACCCAGAATTTTAACTTGTTGGATGAATTGGGCAAGGTGGACAAGGCTGTGATGATCAAACGGGGTATTTCGGGCACCATTGAGGAATTACTCTCTTCAGCGGAATATGTTTTCAGTGGCGGAAATGAGCGACTTCTTCTCTGTGAGCGTGGCATACGCACTTACGAAAGGGCAAGCCGCAATACCATGGACATCAATGCCATTCCCATACTCAAAGACAAAACGCACTTGCCGGTGATTGCCGATCCATCTCATGGGATCGGACTGCGTGAGTACGTGGAGCCAGTTGCGCTCGCAGCCGTGATGGCCGGGGCCGACGGTATTATCTATGAAACACACGAAAAACCGGAAGAGGCGTTTAGTGACGGACAACAAACGCTCGACTTCCAGGAGTCGGAAGTGTTGATTTCCAAGTTGAGAAAGGCATATGAACTCAGGGAATCTTTCTAACGCCAGATCAATATGGACCTGAAAGACAAAATCTTTATTGTTACCGGCGCCACGAGCGGTATAGGAAGAGCGGCTGCCAATCTATTTGCCCCACAAGGAGCCAGGTTGATTCTCAGCGGAAGGGATGTGAATAAAGGAAAGTCCTTGCTGGAAGAATTAAAGCCAATTGATTCAGCGGTTTATTTTTTGCCCGGCGATGTGCGGGGTAACGCTTTCTTAGTAGTCAGGTATTGTCCCTACAGGACAACCACGATATGAAGAGATACACATTCTACAAACATTTTGTCCCGATGGGACAGGTCTTGAGAAAATAATGAGTTGCCTCGTTCTGAAAAAATTTGACAGTTATTAATGATTAATCCTTTACATTTTCAGATTAGACAAGTCTTTAGAAAAGGTGATTTCGCCCACTGAATTTCAAAACCCGACCCGCACACTTATTTCCAACCCGTCCTGTAGGGACGGTATGTTTGTAGAAAATGGAATGAAACAAGAAGTTGTGTCCTGTAGGGACACTACCTTTGATCGGAGAAGATTTGCAACCAAGAACAGCTATTGTCCCTACAGGACAGCCACGACATGACGCGAGACTATTTCTACAAACATTTTGTCCCGATGGGACAGGTCTTGAGAAAAGATGAGGGGACTGCTTGAAGTCAGAAACCCCGCCCAGAAATGTTTATTGATAATATGTGCGATGAGACAAGTCTTTAGAAAAGGTGATTTCGCCAACCGAATTTTCAAAACCCGACCCGAACACTTATTTCCAACCCCGTCCTGTAAGGACGGTATGTTTGTAGAAAATGGAATGAAACAAGAAGTTGTGTCCTGTAGGGACACTACCTTTGGTTGGAGCAGGTTTGCAACCAAGTGCATGTATTGTCCCTACAGGACAACCACGACATGATGCGACACTATTTCTACAAACATTTTGTCCCG
>JAYVXP010000069.1:0-22319 GCA_043785125.1 Bacteroidia bacterium
AATTGGAACAAAGTTCGGGACCAATATGGCAAAATGCTCGAAGGCGCTTCCACCCGCGAGGAAGTTAATTTTGTGATTGGAGAAATGATCGGTGAACTCAACGCATCCCACACCTACCGATTTGGCGGAGATGAGGAGAGTGAAAAACAAAAGTCAGTAGGCTACCTGGGCGTGGATTGGCAGGCCGAAGGAACGTTTTATAAAATCAAAAGAATTGTTCGTGGTGCTATCTGGGATGCTGAAATCCGATCGCCTCTGGACTTGCCTGGTGTGGGAATTAAAGAGGGAAATTACATTCTGGCCGTTAATGGAGTTCCACTCACTACGCAAGCCGAACCCTTTGCTGCCTTTCAGGGACTTGGCGGTAAAACGGTTGAACTCATGTATAACACAACTGCCTCTTGGCAAGGAGCCAAGTTGGCGGTGGTAGAAACACTGAATGATGAGGCCCGTCTCAGACATCTTGAATGGATTGAGAAAAATAGAAAACGTGTCAACGAAGCGACTAACGGTGAAGCGGGGTATGTTTATGTAAGAAGCACCGGCGTTGATGGACAGAATGAATTGATTCGACAGTTCAACGCACAGTGGGATAAGAAGTCAATGATCATCGATGAACGATTTAATAATGGTGGACAGATCCCAGACCGGTTTATCGAAATACTGAATCGCCCGCCGATTGTGTTCTGGGCAATCCGTGATGGAAAGCCGTGGCCATGGCCGCAGTATGCCAATTATGGTCCAAAGGTTATGCTGATCAATGGCTGGAGCGGATCAGGTGGAGACGCTTTTCCTGATTACTTCCGGAAAGCCGGATTAGGACCCCTGATAGGCACACGCACATGGGGAGGGTTAATTGGAATCAGTGGTGTACCAGATCTTATTGATGGCGGTGGCGTTACGGTCCCCACGTTCCGTATGTATAACCTGGATGGAACGTGGTTTAAGGAAGGCCACGGTGTAGATCCGGATATTGCTGTTGAGGAAGACCTTGCATCGATGGCGAAGGGAATAGACCCGCAACTTGAACGTGCCATTACCGAGATTAAGGAGCGGTTAAAGAAAGCATTCAGCGCACCCAAACCACCTCCGTTTGAGGTGAGATAATTTTGAAACAGAAAAAGCTGCCGGTTAAAGGGCAGTTTTTTTATGGACTTGATGTTGTGTTAGCTGAATAGTTTGCCCTGATCCTTACTTACTTCAGGTTCGGGTTCAGTCGAATAGAGCGGCAGTTTGTTAAGTTCTTTTGACAGCAGTGCGTCCTGGGTCATGATGCCCTGTTGTGTGGCTTCGGTTTTTAGTTTATCGGCGTCACTTTCCAATTCTTTGGTACTGATTTGCTTGGCTCGTTTTTCAATCGGGGGATTTAACTTTTCTGATTTCTCAAATTCAATGACTTTGTCCAGGATGTCTTTGGGCAATTCGGCCTCACTCCGGTAAACCAATTCAAAAAACTGCTTGGCAAAAAATCCGTCAATCTGAATTCTCCTCTTAGAAAGATGAATAAATTTACCAATCACACGACATATGTTTTCCCTTTCTTCGGGACTGAGTTGTTCAGCGAACTCATATTCTTCAATCTTCTTAAGTGCAATAATGATGGGCTCAAGCGAATCAAGTGAAACAACATAGACGTAATAGTCCGCGAGTTTGTATTCAAATTGGTCGAGATGTTCGAGCGTGTTGGTCGGCACTACCAGGAAGACCTCCCTTCTCACATCTTCTTCTTTCACATACTTCATGACACTTTCGACCTGATTCTTGATGTAGGTTGGAAAGTTGGACAGATTATCACCGGCAGGACTTTTAGCATCAAAGATGATGTACTCGTCCTTTATTTTAAGCGTATTGTCCGGCTTCCCTTTAAAGGGAACGGTATCCAAATAATCGACGCCGTGCTTCCCACAAATTGCTTTGATACGGGCTTTTACATTTTCCTCATGGTTGAACCACGTTTCTTTTAAGTTCTTTATTCTCTCTATTTCTATTTTATTTTTGTCGTCAATCTCCTTTTCTCTGTCTTTTTGAACTTTGTCCTGAATATCTTTTAAAGAAGAAATAAGTTTTGAATGATCTTGTATCCGGTGTTCTTCGTCTTTTCTAAACCGAAGATTTTCATCGCGAGTTTCGCGCAGTTCTTTTTCCGCATTTTCCACTTTGATTTTCAGGCCATTTACTTCGAATGACAATTCGTTACCGCGTTTTAAATATTGATCGTTTTTGGTGCTCAACGTGGTCACTTCTTTTTGCAAAGACTCAATCCGCTCATTTTGGAGGGAAGAGGAATTTTTTAGCAGTTCATTCTCTGTGTTAAGCCGGTTGACGGCATCCTGCAGATTTTTTGTAGCTGCCTTTTCGACGGTGAGCTGGTTTTCGGTTTTTAAGTTTTCGGATTTGAGGCTTTCCAGCGCCGAAGATACCTTTTGAAGGTCGGCACTGGCGTCAATGAGTTGATCTTTAACGTTACTCCAATTGAACAGCCTTTCAAGAAATCCAATGGATTTTACTTTCTCAAAAAGTCTTTTAAGGTTGTCGAAATTGATTTCCATGGCACCTGATGTGGTAAAGTTAGGGCAAAAATTTAACACAGCGGTGTTCCAGCGTGGAGGATTTGCGAACGGAAACCCTGACTAATTCAGAAGATACTTGTGCAAATAGGTGACTTAGTGATTCCGTGGCGAGATCCTGTTTTTTTTCAGCAAAGCTACTCAGCAAGAATCAAAGTTTTCTTCTGCTGATCTCTGGCACCTTGTCAAACATTTTGATTGATTGCTGCAGGATTTCGTTGGTCTCATTGAAAATGGGATAGAAACCGTTGTTGCTCCAGATCTTCCTGCCGATTTGGGCCTTGACGTGAACCTGAAATACTTTCTTATCCCTGGCAAGGTCTTTATAATCGGGTTCCACCTTGTTTCTTTTTCCGACAGCCATTAAGCCGTCCAACATGGCGCCGGTGACTTCAAAGTTCTGATGAAAAGCTTCGTATCCCATTTTCTGTAATTCGGCTTTATGCGCTTCAGCATAGTTGAACGTGTATTCAGGCAAAGAATTAGAATTGTACAATTCGTTGAGATAATGACTGTTGAGCGCCGTGTCCAGCGGAACAAAATAGTCCGGCATGATTCCACCGCCGCCATAAACCGAACGTCCGTTGGTTGTTTTAAATTTTAGGGAATCATTGAATTTCACACTGTCGGCAGTAAAGAATTCTCCATGCTTGTAGCGCGTGATGATGTCTTTTTGATAGTCCTGCTCATTTCCGTAAGGTTTTTGAATCGAGCGACCGCTGGGAGTGTAATATCTTGAAATCGTCAGGCGAAGTTCCGAGCCATCCCTTAAATCAAACGGTGATTGCACCAGGCCTTTTCCAAATGACCTTCGTCCTACAATCAGTGCACGATCGTTGTCTTGCAATGCGCCCGCTAGAATCTCCGAGGCTGAGGCACTCCCCTCGTTGATCAAAACAATTAAATCCCCTTTCTCAAATTCACCTTTGTTGGTTGACATCGCATCGGAATTGTATTTTTTATCCTTGCCATTGGTAAAGACGATTTTTTCTCCGGCCGGAAGAAATTCATCGGCGAGATCAATGGCCTGGTTCATATATCCTCCGGGATTTCCCTGAAGATCGAGGACTAGTTTTCTCATTCCTTTTTTCTTCAAGGCCACAAGGGCTTGCTGGAATTCATCAAATGTTGTTTGTGCAAACCGGCTCACCTTGATGTATCCGATTTCCTTATCCATCATATAAGAAGCATCAACAGAAAATTGGGGAATCTTGTCGCGGATAATCGTAAAGATCAAGGGGTCTTTTACATGTTTTCTGAGTACTTCAATTTTTACATGGGTGCCCTTGGGGCCTTTCAAGTGTCTCATGACCTCGGCATTTGAAAGTTTTACGCCTGCGATCACGCTGGTATCCACTTTGATGATCCTGTCACCGGGGAGCAAGCCAACCGCCTCGGACGGACCTCCGCTAAGCGGTGAAACCACGACCAATGTATCGTGAAAAATATTGAACTCAATGCCGATGCCTTCGTAATTTCCACGCAGATCTTCGTTAGCAGCTTCGCGGTCCTTTAAGGAGATGTAAGCAGAGTGCGGGTCCAACTGGGTGAGCAAGTGTTGAATGGCATCTTCGACAAGACCATCCGTTTTCACCTCGTCAACATATTCGTTTTTCACCAGGCCCAGCACTTCACGAAATTTCTGTACTTCGTCCTCGGATTGGCTTGAAGTATGCCCGCTGAAATTGGCGCCGATCAATACCCCGGCGGCTAAGCCAATGCACAAAACGATGGGGAGGCCAATTTGATATTTTGAGTTGCTGGGTAGGTTCATTTGACTGCTGATTTAAATGATGTACGGATGATACGGATTGAGGTGACGGTGACTTAAATGTATACTAACGGCACAAGATTAAAATTGGATAAGTCATGGACAAGGCATTTGGCAATATGTGTAAAAATAATTGATGATCTGCGAACTCCCCAATAGCCGCGGTTTTAAGGCCGGGTTATTCTACCTATTGCCAATTGGTCCTTGTTTTTTATCTTTACCCTTCAATCATGGACAAAACGGCTTTGAAACACAGGCGGATAGGGGATTTGGTGGACCAAAACAACGTAAGGGCCTATGTGCTCTACTATTTTGGTATCAAGTTCTATGAATATTCGGAACATACGCTGGAGGAGGTTTGTCACGAAAAAGGCCTGAAAGTAGAGCAACTGGTTCGTGAATTGGAGTCGCCCGGAGAAAATTTTCGGGAGGCAGATCTACCCTTGATTTCCTATCCTGTTGATCTGATCATTGAATATCTTAAACACGCTCATTTTTTGTTTGTTAAGCACAAACTTCCCTACATCGCACGCCTGGTGGAAAGCTTCAAAGCCAATCACGACGCCTACAATGGTGTAGAGAAAGATTTGAAAACTCTTTTTCCTTTGTTTATTGAGGATTTTATTCATCACATCTACGAGGAGGAGGACACACTTTTTGTTTACATCCGGTTACTGGAGCGCGCTATACGGGGAAAGTATAATCCTTCAGAACTTTTTTACAAAATGGAAGGTAGTTCGCTACAGCGGTTTGCGATGGAACATGAAGCGCACGATGATGAAATGAAAGGTATCCGGAAGATCACCCGTGATTATAACCTCACCCCTGATGCACCGTTGCACGTGAAAGTGATCTATTCCGAAATTCTGCAGTTTGAAAAAAACCTGGTCACGCACGCTCGCATAGAAAATGAAATCCTTTTTCCCAAGGCCATGGCGTTGGAGAATCAAATGAAGAAGGTGTTGATAGAGAAAGTGAAACTCAATTAACGACGTCTCTGACAACCTGCGATCACTAATTTTATCATGGGTAGAATTCTTGCGATTGACTACGGATTAAAAAGAACAGGTCTTGCCGTCACGGATCCTTTGAAAATTATTGCAACGGCGCTCGACACAATCGAAACTTCACAACTTGTTGCCTTTTTGAAAAGCTATTTTCAAAAAGAAGTCATCGAGGAAATTGTTATTGGTATGCCCAAGCGACTTAACAACGAGGATTCAGAAATTGCTCCCCAGGTGAGAAAATTTGTTGAGCTTTTTAAAACCACCTTTCCGGACAACCCCATATTCCTTGCCGATGAGCGGTTCACCAGTTCGATGGCCCATGCCGCAATGATAGAAGGAGGGATGAAGAAAAAGGAGCGGAGGGTGAAAGGGAATGTGGACAAGATCAGTGCGACATTGATTTTACAGAGTTATATGCTTACCAGGAGGTAGGTGCAGGCAGACAGCAGACCCCGGGCACCCAGCGGTAAGGCAGGGTTATTTTCAGAAATCCCATTTCGTACCTAACTTTGCCAAAATTTCCTGAAGAATGATCTATCCCATTATCGTGTACGGTGATCCGGTGTTGAGGAAAAAGGCCCAGGATATCAAGGTCGGGTCGGACATCCAGACTTTGGTGATCGATATGTTTGATACCATGCATGGGGCGCATGGGATCGGATTGGCAGCCCCGCAGATTGGAAAGAGTGTCCGGTTGTTTGTCGTGGATGGCTCAACCATCGAAGAGGAACCCGAATTGGCAGATTTCAAAAAAATTTTTGTCAATCCGCAGATATTAAAAGAACATGGTGAACCATGGCCATTTGAGGAGGGATGTTTAAGTATCCCCACTATCCGCGAAGATATTTTGCGCAAAGCAACGATTCGTATCCGTTATTTTGATGAAAACTGGACCTCCGTGGAGGAGGAATTTGACGGAATGAAAGCCCGTATTATTCAGCATGAATACGATCACATTGAAGGAAAGCTTTTTATTGACTACCTCACGCCCTTGAAGAAACGATTGCTGAAAAGAAAACTGAATAACATCAGCAAAGGGGCTGTGGAGACGGAGTACAGGATACTGGCACCGTTAAAGAAGGACCGCTGATGGAAATGATGAAACTGATGCCCATGATAGAAAACTGAAGGAAGGCAAGACGTGTTCAAACTTTAAACGAACCTAAGGAGTAAATCAAATGAAAATAATTTCCCGCCTTCCTGAAATTGGAACTTCCATATTTACCGTCATGTCACGTATGGCGTTGGAAGAGGGAGCGATTAATCTTTCACAGGGCTTTCCGGATTTCAACGTTTCTGAAGAACTGATTGGACTCATCAACCGCAAAATGCAGGATGGATACAATCAATATGCGCCAATGCCGGGCACACTGGAGTTGAGAAAAAAGATTGCGGGAGTACTTGAAAATACCTATCAACGTAAAACGGATCCAGAAACGGAAGTCACCATCACAGCCGGTGGGACGGAAGCACTCTTCTCAAGCATTGCCGCACTGGTTAATCCGGGCGATGAAGTAATCGTTTTTGACCCGGCCTATGATTCCTACGATCCGGCAATCCGGTTAAACGGAGGAGTTCCGGTTCATATTAATTTATGGCCGCCTTACTTTGCCATCGACTGGAGTGATGTAACCTCCAGGATTAGTGTTCGTACAAAAATGATCATGATCAATACACCACACAATCCGTGCGGCGTGGTACTCAAGGAAGACGATTTAAAGCAACTGGAAGAAATTGCGTTGAAGCATGGCATTATCGTACTCAGCGATGAAGTTTATGAACGGATTATTTTTGATGGATGTATTCATCAAAGCGTTTTGAAGTTCCCGGGACTGGCATCACAAAGCGTGGCGGTTTTCTCGTTTGGAAAAACGTTTCATGCAACCGGCTGGAAGGTCGGATATGCGGTAGCGCCGGAGTACCTGACGAAAGAAATCCGGAAGACACACCAGTTTATTACGTTTAGTGTAAACACCCCTGTTCAGCTCGCCTTGGCGGAATATTTGACCAACCAGGAGAACTATCTTCACCTTGGGGAATTCTATCAGCAAAAACGCGATTATTTCTTGCAGCAGATCAAAGGGTCTTCGTTTAAACCGTTGCCTTGTTCCGGAAGTTATTTTCAGCTACTTTCTTACAAAAACTCATCTTCCCGGCCGGACCAGGAAATGGCCGAATGGATGACGAAAGACCTCAAACTGGCGTCGATTCCAGTTTCGGTATTTTATCGGGATAAAACCGATCATCAGCTTCTGCGCTTTTGTTTTGCAAAAGGAGAAGCGACACTTTATGAGGCAGGGAAAATTCTAAGTAAACTTTAAATCGGATTTTGTTTCAGAAGCGTTCAATTATTGGACTTTGATTGTTTTCTTTGCAGTGCGTTTGAAACTATGCAGGACTTAAAAATCACCATAATTCAGTCTGACCTTCATTGGGAGGATATTGGGGCCAATTTGGCCATGTTTGAGGAAAAGATTTGGCAGATTGGTGAACCCACCGATGTGATTGTCCTTCCGGAGATGTTTACGACGGGTTTTACCATGAAGGCCCCCCAGCTGGCCGAAATGATGAACCTTCGCACTTTTAAGTGGATGAAACAAATGGCGGATCAGACGGGGGCACTGATTCTTGGGAGTTTCATTGCCAGTGTACACGAACGCCATTATAATCGCCTTCTTTGGATGGAGCCAGGAGGAAATTTCAAGACCTATGATAAAAGGCATTTGTTTCGCATGGCTGAGGAACAGCAGGTTTATACACCAGGTGAAAGCATGCTCATTGGTCATTGGAAAGGTTGGAGAATCTGTCCATTGATTTGTTATGATCTGCGATTTCCGGTGTGGAGCCGTAATCGTTGGAACGCCTCGTTGAAAAAGTCCTCCTACGACGTACTAATGTATGTCGCCAACTGGCCGAAAGTGCGAATCAATGCCTGGGATGCTTTGCTCAAAGCTCGGGCGATTGAAAACCTGAGCTATGTGGTTGGGGTCAACCGGGTTGGCAGTGATGGAAATAACATTGAATACAATGGCCAGTCGTCTATTATCAGCCCGAAAGGAGATAGTATTTTTTCCTTGGAAGGTATTGAGGCCATCCGTACGACTACGATTAGCGCAAATTCCTTGCAAGCTTATCGCGATAAGTTCCCGGCTTACATGGACGCCGATGATTTTTCGATTGAGTTCGAAGAAGTTCCGGAGGAAGGCTACTGAGGAATACATTAAGAAGGCCTCTACCTCATTTTTTCAAGTCTTCAAAACTTCAAATCATAGTCTACTTTTGCACCTTCAAACAAGCATAAACCTCTCTTTTTCATGCAACCCAGAAAAATCACACGGGCGCTCATTTCGGTCTTTAACAAAGAAAACCTCGAACCCATCATCAGAACACTGGCTTCATCGGGTGTGGAGTTTGTTTCCACAGGGGGTACACAGGAATTTATTGAGAAATTGGGTTTTAAGGTTACCCCTGTCGAGCAACTGACGGGTTTCCCTTCCATTTTTGGAGGACGGGTAAAAACGCTCCATCCGGCAATTTTTGGCGGGATTTTGTTCAGAAGAGACGATCCGCAGGATGTACAACAGTCAAAGCAATATAACATCGGTCCAATTGATCTGGTGATTGTCGATTTGTATCCATTTCAGGAAACTGTAGTCAAAGGAGGAAGCGAAGAGGATATTATTGAGAAGATTGATATTGGTGGGATTGCATTGATTCGGGGGGCGGCCAAGAATTTTGCTGATGTGCTCGTCATTTCTTCCAGGGATCAATACGAAGAAGCGCTCGAACTGCTTGAAAGCAAGAATGCCATTACTGAATCCGCAGATCGCAAGCGCTTTGCCGCCCTGGCATTTGATGTGACCTCGGATTACGATTCTGCCATCTTTAAATATTTTAACCAGGAGCATTCCATTCCGGGTCTGAAAGTGAGCGAAAGACATGGAAACGTGTTGCGCTATGGTGAAAACCCCCACCAACAGGGTGTTTTCTTTGGCGACTTGGCAGGACTCTTTGAACAATTGAATGGAAAAGAGCTTTCCTACAACAACCTGGTAGATGTCGATGCTGCTTTGAATCTTTTAAGCGAATTCAAAAATGAAACCGCCTTTGTTGTCATCAAGCACACCAATGCCTGCGGAGTTGCTATTGCTCCTTCCGTGAAGGAAGCTTATCTCAAAGCTTTTCAGGCCGACACGGTTTCTGCTTTTGGAGGTGTTCTGGCGACGAATAAAACCATTGATCTTGCCGCTGCTCAGGAAATCCATAAACTATTTTTTGAAATCCTGATGGGACCGGATTATTTGCCGGAGGCGCTGGAATTGCTTCGGACCAAGAAGAACCGGATTATTTTAAAGCAAAAAAGAGAGCTGGATGGCAAGACACAATTCAAGAGTCTCCTCAATGGCATCCTTTCTCAAGACCTTGATCTCAAAACGGATTCAAGAGCGGATTTAAAGACCGTTACAAAGCGATCGCCATCGGAAGAAGAGATCAATTCGCTCTTGTTTGCAAGCAAAGTGGCCAAACACACCAAATCAAACACCATTGTCCTGGCAGTTGACGGTCAATTGTTGGCGAGTGGAGTGGGTCAGACCAGCAGGGTTGACTCGCTTAGGCAGGCCATTGAAAAAGCCAGGAACTTTGGATTTGATTTAAAAGGGGCCGTGATGGCCTCAGATGCCTTTTTTCCTTTTCCGGATTGCGTTGAGATAGCCTACCGGGAAGGTATTCGTTCCGTAATCCAGCCTGGTGGGTCAATCAAAGATCAGGACTCGATCAACTTTTGTGACAGCCACGACATGGCAATGGTGTTCACCGGCATTCGACATTTCAAACATTGAAAACCAAAACCACTTACTTTTTTCCGGGCATAAAGTTGAGAAGTGGGAGTGAAGTCAATATGTAAGTTTTAAACTGTGAAAGGCTAATAAAACACAGTATAATTTCTGTAATTTCGAACTTGATTTCATTTCATCTTAGAGGAGGACTTAATTGAATGGGACTATTTGATTTTTTCACCAACGACATTGCTATAGACCTGGGCACAGCCAATACGCTGATCATCAGTAAAGACAAAGTTGTTGTCGATGAGCCATCCATTATCGCACTCGACAAGACGACGGGTAAAGTACTTGCCATCGGCCGCGCGGCCATGCAAATGCATGAGAAGACGCATGACAATATTAAAACGATCCGACCGCTGAAAGAAGGGGTTATCGCCGACTTTCATGCCGCGGAAATGATGATCCGGGGCTTGATCAAAATGATTGACACAGGCAGACGTTTGTTTCCACCGTCTTTACGGATGGTGATTTGTATTCCTTCCGCCATTACTGAGGTAGAAAAACGTGCAGTGCGTGACTCGGCCGAGCACGCCAATGCCAAGGAAGTTTACATGATCCACGAACCGATCGCTGCGGCCATCGGAATAGGCATTGATATTGAACAGCCGATTGGTAATATGATCGTTGACATAGGCGGAGGTACTACCGATATTGCTGTCATTGCCTTATCGGGAATCGTTTGTGATCAATCCATTCGCATTGCAGGAGACACCTTCAACCGGGATATTTTGGATTACATGCGCCGGCAACACAATCTTTTGATTGGAGAACGGACTGCGGAGCGGGTGAAAATTGAAGTGGGTTCTGCGTTGACCGAATTGGATGATGGTCCGGATGACTACGAAATCCGCGGCCGTGATTTGATGACAGGTATTCCCAAGACGATTAAGATTTCTTATTCCGAAGTGGCTTTTGCCCTGGATAAGTCCATCTCCAAACTGGAGGAGGCAGTTCTTAAAGCATTGGAGCTATCACCCCCCGAACTTTCGGCTGATATTTATGAACGTGGTATTTACCTGACTGGAGGCGGAGCGCTTCTGCGTGGGCTGGACAAGCGCCTTTCCCTCAAGACAAAGCTTCCTATTCACGTAGCAGACGACCCCTTGCGCGCTGTGGTGCGTGGGACGGGGGCGGCACTCAAAAATCTGAACCATTACCGCAAGGTGTTGATGACCTGACGATGAATGGAACGCCTCTTCAACTTTGTTTATCAATACAGAGCATTCTTTACTTTTCTTGTCCTGGAACTTTTTTGCGCCTGGCTTATTGTTGAGAACAACCAATACCAGGGCACAAAATTCTTTAATTCATCCAATCGGGTAGTAGCGGGCATCAATGGGTTTTCGCATGGCGTGCGTGAATATTTTTCACTCCGCCAAATCAATACTGAGCTGGCCGATGAAAATGCGACATTGCGTAAAAAACTTGAACAGCGGAATCAAAGTTTGTTTTCTCTCGAAATGCGTGAGCGCAAGGATCCGCTGATCATCAATCGTTTTGATTTTGTCAGTGCCAAGGTGGTGAACAACTCTGTGGACCTGTTTAAGAATTTCATTACGATCAACAGGGGAAATGTTGACGGCATTGCGCCGGGTATGGCAGTCATTAGTGGCGTTGGCGTGGTAGGTAAAATAAAATCGGTTTCGGATCACTTTTCTGTCGTGATTTCTTTGCTCAACATTGACGAACAAGTGTCCAGCGTTATCAAGAGATCAGGCTATTTCGGAACGGCTCAATGGGATGGGGTTGACCCAAGAATAATACAGTTACGGTATATCCCAAGACACGTAACCCTTCAAGTTGGCGATACGGTTGTGACTTCTGGCTACAATGCGGTGTTCCCTGAAGGGATCCGGGTTGGCATTATCAAAGAATTCAATTTGAATGATGAGGCTTTGTTTTACGATATTAAAGTAGAGTTGGCCCAGGACTTCGACAAGCTCGCTTTTGTAGACGTGGTCAAAAGCAATTTGAAACAAGAAAAAGACTCTCTCGAAAAAATTACCATCGGCGAACCTAAATGAGCAGGGCTGGAATTTTACAATTTGTTTCTTTCTTTATTTACCTGCTGCTCCAGGTAATGTTGCTGAAGAACTTTGTTTTGTTTAACACGGCATTTTGTTTTTTCTACGTTGCCTTTATTCTACTTCTTCCTATCGAAACCAATACGTTGGCTTTGATGGTGATCGGATTTGTCCTGGGTTTCCTGATCGACATTTTTTATGATAGTCTGGGCATCCATGCCAGCACGCTGGTGCTGATCGCCTATTTAAGAAATTATTGGCTGAGTGCGATTACCCCTCAGGGTGGATATGATGCTGGTTCAGGACCAACCTTGGCGGTAAATGGTGTTCAGTGGTTTTTGGTCTACACTTTGCCTTTGATTTTTTTGCATCATTTTGCACTTTTCTTTGTTGAGGCAGGAGGGTTCTCGGTATTTTGGTACACCATGTTAAAAGTAATCGGCAGCTTATTGTTTACCATGACCGTGATTATTTTAATCCAATATCTTTCGACTGATCGGAGAAGAGCATGAACGAAGGGAGAAGGGAAATACTGCAAATTGTTTTTGTCCTGATCGGAATCATTTTTCTGGTGAAATTATTTTTCATCCAGGTTCTGGATAATCGTTATGCGGAACTGGCCGATAGCAACGCCATCCTGCGTCAGGTGGAGTATCCTTTTCGCGGACTGATAACAGACCGCAAGGGCAAGCTCATTGTGTACAACACACCTGAATACGATCTTGAAGTTATCGTTAAGGACATCAAAAAATTTGACTCAGTTCAATTCTGTAAAGTCTTTGACCTGACGCCAAAAGCCTTGCGGATAAAATTCAAAGAATTAAAGGCGCGGAAAGAGTATTCGCCGTATAAGCCGACGCGTTTTATCGACCAGCTTTCAAATTATGATTTTGCCAAAATTCAGGACCACCTCGACGAGTTTTCGGGATTTTACATTCAGGCCAGAACCACCCGTGCCTATTCATCAGCGGCATTGGCCAATGCACTGGGTTATGTAAGTGAAATCAGCAAAGACCAACTTGCGAAAGATGCTACGCTGATTTATAAACAGGGTGATTACGTGGGGCAAAGCGGGATTGAAGCATATTACGAAGCGCAACTTCGCGGAAAGCGGGGTACCCGATATAAACTCAGAAATGTAAAAGGCATTGAGAAGGGATCTTTCAACAACGGGGCTTACGATACGCTTTCCGTGCCGGGTCAGAATCTGACTTCCGGTATTGACCTTGACCTGCAACAATATGGTGAACTCCTGATGAAAGGAAAATCGGGAAGCATCGTGGCCATTGAACCTTCTACCGGTGAAATTCTTGCGTTGGTTTCAGGGCCGTCCTATGACCCTACCCTTTTCACCGGGAAAAAATACAGCTCCAACTTTGTATTGATCAGCAACGACACCAACAAGCCCTTATTCAATCGTCCTTTGATGGCGCAATATCGTCCGGGCTCGATTTTTAAAATTGCCCAAGCGATGACAGCCCTACAGGAAGGAGTAATTACCCCGGAAACCCGCATTGTTTGTGATCGCAATATTATCAATTGTCATGGCAATCACAGCAACGAAGATTTGAGGGGAGCGATTACCAATTCTTGTAATCCCTATTTTCATGGTGTCTTACGAAGAATGCTGAACAAAGGAATTTCCACCAGCCCGTTTGAGGATACGCGAATTGGTTTGGCGGAATGGAATAAGCATATTATGAGTTTTGGTTTCGGAAGTAAATTGGGAATAGATTTGCCCAACGAAAAAGAAGGACTTATCCCCACCCCCAAATATTATGACCGTGCTTATGACAATCGGCCTTGGAAATTTTCCAATATTTATTCCCTGGCCATTGGCGAAGGAGAGAACCTGGTCGTGCCCATTCAGATGGCCAACTTTGCCGCGACTATTGCCAACCGGGGTTATTATTTCATCCCCCATTTGATAAAAGGAATTGGTAAGGAGGGTAAGCCCTTGTCGCGCTATACTGAAAAGCACCACACCACAATTGACTCAGCTAATTTTCTGGTGGCAGTTGACGCCATGCAACAAGTTGTTCAATCGGGAACTGGTCAGTACCGGGCCAAACTGCAAGACATCATTGTTTGTGGCAAGACCGGCAGCGTTCAGAATACGCCTTTACCCGATCATTCTGTATTCATTGCCTTTGCGCCACGCGATAATCCTAAAATCGCATTGTCGATATATGTCGAAAATTCAGGACAGGGTGCTGGAGCGGCGGCGGGGATCGCGGGTTTGATGATTGAAAAATATTTATTGGGAGCTACAAAGCGACCATGGATCGAACAATATATACTGGACGGTAAATTCGGCAAGTAAGCATCGCTATTATTGAGAAGAGACAACGACATATCGGCCAATCTTGATTGGACCACCATCTTGATGTTTATGGCCCTGGTGGGTCTGGGATGGATCAATATTTTTGCTGCGATCTATGATGAAACCGCCCATCAGCACATTTGGGATTTGTCATTGAATTCCGGGAGACAATTGATGTTTATTGCCGCATCGGCCGTGATTGTCATCGGGATTGTGGTGATCGATGCGCGCTTCTATGAAGCCTTTGCCTATTTTTTTTACGGAGCCATCCTCATCGTTCTTTTTCTGGTGCCTTTTTTTGGGAAGGAGGTAGGGGGCAATAAGGCCTGGTTTGGAATTGGTTCTTATGGAATACAGCCTTCTGAATTTGCTAAGTTCATTACCGCGCTGGCCGTTGCAAAATACATTGGCGCGGTGGGTTTCAAGATGGATAACCTGCGAAACCAGGCTGTTTTGTTTGTTCTGATTGGCATTCCGATGGTGCTCATACAATTGCAAAAGGACACCGGCACGGCATTGGTTTTCACGTCATTTATTTTGATGTTTTACAGAGAAGGAATGTCCCCTTTTCTTTTGATCGTCGGAATCTGCGCCGCTACCATTTTCATACTTACCTTGTTGGTACCCAATCAACTTTATTTACATGGTGCGATCGCCGTCTTGTTAATTTTACTGATTGCCTTTGGAAAGAAAAAATTCAAACATATTGCCATACTCACCATTGGGGCATTGCTGATCAGTGGAGTGATTGAAAGTGTGGACTATGTGATTACCGATGTTTTGAAGCCACACCAGCAAAATCGGGTGAGAGTATTGATCAATCCAAATGCCGACCCACTCGGTTATGGATGGAATGTCACGCAATCAAAAATTGCGATTGGCAGTGGTGGATTTAGTGGCAAGGGTTTTTTGGAAGGTACCCAGACAAAATTTGATTTTGTCCCAAAGCAAAGCACTGATTTTATTTTTTGTACGATTGGCGAGGAACATGGCTGGATTGGAAGTGCGTTGGTGGTAGCTTTGTTCGTTGCCTTCCTGCTTCGGATCGTATTTCTTGCAGAAAGACAGAAGAGCCGGTTTGCGCATGCTTATGGGTATTGCGTCGCCAGTATTTTCTTTTTTCATTTCGCCATAAATATTGCCATGACGATTGGCTTGTTTCCAGTGGTGGGTATTCCACTTCCTTTCTTTAGTTATGGAGGATCTTCGATGTGGGGATTTACAATTCTGTTGTTTGTGCTGCTCAAACTGGATTCTCATAGAGGTGAGATGTTGCAAAGAATATAGATTGGGAAGATTCGTTAAGCAAATCGTTTTTCCAGCATCTCCATAAATTCAAGATACTCCTCACTTTCCTTGTCCCACTCTGCGTAATTCGTTTCCAGGTAATTTAACGCTTGGCTAAAATTATCCAGCGTGTCCAGCCGGTCAATGGCCTGGGAAAATATTTCAAAATCACCATTGAAAAGGATTTTGGTGAACATGAACTTTTGGTTGATTGTAAGGTTGTCTTTGATGTTGGCGATCTTTTGAAAGTTGTTTACAACGGTCTTTGAATCATTTATGGATGCCACCGCTACGGGAATTTTCTTTTCTGGTACTACCTTTATTTCTGCCGCTTTGGGTTTGTTGATCGCATTCTGTTCATACAATTTTTCTACCTCGAGGGGAATCACTTTTGAAAACTGATTCACGTACGCTTCAATATCCTCTGGTGTAAAGTTTACTTCCTCCAGGATTGAATCCAGCAAAGCAAAAGCTTCGTTGCCGGAAAGGCTGGTTAGTTTTTTCTCTTCCAGCTTTTGGACGAGTCTTTCGAGTGGCGGCAGGTTAATCTTAAGGTACTTAATGTCGCTCCGAAGTTCGGCCAGATTAATATAGCCCTGCCCTTCCCGGTCGAGGGTGTCGGAATAGAAATCATATGGATCCAGGACGACAAACAGAGTTTGACTGACTGCTTTCTTTAACAATGTGAAAAAATCATTCTTTGAGATGGAGATATGATTGGAGAGAATATTTTGGAAATGCTGCAATGCGTCGACCACCTCTTTGGACTGATAGTTGAAATAAGGACTTTTGAGCTTTTGGCTTTCCACCTTCCAGGCGTGCATCAGTTCGCGGATAACAAATAAATTTACCTGTTTGATCTCGCAAAGGCTGAGGATTTCAGGGCCGGTAATTCTTTCTTTCTGAGCAAAAAAAAGTGAAACAACTTGGGTCGCGTAGGATTCGCAATACTGGTCAACGGCCTTTAGACTGATTTTCTCATCCATATTTGTAAAACGCCTGGCCTTCGCTTAAGTTGGCCCGACAATGGTAAAGATAGTAATAGAAAACCTCGGTAAAAAAGAGCTTTTGGTAAACGATCTTTCGCAACCGGTATTGCGACTGATCCACGGCCATTTTGTGGACTGGATGCATTCCTGCGGAGGGAAAGGCCGCTGTACCACGTGTAAGATGATCGTCCTTTCGGGCATGGAAAATATCAGCCCTCCTTCAACTGCCGAAATCAAATACCGCTCTGAGGGAGCCCTTGCGCACTGCGAAAGACTGGCTTGTCAGGTCTTTGTTTCCGGCGATATTTTCATCCGCGTCCCGAAAGAGTATAAGCTTCCCCATGTTTTGTATTCCGAATAGTTTCCGGTTCTTCATGCCGGGTTCTTGCCGGCTATCTAAGACCAAAGAACTAATTGTCGATTGACTAAATTGCATCATGTTTATGGAACCACATCTTGGTAAGAACGGTAAATCCGAAAAAACGGGCTGGATTGAGGTGATTAGCGGTTGTATGTTTTCTGGCAAGACGGAAGAACTGATCCGCAGGCTTAACCGGGCTTTGATCGCCAAACAGAAAGTTGAAATTTTTAAGCCCGTTGTGGATAAGCGCTATCATGATGAGCACATCGTCTCTCACAGTGAACGTGCGATCCGTTCAACTCCGGTGAACTTTGCCAGCGATCTTTTACTGTTGTGTGGAGATTGTGATGTGGTGGGTATCGATGAGGCGCAGTTTTTTGATGAATCGATTGTTGAGGTTTGTAACGCCCTCGCCAACAGTGGAAAGCGCGTAATTGTTGCGGGTCTGGATATGGACTATGAAGGAAAACCCTTTGGTCCAATGCCCAATCTCATGGCGGTTGCAGAATTTGTCACCAAAGTACATGCAATTTGTGTAGCGACCGGCGAGTTGGCTTCGTTCTCTTTTCGACTCAACGACGACACAGAAAAGGTTATGCTGGGAGAGAAGGACCACTACGAGGCAAGGAGCAGGAAAGCGTTTGTAGAGGGAATGACCGGGCGAAAAAAATAATTAGCAAGATCCAAAATCATGCTTCATAAAACCCGTGGTATCGTCTTCCGATTCACAAAATATGGTGAGACTTCCATCATCGTGACGATATTCACCGAACTCTTTGGGTTGCAGACGTATATTGTCAATGGTGTTCGTAGCAAATCCCCGAAAAGCAAAATAGCCCTCTATCAGCCACTCACGCTACTCGACCTCGTGGTCTATCACAGGGAGAACGCCAATATTCTTCGCATTAAAGAAGTACGATGCGCTCATCACTATGTTTCATTGTCTACGGACATCAAAAAATCGACTCAGGCCATGTTTCTCAATGAGATGATTAATAAATCGGTAAAGGAGCAGAGTCATGCTGTGGATATCTGTAGCTTTTTATTTGACTCATTTGAAGTACTCGACCGACTTCCGGGCAATTGTGAGAATTTTCATTTGATATTCCTGATCAAACTCAGCCGGTTTTTGGGATTTGGCCCCCACAATTCGCATGAATTGCTGACCGGCCGGTTGCTCGATGTGAAAGATGAAGCCCTTTTACAGCAACTGCTTGAGGTGGACTACTCCCGGGTGATCTGCATGACCAATCTTCAAAGAAGAAATATTCTCGATCTTCTTCTGCATTTTTACGCGAGCCACATTGAGAATTTGGGAGAAGTGAGATCGGTACAGGTGCTGCGGGAGGTCTTGGGGTAGTCTTCATCCTTTGCCCCTCTCCTGAGCAGGGACGGGTTTGCTTTTAAAAAGAGTAAAGATGTTTTTAGAAAAAGAAGTATGAATATTTTTGACACACCCAATCGGATCATTATCACCTGCAACAAAAGGTTGTCGCTTTATTTGCAGCAAGAAGTAGTGGAGTTGGGATTTACGCCCGAGCGAACTTTTTCGACCGGGGTGGAATTGAAGGGAACCGTGAAAGACTGTATCCGCCTTAATTTGAATGTGCGATGTGCCAGCCAGGTATTGTATTCTTTAAAACAATTCACAGCGAACAGTCCGGAAGAGGTATATCTGGAATTAATCGCATTTCCATGGGAAGAAATTATTGCTCCGGACGGCTACCTTTCTGTGACCAGCACGGTGGATCATTTTACAGTGAATAATAATTTGTTTGTCAACGTGAAAGTAAAAGATGCCATTGCGGATCGCATGCGCAGAGAGACCGCCCGGCGCCCGGACTCGGGACCGGAATTGGACCGCACCGTGATCCATTTATTCTGGAAGGAAGAGCATGTTGAGGTTTTTGTCGACACCTCGGGGGAGACCCTGGCAAAACATGGGTATCGGAAAATACCTGGCCCTGCCCCCATGCTCGAAGCGCTTGCTGCCGGCACGATAATGGCAACCAAATGGAACCGACAATCTCCCTTTGTTAATCCGATGTGCGGCTCTTCTACGGTGGCCATCGAAGCGGTGTTGATCGCAACCAACCGAAGACCAGGACTATTTCGTTTGAATTATGCGTTCATGCATTTGAAAGATTATGACGAGGAATTCTATGCTTTGGAATACCGTCAAATGGAAAGTCAAATTAAAGAAGTGCCAGGACTCATCGTTTTGGCTACCGACATCAATGAAGATGCAATTAACATTTCCAAAATTAATGCAGAGGTTGCAGGCGTGGAAAAATTAATTCAGTTTGCGCTGGGAGATTTTGAAACGACCGTCATCCCGCAGGGAGCGGGCGTAATTTATTTCAATCCTGAATATGGAGAACGCATGGGTGATGTTTTGGAATTAGAGTCAACCTATGCCCGCATAGGCGACTTTATGAAAAAGAAATGCCAGGGCTATACCGGTTATGTTTTTACAGGTAACCTGGACCTGGCAAAAAAAATTGGTTTAAAAGCCAGCCGGAGAATTGAGTTTTATACCAGTAAAATTGATTGTCGCCTTCTTGAGTATGAATTGTATGGAGGGAGCAAGAGGCCACCGGTTAATGAGTTAATTGGTTAATCAATGTTGTCAGGGGAAAGTTTTATTTTAATGAGGTGATTAAATAATTAGGAAGTTGGAGAATTGTAATTCGTTCTTACATTTCTTTAGCTTACCGAAAAGAAATGTAAGCAAAAGAAAAGGGTCCCACGAACACTGCGCGTTTCCCCGCTGCTAACCGCCTTGCCACCGTACAGACCCCCGACTTGCGGCTGCAGAGGTGGAAAGCGGGTGAGAAATAATGCAGTGCCGGTGTGATGACGCGGCCATTGGTTGGAGGGTAATAATTGGGGACGATGCGATGCTGATTTTGGGGTTAAAGAGTTTCTTTTAACCATTTGAAAAACTCCCGTTGCCATACAAGGGCATTTTGGGCGTGAAGTACCCAATGATTTTCATCGGGGAAGACCACCAATTTGCTTTTGATCCCTTTCAACTGTGCTGCCTGAAATGCTTCGAGTCCCTGACCGAGAGGCACGCGATAATCTTTTCCGCCCTGAAATATCAGGATGGGTGTGTCCCACTTTTCCACTAGTCCGCTTGGATCAAATTGTGCATAGCTTTTCTGGGCTGCCAGATTATTTTTTCCCCAATACGGTCCGCCGAGATCCCAATTCACAAACCACAATTCTTCTGTGGTGCCATACATGCTCTTCAGGTTAAAGATGCCATCGTGCGCAACAAACGTTTTGAAGCGATGCTGATGAATTCCCTCCAGATAGAACACCGAGTACCCACCATAACTTGCACCAACGCAACCCAAACGGTCCTTGTCAACAAAGGTTTCCTTTTTCACTTCATCGATGGCGCTTAAATAATCCTGCATGACCTGGCCGCCGTGGTCTTTGCTGATTTGTTCATTCCAGGCCACACCAAAACCTGGCATTCCACGGCGGTTTGGCGCCACCACGATGTAACCGTTTGCTGCCATGAGTTGGAAATTCCAACGAAAGGAAAAGAACTGAGTCAGGGCCGATTGAGGGCCACCCTGACAATACAGAAGGGTTGGGTATTTCTTGGCAGGATCGAAGTCGGGAGGATAAATAACCCACACCAGCATTTTCTTTCCGTCCGTGGTTGGGACCATTCGTTTTTCTATTTTGCTCAGGCTCAGTTTGAGATATTGCGCGTCGTTGATGTGCGTGAGTTGCTGCATTATTCCATTGCTGAGATTGACAGAATACAGTTCAGCGGCATGGTTCATATCGGTGCGCGACACGATCATCATATTGTTCATTTGGCCCACTATCGCGCTCACGTCAAATTCTCCGTTTGTAATTTGTTTTACGACCGGTATTTTTTTGGTAAGCCCAGGGTAGTCCACTTCAAACAATTGAATTGTTCCGTCGGTGGCCGCGTTGAAAAATAGTTTATCACCTTGAGGGCTCCAGGCAAAGCTATTTACCGTACCGTCCCATTTTTCCGTAAGATTAATTGTCGAGGATCCCATCCTGACGATGATGTCATTTTTATCGGCTTCATATCCATCGCGTTTCATACTGAGCCACGCCAATGCACCTTGAGGTGAATAGGCAGGGTGTGTGTCGTAACCCATCATGCCTTCGGTAAGATTGGCGGTAAGACCCGTTTCAAGATTGTAGGCATACAAATCGGTATTGGTGCTGACGGCATAAGCGGTTCCAAATTTCTTTTTGTCAACATAGACAATGAGTTTACCATCCGGGCTCCAGGTGTAATCGTCTTCACCACCAAATGGTTTTTGTGGGCAGTCGTTGGGCTCGCCGGGCATGATGTCTTTCCCTTCAACAGCTTTACCATTAACAATAGGGTGAACGAAAAGATGACTGAACGAACCATCTTCCCATTCGTCCCAATGGCGATAGTTGAGGCTCTCGTAAATCTGAACTTTGGATTTAGTGAGGTCGGGATAAAAATCTCTTCCGGCCACATTTTTAATTTTCACTTCTTCCGCAGTGATCTGGTATTTTCCATCTGGAGAAAGATTTCCATTGGCGAGCCATTCGGTTGTATTTGCGATCTCCACATGCGTAGTTCCTGGTAGGGACAGGGAGTAGAATTTAGTCATACTCTTATCCTCCGCTATACTGGGTGTGTTCACTTTGTACACGATGCTTTTCCCATCTTTGCTGATGCCCAGGCCACTTACGCGACCCAGTTGCCACAGTAGTTCGGGGGTCATGGTATTTTGGGCTATAACAGATGTGGTGCATACGGCGCTCACAATAAGCAAAACTAATTTTTTCATAATTGTTCAGGCTAAAACTATTGGGAAGATAGGAAAATTAAAATATTAGGCTAATGAGGTGTTATGAAAACTAATCCGAGATAGCAGTATCACCCTGAATAGAACAGTAGTGGGGAGGTTGTGCCAGTACTCCTAAAATTCAAGACAAAAATCTGTTTAATCCGTGGGGTAGAAATTCAATTTTTTGGAGTTGCCGAGTGCTTTATTTCCAACTTAAACCCGACACCGTGATAGTTCGTAATTTGAACCGACTTATCTTCTTTCAAATACTTTCTCAATTTGGAAATAAACACATCCATGCTCCTCCCCATAAAATAATC
>JAYVXP010000070.1:0-21938 GCA_043785125.1 Bacteroidia bacterium
CTGGATATGCCCGTTGTGGATTATCTTCAGTTTTGTGCCGCCCTTCAGGGAGTCAAGAAAGAGCATATTCAAAACCGGGTGAGGGCGATGGTCCGTCAATGTGGGCTGAATTCTGAAAAGCACAAGAAGATCGGTGAACTTTCCAAGGGTTATCGGCAGCGGGTTGGATTGGCCCAGGCGATGATCCATGATCCGGAGGTATTGATCCTGGACGAGCCCACTTCGGGTCTTGATCCAAACCAAATTGTTGAGATCCGTAAATTGATCCGTGAACTGGGAAAAGAAAAAACAGTTATACTCAGTACCCACATTCTTCCAGAAGTGGAGGCCACATGCGATCGCATATTAATTATTAACAAAGGAAAAATTGTAGCCGATGGTTCGGCTGAAAATTTACGGAAACAGGCAACCGGTCAGGAGATTCTGAAAGTGCGAATTGAAGATGGGGCGGCAGATCTTGTTTTGCACGAATTGAGAAGGATCAAATCGGTGGATCTCGTGGAGTTGGTTGATACGAGCCTTAACCGGTTTGAGATTCAAAGCCAGTTGGGCGCTACCTCCAAGCGGGAGATTTTCAATTTGTGTGTGCAAAAAGGATGGGTGCTCAGCGAACTCATTCCCATCGAAACACGTCTGGAAGATATTTTCAGAAATTTAACCATGAACTGATATGCAAGTGATTTGGATTATAGCAAAACGCGAACTTCAATCTTTCTTTGACTCGCTGATTGCGTACATCATGTTGGTGCTCTTTCTTGGCTTCAGCGGATTCTTTACCTGGCTCTACGGCTCCGACATTTTTTTTATTGGCCAGGCCAGTCTGGAAACCTTTTTTAACATTGCCTATTGGACTTTGTTCTTTTTTATTCCCGCATTGACCATGCGTCTGCTCGCAGAAGAGAAAAAGACGGGTACCATCGAGTTGTTATTAACCAAGGCCGTATCAGACCGGTCTGTCGTGATTGGAAAATTCCTCTCCACTTTGTTACTGATCGCGGTGGCGTTGCTGTTTACACTTCCCTATGTGATCACCGTTGCCAATCTGGGTAACCTGGACGTCGGACAAGTCATTTGCGGATATATCGGATTGTTACTGTTGAGCGCTGCGTATGTCAGCATTGGATTGTATGCCAGCAGCATCACCAGCAACCAGATTGTGGCCTTTCTTACGGCATTATTTATTGGATTATTTTTCCATATCATTTTTGGTGTTCTCGCATCCAACTTTACCGGCTTCCTGGGTCAGTTGTTCTCCACGTTGAGCTTATCGAGTCATTATGAGAGTATTGTTCGTGGTGTGGTGGATACCCGCGACTTGATTTATTTTATGTCCATCATTTTGATTGGATTATTTCTTTCGGAATTATCATTGACCAAACGCAATATTGACTAAACTAGCCATGAAGCGAAAACTATTTATTACAACGGCACTGCTGATTGGCATCCTTCTGGTCATTAATCTTCTTTCTAATGAATTTCATTTGCGATTTGATTTGACGGACGAGAAGCAATACACGTTGAGTGAGGCTACGCTGGATATTTTAAAAGGTCTGGAGGAGCCTGTCACGGTGAAAGCGTATTTTTCTGAAAACCTGCCTCCGCATATTATTAAGACGAAGCAGGATTTCCAGGAGCTATTGATTGAGTATGCGAACCGTTCTAACGGTATGGTGCAATATGAATTCATCAGCCCGAGCGAAGAATCCGATCAGAATGAGGCCGTACGGAATGGAATTCAACCGGTATTGATTAATGTGCGGGAGAAAGACCAGGTAAAACAACAAAAGGCATTTTTAGGAGCCATCATTTCGCTGGGTGAAAAAAAGGAAGTGATTGCATTTATTCAGCCGGGGTCTGCCATGGAATACACCTTGTCTACATCAATCAAAAAAATTGCCGTTACAAATAAGCCGGTTGTAGGGTTTTTGACTGGGCACGGGGAGCCTTCATTGCGTGAACTGGCACAGGTGAATGATCAATTGAACATATTGTATCAAACGCAGGAAATAGCCCTAACCGACACAAGTGATATTCCGGCAACTGTAAAGACATTGGTAGTCCTGCGGCCAACGGACACATTATCCTCAGGCCACCTGACAAAACTGGACGCCTTTATTGCACGTGGAGGAGGAGTGGTCATCGGGATCAACCGCGTAAGGGGGGACTTACAAACTTCACAGGGTACTCCCGTCAATACCGGTCTTGAGACATGGCTTCAGCAAAAGGGTATTGAAGTGGATGACAGCTTTGTCATTGATTCCAAATGTGCGTCGGTTACGGTAAATCAGCAACAACAGTTTTTTACCATTCAATCACAAGTGTCGTTTCCATTCCTGCCCCTGATCTCCAATTTTGCTGATCATCCGATAAGCAAGGGATTGGAAAATGTATTGCTGGAATTTGTCAGTCCGATTCGCTTCATCGGTGATACCTCCAAACGGTTTACTCCGCTGGCTTTCACCTCCGGTCAATCCAATTTGTTAAAAGCTCCGCTTTATTTTGATATTAACAAGCAATGGACTCAAATGGATTTTCCCCTGAAGCGACTGGTCGTAGCAGCAGCGGTAGAGGGCAAACTTTCTGGTGGGACCAATTCGAAAATGGTGGTGGTTGGCGATGGGGATTTTGTGGTCAACGGCTCAGGGCAGCAACCACGGAAACTTCAGCCCGACAACATTAACCTGCTTTCTAATTCAGTGGATTGGCTCTCTGACGAAACTGGTTTGATTAGTTTGCGAACCAAAGGCGTGACCTCCCGTCCGATTGACACATTGGAGGATTCAACCAAAACCATCTTAAAGTATGTCAATTTTCTCTTGCCAATTTTGCTGGTGGTGGGTTACGGTCTTGTGAGAATGCAACAGAACAGGATGAGACGATTCAAGCGAATGAGTGAAAACTATGAAGAAGCTTAGCAACAAAATACTGATTATCACTTTTCTTTTATTGGCAGCGGTTTTTGTTTTGTCGCGGCGCTTTCATGCTCCGGGAAAGGAAAGTAATCTTCGGGTAGATCTGATAAAACTGGACACGGCAAGGATTACGGAAGTACATATCCTCCCCTCAAGCCACCACGAAGAAGAAATAAAACTTTTTCGTGATGGCCCCCGATGGAAAGTGAGCAAGGGAAAAGAGGAAGCTGCGACAGACGAAGGTCTGGTGAATACCATGCTCGGTATGCTTTATAGCGTACAACCGCAACGCATGGTTTCGCATAAAAAAGAAAAGTGGGAAGATTTTAACGTGGGAGAAAAAGGCACGCATATTTCGGTTTATGAAAATTCAACAAAGCGGGCAGATTTTATGGTTGGAAAAACGGGATTTACCCAGACTCCGGGTGGAGGTTTTGGAGGGGGCTTCACCTATTTTCGACTGACAGACGAAGATGAAGTGTATGTGGTGGAAGGATTTTTTGAATCCGGGTTTAACCGCGCTTATAATGATTGGAGGAATAAGGCCTTGATTCGGGTAACAAAAGAGGACATTGCCAAAATTGAATTTCGGTATCCCTTGGACACGGGATTTGTGGCGGAGAAAAAAGATTCATTGTGGTATGTGTTGCCTTTGGGCGTTGACGCCTCCTCCATGCAAAACTATCTGAACCGGATTTCTACCCAAAACATGGATGTGTTTGCAGATGAGTTTGTACCACCGGGACCGGCCGATGTAACGGTTAAGATTGAAGGCAAGCAGCGCGTTTTGGAAAGGGTAGAAGGTTGGAAGCGCGATAAGAATTGGGTGCTTACCTCTTCGCTCCAAAAGGGAGTTTATTTTACGAGTTCCGAAGTCACGGTCAGGAATTTGTTGATCGGGAAGAAGAAATTGTTGCCCGGGGATAGAAAGTGATCGGGGACTATGGTCTCGCTGTCATCTAATACGAAAAGGATATCACCTTGAGTGACGCTCAGGTTTTCCGTGCCAATTCAAACTTGGCTGCGAAGAAGGATTCTTGTATGGCCCGGTGGAACTCAACATTGCACCCGTGGTTACCCATATGTCATCCCTAACGGGATTCGCGATTAGGCTTTGAAATCAACTCCTTGTCAGTACATACATAACTCATCGCAGTTTGTTATTCGAAGCCCGTTGAGTATAAAAACCCTATTTTTGGTTATGCAAAAAAAGGAATCAGCAAGACGCGATTTTATTAAACTGTCTGCAACGGGTTTGGGGGCACTGGTCATGGCACCGCTAGCAGGGGCCGTTAGGAGGCCTGCTGTAGTTAATAACCCGATCCCGCTTGACAGAAAACTGAATATTGTATGTCTTGGCGCACATCCGGGGGATCCTGAATTTGGATGTGGGGGAACGATGGCAAAATACAGTGATGCGGGGCACAGTGTTACCTTCTTATATCTTACGCGAGGAGAGGCAAGCGACCCTGGCAAATCGCATACTGAGATGGCAGGCTTGAGGACTAAGGAAGCAGAGATCTCCTGCAAAATCTTAAATGCAAAGCCGCGTTTTGCGGGGCAGATTGATGGAAGTACGGTATTGGATAAGGATCGGCGTGAGGAGATGAAAAAACTGATTTTCGCCGAAGCACCCGACATTGTGTTTACGCAATGGCCGGTGGATGCGCACCCCGATCACCAGGTCACTGGTTTATTGGCCTTAAATGCTTGGGCGGAATCTGGGCGGCAGTTTCATCTTTATTTCTACGAGGTAAATACAGGCAGCGAGACGATGGCGTTTGGGCCCACCGATTATGTGGATATTACCGCTTTACGAGAAAGGAAGAAGCAAGCGATGTTTGCGCACAAAACGCAGAACCCCGTTGAGACGTACACTCATTATTTTAAGCCACTCGAAGAATTCCGGGGATTAGAGGCGGGCGTAGAGGCCGCCGAGGGGTTTATCCATTTTAAGGCCCAGGGCCAAAGGGCGAGTCTTATGGGGTTGTAAAAGGGTCAATGGGTTGTCCAATCAGTTTTTTGGTATTATACCTTTGGTATACAATGAATCCATTTTAAGAGACTTCCTTTTCCTGCTAGCTAATTTTTAGATGCTCAGGCATTGACTTCATCAGGTTTTCCGGACATCTTTCAATTTCATTGGGTGTCAATCAACAATTATCTTTGAAGGGCAGGCTCAGAAGGCGCAAAGCGAGGCGTCAAGACACCTCTAAGGTGTCAAGACGCCTGAGACGCCTGAGACACGCCTAAGCCCCAATAATTATAATTTCAACATCGTGCAATTCACCGAAGGTAGCTTTTATCACATTTACAACAGAGGCAATGATAAAAGGATCATCTTTTTTCAGGACAGAAATTACGAATTCTTTCTTCTTAAAGTTAAGAAATACATTGCCGCTTATGCTAATCTATTGGCGTGGTGCTTAATGCCAAATCATTTTCATTTTTTGGTACAAGCGAACAAATCTTCCCTAACCTTGGTGAAAGAAGTCCCAATAGAAATTAACGTATTGACAGAAGGCATCCGTTTGTTGTTAAGTTCCTACACCAAAGCAATTCAAAAACAGGAGTCGATTACAGGTAATCTTTTTCAACAAAAGACAAAATTCAAATGTGTCGATGGTTACTTGTCAACGGCCTTTCATTATATCCATCAAAATCCTTTTAAGGCCCGCCTGGTGCACCGCCTTGAAGACTGGAAGTGGTCCTCGCTTCAAGAATACCTTGGAATCAATTTGGAAGGAATGTGTGATAAGGAAATCGCCTATTCATACATGGATATCAAGAAGGAAAGGTTATTAGAAGATTCGTATTTGGTGATTCGGGAGGAGTTGGTTGACGAAGTGTTATGAATTGGTTAAGGCGTCTTTGGTTAAGGCGTCTTGACACCTCTAAGGTGTCTTGCCGCCTGCAGCCTCTCTAACTCGCTATCCCGTCGGCCAGCAGGATCACTTTATTCTTCAACACCTCTACCACGCCACCTGTAATTTTTACCTGCTGCTTGTTTTCTTTGGATTTGTATTCCACCACTCCTTCTTTCAAAAGGCCTATCAATGGTGCATGGTTGTTCAAAACCTGAAATGAGCCGTCGGCTCCGGGGAAAGTGACGATGCTCACTTCTCCTTCAAAAACTTTTTTATCGGGTGTTACAATCTCGAAGTGCATGATTCGAATTAAGCGTTTGCTTCTTTCATTAACCGCTCACCTTTTTCAATAGCCTGGTCAATGTTTCCGACCAGGTTAAATGCGGATTCCGGAAGGTGATCTAATTCGCCGTCCATGATCATGGTGAAACCTTTGATCGTGTCTTTGATATCCACCAGTGCGCCTTTCAAGCCGGTGAAGGCCTCGGCCACGTGAAAAGGCTGGGATAAGAAACGTTGTACCCGTCTTGCCCTGTGAACGATCTGTTTATCCTCATCGGATAACTCATCCATACCCAAAATGGCGATGATGTCCTGCAATTCTTTGTATCGTTGGAGGGTAAGTTTTACGCGCTGAGCACAATTGTAATGTTCGTCACCAACAATGTCGGCACGTAAAATGCGCGAGGTGGAATCGAGCGGATCCACCGCAGGATAAATTCCCAACTCGGCAATCTTGCGACTTAATACCGTTGTGGCATCCAGGTGAGAAAAAGTGGTGGCCGGTGCAGGGTCGGTCAAGTCATCGGCAGGAACGTAAACCGCTTGCACCGAAGTGATCGAACCATTTTTGGTGGATGTAATGCGCTCTTGCATCGCACCCATCTCTGAAGCCAGCGTAGGCTGATATCCTACCGCCGAAGGCATGCGACCCAATAGCGCGGATACTTCAGATCCTGCTTGCGTAAAGCGAAAAATATTGTCAATGAAGAATAAGATATCTCTTCCTTTTTCGGTTCCATCACCATCTCGGAAATATTCCGCAACGGTAAGACCCGACAATGCTACGCGGGCACGGGCTCCGGGCGGCTCATTCATCTGACCAAATACAAAAGTGGCCTTGGAATCTTTTAGTTTATTTTGATCAACCTTGGAAAGGTCCCAGCCGCCGGCGTGCATGGACTTCATAAATTCCGGACCGTAATCCACGATGCCAGCCTCAATCATTTCCCGGAGCAAATCATTGCCTTCACGTGTCCGTTCTCCAACACCTGCAAACACAGAAAGACCTGCATAGGCTTTGGCGATATTATTGATTAATTCCTGAATCAAAACTGTTTTACCCACACCGGCACCGCCAAACAAACCAATCTTACCCCCTTTGGAATAGGGCTCAATCAAGTCAATGACTTTGATACCCGTATATAAAATTTCCTGCGAAGTGGATAGATCTTCATACAGCGGTGCAGACCGGTGAATGGGAAGAGATTTTTCGCCTTTGGGTTGCGGGATACCGTCGATGGCCTCCCCGATAACATTGAAAAGCCTTCCCTTAATATCCTCGCCGATGGGCATTTGGATCGGAGAACCCGTGTCGGTAACTTTCATGCCGCGCACTAATCCTTCTGTACCTTCCATCGAGATCGTCCGCACCCGGTCTTCACCCAAGTGTTGCTGACATTCTAACACCACCCTTGTGCCATCACCTTTTGTTACTTCCAGGGAATCCAGGATGTTGGGCAGTTTCGTGCCTGCCTGATCAAAGGCAACGTCTACAACTGGACCAATTACCTGTGTGATTCTGCCAATGTTCGCCATTTATACAAGGATTTATAGGATTTCTGGGATTTTTATGACTTTTATACTTGCAAATAAGATCGACTTTCGGAGCTTTTCCGTTCCAAAATCAGAGCGCAAAAGTAATGGTTTCGGGCGCATTGCCAAAGAAACTTTTTCTAAAAATACCTTAAAATTGGGTCAATCCAGAGGCTTTTGGATCAGGCACTTTTTAACTCAATCCGGAAGGTGGTGCCCTGATTTTCGTCAGAGGATTTTACAAAGATCCGACCCTCATGGTACATTTCGATAATCCGTTTGGCTAGAGCCAGGCCTAAGCCCCAACCCCTTTTCTTGGTGGTGAATCCAGGTTTGAAAACGTTGGTGATATTGCCCTTGGGGATTCCTTTTCCGGTATCTGAAATATCGATAAACACCTTACTATCGCTGCCCCTCAGGATCTTGATGGCGATGGTGCCTGTACTGCCCATTGCATCCACGGCATTCTTGCAGAGATTTTCAAGGACCCATTCAAAAAGGGGAGCATGAACCTTTGCCCGGATGGTCTCCGAAAGGGTATAGACTTCAAAGTTAATTTTGGAAGAGACACGCGGCTGAAGATAGCCCACTACATTATTGATCAGGCTAAATACATTTTCATCTTTCAGCGTTGGCGTGGACCCGATACTCGAAAAGCGTTCTGTCACGACGCGCAGTTTGCGGATGTCTTTGTCCAGTTCATCCACAATACCTTTGTTTTTGATTTCAGGATCGTCGCGCAATACTTCAATCCAGGCCATCAGTGAAGAGATCGGCGTGCCAAGCTGATGCGCTGTCTCTTTGGCAAGGCCTACCCAAACACGATTTTGCTCTGCTACTTTGGAATAATTAAACGCCAGGTAGGAGATAAAACCAAAAATAGCAATTACGGAAAGTTGAATATAGGGATAGGCCGTGAGCTGTGTAAGCAAGAAAGAGTTTTTATAATAGACATATTGCTTTCCAAAAATTTCACCCGTGGTGACATCCTTCAAAATAATTTCGATGGGAGGGAATGCTCCTTTCATTTCGTTCATTTCCCTTTTGAGTACTTCATTTTTTCTGATTTCACTCCAGGCAGGGTCTATGTCAATGTTGTTGTAAGCGATAAGTTCACCTTTCACGTTGACAAGAACCGTGGGGATGGACGTGTTTTTTCTGAGGATCTCTTCGGTGACAAAGAAGATGTTTTCGTTGGATTCATTGCTGGTGTATTCCAGCGCGCGTGCATACAGTTTCACCTGGTTCTTTTCACGTTCTTTCAGCTGGTCGACAAGAATATTGGTGTAATAAATGGAGGCAATACTGATGACCGTCGAAACGGCCAGAATAATCCACTTGAGGTTGGTGTTATCCTGGTAAAAATCCGTAGACGGTTGCGCCGATTTTTTGGTCATGGCCGATGAAGATAAGGAAAAAACGGTTACCCCCGTTGCATAAACCACTTGGCCATCACTTTGTAGTTTACTTTGGTACCGCTCATCAGAATGCCCACCCTGTAGATTCTGCCTGCCACCCATGTTGTGAGAATAAATCCGGCAACGAGCAAAACCATGGACAAGATCAATTGCCAAGTCGGCACTTCAAAACCAATACGTCCCATCATCGCGATGGGCGAAGTGAAGGGAATGATGGAGAGCCAGACGCTGACTGTGCCGTGTGGATCTTTGAGTATAAACATAAAGAGACTCAAATACGAAATCAACATCGGGATGGTAATCGGAAACATAAATTGTTGCGCTTCTGCAGGACTGTCCACCGCAGAGCCGACAGCGGCAAACAAGGCACCGTAGATCAGGTAGCCTCCCAAAAAGTAAAACAGAAATATAAAGATGATGAACGTCCAGGGTAGATTGAGCGCCTCATTCAGTCCTGAAATAAATTCTGAATTTACCGCTGCCTGCTGGGCCGCCACCTGACCGGACATCTGCTGCATCGCTTGCTGTTGCGGAGGATCAATCCCAAAATAGCCCAATACGCCAAATGTCAAAGTTGACATCAGGATAATCCATATCAGGAACTGCAATAATCCGACCGAAGCAAGACCAATGATTTTACCCATCATCAATTGAAATGGCCTTACCGAGGACACAATGACTTCGACCACTTTGCTCATTTTCTCCTCAATAATTCCCTGCATGATCTGGGCACCATAAATAAAAATGAACATGTACATGAGAATCCCGCCCGCCATACCGATCCCAAACAATATGCCGGAGTTGCTCGATTTTTCCTGACCCCCTTTCGAGATTTTTACCGTATGGATGCTCACAGTCGTCTTCAGGCTATCCAATAGCTTCTGATCGATGTTGAGTTTTTGCATTTTCAAATCCTTGATCTGGGTTTGGAAAAGATTTTCAATCCCACTGACATCATCCAGACTAGGGTTGATTTTTGTATAGAGTGTTATGCCTGTTGGTTTGGAAAGCTCAAATTTTGGAATGTAGAGAAGACCAAAATCCTCGGACTCAGTATAGGCTTTCTTGCCGTCTTCAACAGAGCCGGAAAATCTTTTGAAAATATATTTGGTCGTGTCCGGAACAAAAATCCCGCTTTCGTCGATGTAATGGATTACTTCTTTCTTTGCATTTTTTTCTGATTCCTTGGCAACAAATACAAGCAAGGCGATGATGGCCGGGAAGATGAGCGGCACCACTATCGTGGCGATGAGAAACGATTTTTTTTGGACGCGGCTTAAGAACTCGCGTTGGATGATCAACCAGATTTTATCCATGACGGTCTCCTTTCACCAGATTAATAAAAATATCACTCATCGTCGGTACTTTTTCCTGAAAGCTGTGCACCTCAGTAAGCCCTATGAGCTCCCGGATCAGATCGTTGGGGCTGCCGACGCCTTTCATTTTGATCACGGACTTCAACAGACCGGATTCGGAGGGTTGTTGATTGACCAATTCGTATCGTCCGCCATTCAAAGTAAAACTGCCACCGTGTTCGAGTGTGAAGGTATTGGATTTGAATTGGTCCTTGACCTCTTTTTTGGAACCCTCTAATATCTTTTTGGATTTGTCAATGAGTGCGATGTAATCGCAGAGATCCTCCACCGTCTCCATACGGTGTGTAGAGAAAATGATGGTACTCCCTTTTTTCTTTAAATCCAGAATCTCCTGGGTAATCAGTTGGGCATTCACCGGATCAAATCCCGAAAAAGGCTCATCTAAAATAATGAGTCTTGGCTCATGCATCACGGTGCTGATGAACTGCACTTTTTGGGCCATCCCTTTTGATAGATCTTCCACCTTCTTATTCCACCAGTCTTTGATTTCAAATTTTTCCAGCCACAATTTGATTCGGGTTAACGCATCTTTGCGGCTAAGACCCTTGAGGCGCGCAAGGTAGACCAATTGTTCACCCACCTTCATCTTTTTATAAAGGCCACGTTCTTCAGGTAGGTAGCCGATCACACCGACATGATTTGGATTAAGCAACTCACCAAAAATGCGAATCTCGCCTTCGTCACAATTAATGATCTGATTGATAATGCGGATCAGGGTAGTTTTACCTGCTCCATTGGGCCCCAGCAAGCCGTATATGGTTTGCTCCGGTATGGTGACGGTCACCTGGTCAAGCGCTGTGTGATGGGCATACCGTTTGGTGATTCCCCGGGCTACTAATGCGTCCAAACCAATGTTGTTTTAATGGTGTAATCTGAAACAAAAATAGTGGAGAGAATTCACGATCCAAGCGCAATTTGCCGGACGAGCCACTTAAAATTACTTTTCCTTGAAGATGATTTTGCCCATGGCCACTTCCAGGTCAAAGGTGAGACCATTTTTGGCATTGGCATAAGCCGCATTCGCAAAGGTATTTTCCCCGATTTTTTTCAGACTTTTCGAGAGATTGACACTGCACAGCCAGGAGTCATTTATTTTCACCAACACAGGGACGCCTTCATCAGGAAGAGTAATGACGAGATTGCCAGCGCCTACGCTTCCTTTCACCAGATTGCTAACCAGGGGCCGGCCACTGAAATCCAATAGGATATCTCCAAACCCAACTTCGGCCATAACCACCCGTGCCCTGGAAAGATTAAGTTGCTTAACGCTGAGCGAACCCATGTCTACACGCACAAAAAAGGTATCCATCTCCACTTTATTTTCGATGCCGGCACTGTAAAACACAAACACGTCAGAGCTGCTGGTATTGATTTTCAATTTTTCAACGCCCAATCCCGAAAGGTCAATGTTTGCATTGCCAAGACCGTAAGTCAAATCGAGTGAGTAGGGCTTTTCATTGGTGAGGTATACTTTCCAGAATTTATCGGATGTTTTCTCATCACCGCCGAATACGCGGTAGGAGATCATCTTTTGGCCAACTCCGTGTTGGCTTTCCTGATCGAGGGCCAGCTTGACCATGCAGGTTTTGCCTTGAAGTTCGTTGCTAAAAGAGTGGTTGTATTCTTCCAGATCCTGATTGCTGTAGATGTCAAGCAGATCAGCATTCTGACTCGGTCGGATAAAACAATTGCCGGTCTTAGTTTTAAGATGAAGTTCTACCCGGTCACACTGTTCCTGGTTTTCAACCGTGAATTGCTTTTTGATTTGACCTAATACCGCACCGGCAAAACCACAGCCCGCCATCACTAAAGACAAAAATCTTATCATGCCCTGTTCTTACGCTTAGGTTATTCTAAAGTTTCCTCGATGTAAGAAACTATACGCAATTGCTTAAAAACGCAACGGCCGTAATAGGCATTATACGGAGCCGGGAATAAATAGTTTTAAAAAAAGCCCAAAATTTTGCGGCGCAAACGATTGTTTTAAAGCTTTTCAGGCAAAATACTCCTTCATACGCTCAAAGAAGCCTTTATCATTATGATCGGGACTAGGTTGGAAGTTGGGTGACAGTCGCAGGGTTTCGAGTTTTGTCTTTTCTTCCGGACTGAGTTTTTTCGGCGTCCAGACATTCACATAGATCAACTCGTCTCCGATTACATATCCGTTGATGTCTTTTACTCCTTTTCCGCGAAGGCGAAGTATCTTTCCACTTTGGGTTCCCGGATCAATTTTGATCCTAACTTTTCCGCCAATGGAGGGCACCTCTACGCTCGTACCCAGTGCGGCATCTACAAAGCTGACGTGCAAATCAAAAATCAGATTGTTTCCATCGCGTTTAAGTTCTTTGTCCTCCAGTTCTTCAATCACGATGAGTAAATCTCCTGGAACGCCTCCTCCGGGGGCTTCATTTCCTTTGCCCGACATCGAGAGCTGCATCGCATCGCTTACGCCCGCAGGAATTTTTACACTGATTAAATCCTCTTTTGAAACCAATCCGGAATTGTCCACCCCAGCGGGCTTCTTGTCAATGGTCTGACCGGCGCCATTGCAAGCCGGGCAAGTGCTGGTCGACACCATTTGGCCCAGCATCGTATTCACCACTTTTCTTACCTGTCCGTTGCCTTTGCACGTGGGGCAGGTTTTAAAAGTAACGCCCTCAGCCCGCACCATCCGATTTACTTTTATTTTTTTCTCGACGCCATTGGCGATTTCTTCCAGATTAAGTTTGAGTTTAATGCGGAGGTTAGAGCCTTTCCGTTGCCGGGATTGTCCCCCGCCGCCAAAGAAACTGTCAAACGGACTTCCTCCGCTACCGAAAATATCTCCAAACTGACTGAAGATATCTTCCATGTTCATGTCGTGCCCAGGATTTCCGCCCCCTCCTCCAGGACGGGAATGACCAAAACGATCGTATTGCGCCCGCTTTTCGGGACTGCTCAAAACTTCATACGCCTCTGCCGCTTCCTTAAATTTTTCTTCCGATTCCTTGTTGCCAGGATTCTTGTCGGGATGGAATTGAATGGCCACTTTGCGGTAGGCCTTTTTGATTTCTTCTGCGGTCGAGGTTTTGCTCACGCCCAATATCTCGTAGAAGTCTCTTTTCGTTGACATGGATTTTCGATTAATTTCCCAGAACTACTTTTGCGTGTCGAATCACCTTGTCATTCAATAAATACCCCTGCTCTACGACATCCACTATTTTCCCTTTAAGATCTTCTTTCGGCGCCGGAATCTGAGTAATGGCATCATGTAAATCAGGATTAAAATCACCCCCTGATTCGGTTTCCATGAGTTTCACGTCACAGTTTTCCAGTATTTTTTTGAACTTATTTTGAATCAGAAAAAAACCTTCCGCTTCTTTGTCGTGCTTGTCCTTGAAGGATTTCTCAGCACGGTCAAAGTCATCGACCACCGGCAGCAGTAATTTGATCAATTGTTCATTGGCGGTTTGGATCATATCAATCTTCTCCCGGGCCGTCCTGCGTCGGTGGTTATCAAACTCGGCATACAGGCGCAGGTATTTATCCTTCGCCTCTGTCAATTCGTCCTGGAGTTTTTTCATCTGGTCCTTTTGATTATCGGACGTTTCTGCTCCTTGTTGTTGTGTAGAGGGGGCAGGGAATTGAGTTTCTTCATGTTTTTCAATCTCCTGGTCGGGTTGAACAGTATTTTCCATCGATTCTTAATTAAATGCGGGTCAAAAGTGTCAAGAATTTTGCCAATAGTCGAATTGTGTCATTAAGGCAGTATTTGGGAGGCCGCCTTTCTTGCTTTGCGCTAGAATGGCTTGTCGGGTTAATGCAAGTTTTTCCAGATTAAGTCCTTAAGTTCGGTGAGGCCCTGTGCCGTAAGCGATGAAATAAAGACACTGGAAATACCTTCCGGCAATTCCTTTTTTATCGCGTCCTTCAATTCATCATCGAGCAAATCGGACTTGGAGATCGCCAGCAACCTCTTTTTATCCAGCAATTCAGGGTTGTATTGGCGAAGTTCATTCAGCAGAATTTTATATTCCTCGCGGATGTCTTTCGAATCTGCGGGGATCATGAATAACAGCAAGGAATTTCTTTCCACGTGCCGCAAAAAACGAATGCCCAAACCTTTCCCTTCGGCTGCCCCTTCAATAATTCCCGGGATGTCGGCCATGACAAACGACCTCTCATTGTGATAAGGTACCACACCAAGATTGGGCGTGAGTGTTGTAAAAGCGTAGTCCGCAATTTTTGGTTTTGCTGCCGAGACAACCGAGAGCAATGTTGATTTTCCTGCGTTGGGGAACCCCACAAGTCCAACATCTGCCAGGAGCTTCAGTTCAAGAATGATCCACTCTTCTACGCCAGGCTCGCCCGGCTGTGCATGGTGGGGGGCTTGTTTTGTGGCCGTGGCAAAAAAGGCATTGCCTTTTCCACCGCGGCCACCCGGCGTCAGAATTACTTCTTTTCCGTCTTCGTTGATTTCGCATACGATCTCCTGCGTATCAGCTTTGCGTGCCAGCGTGCCCAACGGTACATCCACAATCACATCCTTTCCGAATGCGCCAGTCATGTTTTGGCCTTCCCCTCCGGTTCCGTTCTCTGCCCGGATGTGTTTGCGGAATTTTAGATGAAGGAGCGTCCAGGTTTGGGAGTTACCCCGCAGGATAACATGGCCTCCACGACCGCCATCACCCCCATCCGGGCCACCCTTTTCAATAAATTTTTCGCGATGAAAATGCAAACAACCCGCCCCACCGTTGCCGGACTTGGAATTGAATTTTACGTAATCGATGAAGTTGGGGTTGGACATTTTATGGGTTCAAAGTTCAAGATCTAAAGTTCAAAGTCCAATGTTAGTGATCAAGCAGGGTACAAATATTTTTGAAGATGTGGTCAACTTCACCAATGCCGTTCACGGTGTTTAGTCTTCCTTGTTTTTCATAGTAAGGGAGGACATGGATGGTCTTGCTAAAATATTCGGTGATTCTTTTGTTAAGCTTTTCTGCTTCATCATCGACGCGGTTTTCTACCGTCCTGCGTTTGGCAATCCGGGATCTAACCTCTTCTTCGGTGACGTCCAGCGCGATCACATGATGGATCGCAGTGCTGTTGGCCTTCATAAATTGATCGAGGGCTTCGGCCTGGGCAACCGTACGGGGAAATCCATCAAACAAGAAACCTTTCGCTTGCGGATTTTTATCCAGTTCTTCTTTCAACATAGAAATGGTTATTTCGTCGGGCACGAGGGCTCCGCTGTTCATGATTTCCTTTACCCTTTTGCCAAGGGCCGTGTCATTTTTGGAGTGCCAGCGAAAAAGATCGCCGGTGGAAATGTGCACAAAGCCATATTGCTTGATAAGCTTTTCACTTTGTGTGCCTTTGCCGGCCCCCGGAGGGCCAAAGAGTACGAGATTTAACATGTTCAAAAAGTTACAGGTTTTTATAAAAGTGAACTGCGAAGATAATTAATGGATGCGCGAATTTCTAATGGGATTTGGCGCCGGACTGGCCGATGTACCATGGAGAGAAGACTTCCTAGACCACCTGTTTATAGAGGTCCTTATAATTCCGGCCTAAACCATCATAGTCAAGCCCATAGCCCAGAACAAACTCCTCTTCCAGGTCAAAGCCTACGTATTTCACTTCGGTATTTTTTTCCCGCGCGACTTTTTTTCGCAAGAGGGACACGGCTTCCACCGATTTGGCACCGAGACCACGAAGTTCTGCCAATATTTTTTCAAGGGTCTGGCCCGAATCGATTATGTCTTCCACGATGAGGACATCCTGGTTAAATAAACTCTCATCCTGGCCGATGAGTGTTTTGAGTTGTCCACTGCTTTGGGTGCCTGGGTAAGAAGAAATCTTGACAAACGAAACCCGACAAGGGATTTTTATTTCCTTGATCAAGTCAGCTGCAAAAATGAATGAACCATTGAGGATGGGCAGGAATATGGGTGTTTTTCCATGGTAGTCCTCATTGATTTGCCCGGCCAGCCGGAGAACATTCTCATGTATTTTTTCCGAGCCGATGAACTTCCGGAACTCGAGGTCTTTGATTTTCATACTTTCCAACTAAGTCGGCAAAGATACGGATTAAAAGGTGGAGCTATCTCAATAAGAATCATCCACCGCAAACCCATTATTTCTGTACATCCACTGCCCTTGTGTGAAATCCGGAAAGTCAACGCTCTCACCACCATGTTGAATTGAACCTTCAGATAATGGTGTGATCGCACTCCACGTTACGGCGTCGTAGACATCCTGCGGCGTGTTCGTTTTTCTTTTGACGGCCTCAAAGAATGCGTTTAATACAAACCAATCCATTCCGCCATGCCCTGCCCCGGCGGCGTCGTTGCCATATTTTTTCCACAGCGGATGATCATGTTGTGTAAGCCACGATGCTGCATCCTCCCAGTGATGCGGCTTTTTGCTTATTCCTTCAATGTAAATGGATTCATTCAGATCCATCCAGATACCACGGGTGCCTTGTACACGGAATCCCAGCGAATAGGGCCTCGGCAAGTTGGTGTCATGTTGCAAAAGAACGGTTTCATCGTTTGCTGTCCGGATCATAGTGGTCACCACGTCACCCAATTTGAAATTGATTTTGGTATTGGGGTGATTTTCCCCACCCACTTTTGCAACATAATTATGCAAACCCCTTGCTTTGGTGGAATAAGAAACAAGTTCGGTAAAACGATTGCCCCGGTTAATATTCAACATCATTGCCAAAGGACCGATGCCGTGAGTAGGATAAAGGTCGCCGTTGCGGTTGACCGAATGCAACGTTCGCCACTGTGCTTCAGAGAATGCTTTTTCACCAAATTCGGCCCCTATTCCGGGATGGACCTTGCCGTCATTGAATTTGATGTCGCGCAAATCGTGTTGATAGCCGCCTTGCAGATGCACGAGTTCTCCAAAAATTCCCTGACGCACCATGTTCAGCACCGCCATCACATCGCGCCGATAACAGACATTCTCAAGCATCATCAACGGCATACCTGTGCTTTCAGAAGTATGGACGAGATCCCAACACTCTTCAATGGTCATCCCGGTAATTACTTCACAGCCTACATATTTTTTTGCCCTCATCGAGTCCAGACACATCACCGTGTGCCATTCCCACGGTGTCGCAATGATGACGGCATCGATATCTTTGTTTTCCAACAATCGCTTGTACCCTAACGGGCCATCCAGAATGACCTGCGGTTTGGGTTTTCCGGATTTGGCTATCAGGTTCAGACTCGAATCAATCATGGCCTGCTGGACATCACAAATGGCAATCACGTCTACATCTGGCCGACTGAGGGCAAGTTCAAGATGGCCCTGGCCCCGGAAGCCAACGCCGATAAAACCCAATTTTATTTTGGTTTCTTTTTCCTTTCCAAAAACAAAGTGGGACGGAAGAATGGAGAGTCCGGCACCAGCCAGGGTTGCCGCTTTGATAAAATCTCTTCGGGTGGAAGTCGTTTTCATGCTTTGATTTTTTTTAGTTAAGGTTATTTATTTTGGCCAATCAGTTCGGCTGTTTTTCACCGAAACACAATCTAATGGCACCTCTAAAAACCCTGCCTTTTATGGCCTCAACCCGTCACCCTTCTCCAGAAAAGGAGGGTACAAGGAGTTTTTAGTGACGCCCTGGTTTTCTTTTTGGTTTGGACGACCGCGATTTCACAGATCCTTCATTAACCATTTATACAATTGGATCATTGATTGAATATCATTTTTATGCACTTTTTCAGCGGGTGTATGCGGGTTTTGCTCTGGGGCGCCGACAAAGCACCAATCGAATGGAGAGGGTGTACGCTGTAATTCCCCGCCATCGCTGGAACCCATCCCCTCTACCTCGAGTTGAAAATCGACTTTGTGTTTTTTTGCGATGTTGATTATTTTGTCAATGAAATTTTTTCGTGGAATATTTTTATCCCGTAAAGAAATGGCGACTCCCTTGCCATGCTCCATGCCATCCGACACCCAGGTAATGTCTGAAATCAAGGCCTGTCGAACGCCCCATTTTTTATAAATATAGTCGGCCAGATAGGGTACCGATCCGCCGCCATGTTCTTCCCAGCAAGTGAATAGGATTACGCCATGTTCCAAAGTTTCCGCAACCTTGAGTGCGCTGTAAATCCCCAGCCGGTTATCCAGGTAGCCTGACTCAATATAATTTTTGGATTCGCGAAAATGGATTTTATAGGTGAGGGAAGTACCGCGATCTATCGGTCTTCTAAATTTGTAAAACGCGTGATTCTCTTTGTCGTATTCCAGTTCGCACTCAATGTGGCCATGGCTATCCATCCCCACCAGCTTCGTTCCCATTTCTGCATCGGGGCTGCCAATGGAGAGTAGCTGATTAAAATAACGTACCGTGAATCCAACGGTATCCATGTGGGCAAAAATAGCCGTTCGCGGTTTGCCGAATTTCAAGATGATGCAATCCTGAAATTCTTCTCCCTGGATAATCTCCGGCTTGATCTTCCATTTCTTTTTTTCCGTTTTGATGTAGCGCAGCAGGAATTCCTTCAGTGGGCCTTCGTTTCCCGAAGGCGCATGAATTTGACAGAGTTGGTTAAGTAATTCCATAGCCGCACCCCTGTTATTTTTTCTGTAGCTGCTGTCGCACGACTTCGTAGATGGCCACGCCGGCTGCAACCGAAACATTCAATGATCCGATTTTACCTTTCATTGGAATCCTGGCCAGCGAATCGGCTCCACGCAACAATTCTTCGGAGATGCCATCCTCCTCCGACCCCAGGATCAATGCCGTAGGGACCGTCAGGTCCAACTCATATAAAACCTTTTCAGCTTTTTCCGTGCAGGCAACGATCTGGATTCCATTTTCCTGAAGAAGCTTAATCGTTTTCCGGAGGTCCTGTACTCTGCATACGGGTAAATGATTCAGTGCTCCGGCGGAAGTTTTTACCGCATCACCGGTAATGGGAGCATTTCCTTTTTCTTCAATGATGATGCCATCCAGTCCGGCGCATTCAGCCGTTCGTGCCATCGCGCCAAAATTGCGAACATCGGTCACCCTGTCTAAAATCAGAAAGAATGGCGCGTGTCCTTCAGCGTAAGCCTTATCAATTAAATTTTCGACCGGGACATACCGAACCGCCGAGAGCATGCAAATGACACCCTGGTGGTTTTTAGTGGAAAGTCGGGATAGTTTTTGCTGCGGAATAAACGAATAAGGAACATCGCTGGTCTTGGCCGTGTTGATCAGTTCCTTGATCAGGTCGTTGTTCAGGCCTGCCTGGATATAAATTTTTTCAATTTCACGCCCCGCCTTAATTGCTTCCATTACGGCTCGGGTGCCGTAGATCATTTCTGTTTTGTCCATCGGGTTTGAAGTTAAACAGGATTTTCCACCGACAAACTTATCCTTTTAGGAATAATCCAAAAATTGCGAAAAATCATGATCTTAAACCCAATCAGAATCGGCTTTTTCTCCAAAGATCAACCGTATTAAACCAAAGTTCAGTGAATTTGATGCCCCGCACCAGCAGAAAATTGTTGGGGTCATAAATGCTTCCGTTTTTCACAAGGGTGAAGCGCTCCTTTAAACTCTTATAGTACCAGATTTCATTCTGTCCTGTTTGGCTTACTTCGTCGGGCAATCCAAAAATGAGGTACAGCATACCGCGGTCTGTTTTCCAACCCTCTTTAAAAGAAGTAAAATAGAGATTGGACAACTCCACCCGGCGGAAATAACTGCGCATAAAATTTTTTGCCCGGTCTTTGTCGCGGGTAATGTCGAGAATGACTTTATCTACTTTTGTTTTATCACCTCCTGCGGCAACCAGTTCATCGTGTTCTTCCTTGGCACAAACATAGATCAGCGGTTCCGGGATATCCTGCACTTTGGTGTACTTTGGGAATGAGCCGCTCACAGCCCGAAATGCAAACCCTTCAGGAGCAAGCGTATCCTGCTGTACAAGGTACAGGCCTTTGGATTTCAGAACCAGTTTTTGGCCGTTCGTGACACGGAAGCTGGAATCTGCAAACATAAACCGATCAACATGTGCTCCTTTTTGCGTAAAGGGCGGGGAAGCCACCGGGAAATCCGTTTTGTAAAAGAAAACATGCAATGGTTTATCGGTCTGGGTACCGCGAATAGTATATTCCTGACCTGTGAAAACATAGGATTTGAAAACGATTCCATCAGTGCCTTCCAGAAATCCATTCACCGGATATTTGGGATCGATGGGCTGAACATAATTCCAGGTTTGGCCAGTTGACTTACTGGTTACCTTCGCCAGCAACAGCCAGGGTTTCTCTGGGAGAGGAAAAGATAGTTTCCCGGAGGTTACCAGGGAATCGCCGGAACTCATTGTTGTCGATCCCCGCTGCATGAACGTTTCATATTTTTGCCACGTAATGGAATAACGATCGCTTCCTTGTCCGTTTTGGCGCAACCGATAATACACGGTAAGCTGGGTTTTTTCGTTCACCAGCTTAAGCGATAAATCAATCTCATTTTGAGGATCATAAAGATGCCGGAAGTTGAGACTGGCGATGGACTGACTCAATCCGGTTAGAGATGAGACACTCGTCAAAAGCAAAAAAATCGTTTTCAACATTTCCTGGATGTGTTAAAAAGTAAGCATTTTGGGTTAGACCGGTTCAAAAATACAACGATAAATCTAATCGATTACGTTAATTTTGGGCCACATTTTTGATTCATGAGCAAAGTTTATACCACAGAAATTACGTCTGAGCTAATTCCGTCGGATAACCCCATTCATCAACGCCTCCTTAAAGCCTATATTATTGCCCGGGAATACATCCTGGGTGATGTATTGGAAGTAGGCTGTGGAGAAGGAAGGGGGATTGAACATATCATCGACAAGGCGGCAAACTACACCGCCATTGATAAAATTGAACCAGTCATTGCTGAATTACGGGTCAAGTACCCACAGGGAAAATTCATCCGAGGTAACATCCCACCCCTTTCGCCCTTTCAAGATAATTCCTTTGACCTTGTTTTAAGCTTTCAAGTGATTGAGCACATTGAAGACGACGATCACTTTCTGAAAGAAATCTACCGGATACTGAAGCCTGGCGGGAGGGCAATGCTAACAACACCCAACCGACCCAAGTCGCTTTCACGCAATCCGTGGCATGTGCGCGAGTACACTACGACGGAGCTAACGGATCTGGCGAAAACCATTTTTGCCCAGGTGGAGATGAAAGGTATCACTGGCAATGAAAAAGTGATGCAGTACTATGAACGCAATAAAAAATCGGTAGCGCGTATCATGCGTTTTGATATTTTTAATCTGCAACGTCGATTGCCCGCCTCGGTTCTGCGGGTGCCTTATGAATTGCTAAACCGATGGAATCGCAATAAACTGAAAGACTCTGATGATACGTTAGTCAGAAGTATTGGGCATTCGGACTACCTGCTCATTGAAAATGCGGAAGAGGCCCTTGACCTGCTGTTGATCGTGAAAAAATAGAACCAGTCGGGTCAAAGAAATTCAGCATAAAAAAGACGCTGGCTAAACCAGCGTCTTGATGTTAACCCTATTCAAAAGTGTTAATATTTGTTCCGTTTGCCTCCCCTGTTAATCT
>JAYVXP010000071.1:0-21803 GCA_043785125.1 Bacteroidia bacterium
GACAAAATTTGATCACTACAGAAAAGAAACACTTCAGGAAAAACTGTTTGTCCATACTGATCGCGCATTTTACCTCACAGGGGAGACCATGTGGTTCAAAGTGTATGATGTCGATGCTTCGTTTCAAAGACCCCTCGATTTGAGCAAGATCGTTTACCTGGAAATCCTCGACAAAGACAATCATCCCGTTCTTCAAACCAAGATTGGAATTCAGGAAGGAAAAGGAAGCGGCACCTTTTTCCTTCCCACTTCGCTCAATGCCGGTCATTACTGGCTGCGGGCCTATACCCAATGGATGCGCAACTTCAACCCGGACCTTTATTTTTATCAACAAATTACTGTTGTTAACCCATTCTCAAGAGCTGGACTTAAACCACCAGACGGGAAACCACATTATGATATTCAGTTTTTCCCGGAAGGTGGCCTCCTTGTCAGTGATCTCAAAAGCACCATCGGTTTCCGGGCCGTTGATATGCAGGGTAAGGGAATCAATTTCCGCGGGGCGGTATTGGATGAAAAAAATGACACAGTGACCAACTTTCAACCGATGAAATTTGGAATCGGAAATTTCAGTTTTGTTCCAAGTTCAATACATAGCTATAAAGCAATCATTCGCGATACACAGGGAAATACTGTGACCTGTCCGTTTCCCTCCGTAAGCAGGGAGGGATATGTTATTCATGTTCAGGATACCAATTCGAATCAGGTCGTGATTCATATCAGCAGCCAGTTTGTCAATTCAACGGAGCTAAAACCATTTATCTATTTTCTTGCCCATACGCGACAGGCGCTTGCCGCCGCAACCGTACTTTTTTTAGAACACGGAAAAACCCAATTGGTTATTGATAAAAATGAGCTTGGTGAAGGCATTTCTCACTTTACCATTTTTACTTCGACACTTCAACCGGTGTGCGAGCGGCTGTATTTCAAACAGCCCGGCCAGTCGTCCGTTCTTGAAATCCATACCGACCAAAGCCAGTACACAACAAGAAAAAAAATAGATCTCTCTATTTTAGCGCACGATCCCAATGGAAACCCAGCCAACTTTGACCTCTCCGTTTCGGTTTACAAAACAGATTCACTTCAAAACAGCTATTCAAGTGATATCGTCAGCTCAGTGTGGCTTACTTCTGAACTCAGGGAGATTGAGGATCCGGAATACTATTTAAAGGAAGGCAGCAAAAATACTGAAGCAGTTGATAACCTGATGCTGACACATGGATGGAGTCGGTTTCGATGGGAAGATATACTGAGCAACAAAAAGAAATCCTTTGAGTTTACTCCGGAATACCATGGTCAAATTATTCACGGCCTGATTACGGATATCAACACGGGAATTCCAGGCGACAGGGTCATTACCTATCTTTCAACACCCGGAAAAAATATCCGACTGAACGTATCGCGGAGTGATACCCACGGAAAGGTGCAATATGAAATGCAGGATTTTGTTGGTGCCCGGAGAATTATAGCGCAAACCAATAGTCAGATCGACAGTACCTTTCGGATTGATGTGGTCAGCCCTTTTTCCGAGATATTCCCAAACGCTACACTTCCGCCATTTGACCTTTCTGAAAACCTGAAAGGCCCCATTGCCTCGCGCAGTTTTCAAATGCAGATTCAAAATTCATTTTACGATGAGAATCCGAATCACATTGATGTGCCTACGATTGACAGTGTTGCCTTTTACGGTAAACCCGATGAGCACTATTACCTCGAAGATTTTACCCGATTTCCAACCATGGAAGAAGTCATGCGGGAGTATATTCCAGGTGTGCTGGTGAGGAAACGAAAAGGAAGGTTCCATTTTATGACGCTGGACCGCACCAACAAATCCGTCTTCCGCAATGATCCCATGGTACTTCTTGATGGCATCCCCGTTTTTGACATCGACAAGATTATGGCATTCGATCCGCGTAAAATAAAAAAACTGGATGTGCTCACACAACAGTACTTTTTGGGTTCCATATCGTTAGATGGCCTGGTTAGTTATACCACATACAAGGGGGACTTGAGCGATTTTCAGCTTGATGCCAGGACTTTAGTTTCGAAATACGATGGCATCCAATGGAAACGTGAATTTTTTACTCCACGCTATGCGTCAACGGATGAACAAAAAGGCCGCGTCCCGGATATGCGAAATTTGTTGTATTGGTCTCCGGATGTGAACACCCATCAACAAGGCAAGAAAAAAATTGAATTCTATTCTTCCGATATACCCGGTCACTACATTGCTGTCGTGCAAGGGATCACAAAGGAAGGTGTGGCCGGAATAGGCACCACCACTTTTACCGTTTTGGAACCAGATCATTTTTAGTCATACAGGAAAATGAAAAAAAATATCCTGAAAGCAATTCTTCTAATGATCATTCTCGCGATGGTGTTCAGTTGCCTGGACCCGTATAACCCTCCAGCGTCACAGGTTAATGTAAATTACCTGGTGGTCGAAGGTTTCTTAAACAGTAATGGTCTCACGGAGATACAACTAGGCCGCACTCATCCTGTGAAAGATGCTAATCCCGCCATACCGGAGACGGGTGCATTGGTGCAGGTAGCAGGTGTCGACGGAAGTATTTTTACTCTTTCCGGCGATAATTCAGGTTCCTACTTCCTGGCCGCCGGATTGATCGATAGCACCCGGCAATTCCAGCTCAAAATTAAGACGAGCGACCAAAAAGAATACACTTCCGATTTTGTTCCGGTCAAAAATGCACCGGCCATCGACACCGTGCGGTATGATTTGACAGGAGAAGATCTTCATATCTATCTCTCTACGCACGATGTTCAAAACAAAAGCCTTTACTATCTGTGGAGATTTGTGGAGACATGGAAATATAATTCACGCTATCCCTCGGAATTTGTCTTTAATCGAGCCACTACCACAGTGAGTGCACGACCCTCCCTATACGACCTGTTTTTCTGCTGGAGCACGGCATACTCAAATAAAATTCTGATAAGTTCGTCAGCTAAACTCGCCCAAGACGTCATCCATGATTTTCCGGTAAACCTCCTCAATGTCCATTCAGAAAAACTCCAGTTAAAATACAGTATATTAATTGAGCAGTATGCCCTCACCAGTGATGGCTATCAATACTGGCAGCAGCTAAAGAAAAGTACGGAGACAATCGGCTCCATTTTTGATCCGCAGCCGTCACAAAGTCCAACCAATATTCATTGTATCAGCAACCCGGATGAGCCCGTCGTAGGCTACTTTAGTGCCAGTTCAGTTCAGCGAAAAAGAATATTTATCAAATCCGAGGATTTACCCAATGTGCGCCGCAGCACCGTATATGATGAATGCGTTAACGACACATTACTTCTTGCGGATGTGCCTGCTTTTGATGGGAATGATTTATTGATCACGGGGGTCTATGCCCCACGCGGCGCCACCCTGCTGGGATACCTGAAGGCAAGGCCATTCTGTGTTGATTGTAGAATCAACAACGGAACTACGGTAATGCCGGGTTTTTGGAAATAAGATTCAACCTATCTCTTTTTTAGCTTTTGCATCCAACGATCGGCTTCCTTTTGCAGCTTTATTTTCCCTTCTTTAAGATACAGGGCTAGTTTCTCATTCATCTTTCCTTGTGAAGTGAGATGGTATTGGCCGCAGTCCTCACATTGATAAATGGCAACCGGACCACTGTTCGGCTGAAACTCAAATCTTGTCCTGGCATCAATCAAAGCGTCCTCCGCCATGTCGGCAGTGAAATACATTCGCTTATTGGAGACACAAGGTTTCATAATGAATCAAGATAAAGGTCTTCCACCTTTTTTCTGGCCCACGGCGTCTTGCGTAGAAAAGTCAGACTGGATTTGACACTCGGGTCAATCGTAAAACAATTGATTGTAATCCGGTTTCCCAATTCCTCCCAGCCGTACCGGTCGACAAGGTAGACCACGATCGACTCCAGTGTCTTCCCATGCAGGGGATTGTTAGGCTGTTCCTCTTTCATTTTACAATAAAGTAATAAATGTACCCGGGTTAATTTAATTCCATCACATCACGCTGATAATCAAATTGCAAATCCTCCGGCAAAGTAGCTAACGCACTGGCAATTTTCTTCAATTGCTGCTGGTACAGATTTATCAGTACCTGACTTCGGTCGTTCTGAAGGACTGATTTGTGGATGAGTCCACAAAAATATATCCGCAACTCAACTTCAGTTTGCTTTATGCCTGAAAACTTGATTTGTCGATTGAGTATTCTCAATATCTTTCTCAGGCCTTTCCTGACAAAATACAAGTTGCTTTTGTGCAAGTCATTAAATAATCCGTTAATCTCGATTTTAACAGTTTCGATGTAAGCCGACTCATTATGGGATTCAAAAAGAATATAAGTCAATAGCTCCTTGCTCTCCTTTTTGAACTTGGCCAGGCGCATGCAAAGCTCCAGCAGCCTTTCCGGTTCAAGTGTATTCAATTCCTTTTTGATCTCACTGAGTGTAGCCGCCTTCATGGTTAATTTTTCTTTCCCGTTGCCTGATCGTATTCACGGGTCAGTGTCTGAACAATATCTTTCATAGACCGGATGCTGGTTACATATTCAATCGACGGGCCGGCACACCAGACTGTTTTGTAGGTAGCCCCAAAGGCTGCCTTTTCCACTGCTTTCATTCCGCGGAAAGCAATCAGCATTTTTGCGTATTTTTTTAATGTCTTGTTGTTGTGCAATATCCACTCCAACAGATTAGCTTTTGTTCCCAGTTGTTGCACGTACGGTGTGTTGATCACCGTCAACGGAGAGCCAGAAAGTTTGTTGGTCCGTACAATATCCTTTTCACCATAGTCGATCATTGCCTGTTTGTATTCCGAAGACACATCGGATTCTTCACACGCAATAAAGATAGTGCCCACGGATGCACCCGCTGCACCCCATTGGATGGCCTGATCCAAATCCCTGCCGTTGGCAATCCCGCCCGCCGAAATAACAGGAATCCCGCAGTTATCTTTCAATTGGGTAATCAATTCCCGTGGCGACAAATTCCCCGCGTGACCTCCTGCCCTGTTGTTGACGGCAATCACCGCATCGGCACCCAACGATTCTACTTTCCTGGCATATTGCAAATCGACCACATCACAGAAAACTTTTATTCCAAGTGGCCTGCATTTTTCTATTACTTCCCGGGGACTACCCAGGGAGGTGATAATGTAATCCACCTTCAATTCTATCAACGTGGCAAAATGACTTTTGTACTTTGGGTTCGATTTATTAACAATCAGGTTGACCCCAAAAGGCTTGCTTGAAAAAGATTTAATCTCCTGAATCGCAGCTCTCAATTCCGGATCGGTCCGGTAGTTCAATGCCGGAAAGGCAGCGCTGACACCATTCGCTAATGCCGCCTTGATCATTTTTGTATTGGAAATCAGAAACATTGGGGCCACTATGATTGGATAATCAATTCCGAGTAGTTGGTCCAGTGTAATTTGGCTCATCAAATTTTTTTTATCCTAACAAAATTAACCTTATTCCTTCACGGTGGTCATTGCAACCCAAAGAAATCGGCGCTGATTGCAGCTTTTTAGTGCTTTTCTTATCCTTCACATTTAGTATTTTTATGATATTCCTAAATAACAAAAATATGATTGACTCGCAACAATTAAAGGGTGAACCAAATTTATATGCCTTCCTTCCCATCTTCTATATGGTTTGGTCAGATGCGGTGCTCACCCCTACTGAAATTACGACCCTGCGGGACCTTATCTCCAGGCAGGGCTGGCTCACCAGCGAGGATAAAAATTTTCTGATGGACCAACTGAACCCCACCACGCCACCCTCTCCGGATGAATTTAAAAACTGGCTGGCTGAAATAAGAAAAGTGGCCGGTGCCGATAACCGGGAAAGTCTGGTGGATATCGGAATCAAACTGGCCCAACTTCATGGCGGTTTCGTCAGCAAAGACGCTTTACTGGATGCGCGAAAATCGTTGGCCAACATCGAAGAAGCATTGGGCCTGATCAGCAGTGAAGCGACTTATAATTTTTATCCTGAAAGCCGCGCTACCATTACCCAACAACAGGGAACACAACGTACTTTTGACATCAGCATTCTTGCTAAAATACTGGATGGTCCCGAAGAAGAGATAATTCGAAAAGTAAAAACAATTATCTCCGATCCAAAATTCAAATACCAGGATACCGATAGTCTTTCCGAATACCGGGAAAAAGTATTGGAGTGGTGTAAATATCTGGCGGATCAGGGCTTTGGCGCGATGGCTTATCCAAAGGAATATGGAGGGCAGGATAACATGGCCTGGTATTTTGCGATTATGGAAACCCTGAGTTACCACGATCTCAGTCTGGTTATCAAGTTTGGCGTTCAATTTGGACTATTTGGGATGAGTGTCTTTTTTCTGGGCACTGAAAAACATCACAAAAAATACCTGAAAGACATTGGCACGCTCGCATTACCTGGATGTTTTGCGATGACGGAAACCGGTCATGGCTCCAACGTGCGCGGAATAGAAACCACGGCAACATACGATCACCAAACAAGATCCTTTGTAATCAATACTCCTCACCTGCTAGCCCAAAAAGAATACATTGGCAATGCCGCTTGCCATGCACAGATGGCCACGGTGTTTGCCAAGTTGATCCTCGATGGTAAAGACTATGGTGTCAGCGCTTTCGTAGTTCCTTTGCGCGACACGAAAGGAAACGTACTCTCCGGTGTGACGATCGAAGACTGTGGACGGAAGATGGGTTTGAATGGTGTCGACAATGGCAAGATCCGGTTTAGTCAGGTGACGATACCGTATGAAAATCTTCTTGACCGGTTTGCGAGCGTTACCGCAGAAGGGAAATTCGACAGTCCGATTTCCAGCGACAACCGCAGGTTCTTCACGATGCTGGGCACTCTGGTTGGAGGGCGCATTGGCATCCCCCGCTCCGGACTGAGCGCGGTCAAATCGGGCTTAACCATCGCGATCCGTTATGGTGACGGACGCAAACAGTTTGGTCCCGAAGGAGCCAGCGAAGTGCCCATCTTAAACTACCGAACACACCAACGGAGGTTAATACCATTGTTGGCAAATGCTTATGCTTTGCATTTTTCCCTGCGCTACCTTACCGACCGATTTATCGGCCGCACGGAAACACAGATGCAGGAAATTGAATCGCTCGCTGCCGGGCTCAAAGCATTTTCAACCTGGAATACAACGGCCACATTACAGGAGTGTCGCGAGTGCTGTGGCGGTAAAGGATACCTGGCTGAAAACCGAATCGATGCACTGAAGAATGATTCCGATATTTTTACGACGTTTGAAGGAGACAACACGGTGCTGATGCAACTCGTTGCCAAGAGCAGGCTTACGGAATTCAAGCAGGAGTTTGGCAACCTCAATCTCTTTGGCATGCTCGGCTATGTTGCCGATCAGGCTCGGACGTCGTTGTCAGAAATGAATCCGGTTACCGTTCGCAACACCAATGAAGAGCATTTGCTGGATCCTGAATTTCACCTTCACGCCTTCAAGTACCGGGAAAGGGATATCCTTACATCCGCTGGAAAACGATTGCGAAAACACATCACTGAAGGCATGGATTCCTTTGACGCATTTAATGTAAGTCAGCACCATCTGATTCAGGTGAGTTTTGCTTATGTCGAGCGGATCATTCTGGAGCAGTTTCAGCAGCAGGTAGAAAGAACAAAAGATGCCGGCTGTAAGAATGTACTCAGGAAACTCTGCAACCTCTTTGCTTTGTCGCAGATAGAAAAAAACAGAGGATGGTACCTGGAGCAAGGTTACATGGACGGCGTGAAAACAAAAGCCATTCGTAAGCTGGTGAATCAATTGTGCTGGGAAATAAGACAGGAGGCCGTACCGCTGGTCAACGCATTCAAAATTCCTGAAAGCTGTTTGGCCGCCCCGATTGCTTTGATTAAGAATGCGGTTTGAACTGGGAAAGCTGGTTGGCGAAAAGAGGACGGTATTTTTTAACACGGAGGACACGGAGGAATGCGCATGGAGGTCACAGAAATTATTTCATACTGCCATTTGCTCCAAAGCATCTTGAAACATCTCAGTGTGCTCCGTGAGTATTTCTCTGTTCCCTCTGTGTTAAAAATGCATTGAATTTGACAAAGTAAGTCTAACATGAAATTATCCTTCGACCAATTAAAAAATGAATTCGAAAGAGTTCTGCTTCAATTGTCCTTTCCAAAAACCAAGGCCAGTTTGTGCGCTGCCATCTTCGCGGGCAACAGTCGCGATGGGGTATATTCGCATGGATTAAATCGATTTCCGGTATTTGTTGGTTTAATCAAAGATGGGATGATTGATCCCAACGCGGAACCGGAGCTCACTGAGGCAAATGGTCAATTGGAACGCTGGAATGGCCACGGCGGACCGGGCATGTCCAATGCGGTAGATTGTATGAACCGCGCTATAGAACTTGCCAAAACAGGTGGCGTGGGTTGTGTTGCTATCCACAACACCAACCACTGGATGCGCGGCGGTACCTATGGATGGCAAGCTGCCGAGGCCGGATGCATTGGAATCTGTTTTACCAATGCCAGTGCGGGAATACCACCTTGGGGAGGAATCAATCCAACGCTTGGAAACAATCCGTTGGTCATCGCTGTCCCCCGAAATGAAGGACACATCGTTTTGGATATGGCCATGTCGCAGTATTCTTATGGCAAACTGCAAGAGTATCAACTTAAAAATGAAAAACTGCCTTTTCCAGGAGGATACGATGAACAAGGGATGCTGACCACGGACCCGGCCGAGATCATAAAAACAAAAAGAGCCTTGCCCATCGGCTACTGGAAAGGCTCCGGTCTTGCCCTCTTGCTTGACACCGTGTTGACCTCCCTGACTGGGGGAAAGTCAACAGCGCAAATCAACCAGGGTGGAATAGAAGTGGGTCTCTCACAATGTTTTATTTGCCTTCACCAAAAGGATCTTCACCCTTTCCTGATCAATGAAATTTTGGCTTACACCAAAACCAGCGGCAATTCCTCAGTCCGGGATGAAGTTACTTACCCGGGAGAAAACACCTTAAAGCGAAGAAGAATAAATGACCGCGACGGTATTCCTGTAAATGAAAAAATATGGGAAAGCATTTTAAAAATGTAAACTCAAAGCACCCTTAAATATCGCTACAATTATAACTCCTGATATTATGTTGAAACAATTTTCGATCATTTGCCTTCTCTCCTTCTTGAGCCAAGCCTGCGAACAGAAAAAAAACCTCCCTGCTGAGACTTTAGCTCAAGAAGCGGTCACTCTTGACACAAGTAAAATTCACGTTATTTTTGATACGGACGCAAACAATGAACTGGACGACCAGCATGCACTGGCTTATTTGATTTTAAATGGCAAATCATTTGACCTGGCTGGTGTCACCGTCAATGCCACCCGAAATGGAGGGCGCATTGAAGGACACTTCGCTGAAGCCGAAAGGGTGATGAAGCTCTGTGGCTTTGAAGGAAAACTTCCAATTTATAAAGGCGCGAATAGTTCATTTGATTCCATTCGAAAAGAGATGGTCAACAAGCTATCCTTTGATGGTGCCGAGGCAGTTCACTTTATCATCGAAGAAGCCAAAAAATCCATCGGCAAGAAACTGGTCGTCATTGCCGTTGGGAAACTAACCAATCTGGCGCTCGCACTCTTGATTGAACCGTCCCTGGCCAATAGCATACGGCTGGTGTGGTTAGGTTCCAATTATCCTGAGGCGGGAGAATATAATCTGGAGAACGATACGGCTTCCGTAAATTATGTGTTAAAGACCAATGTTGAATTCGAAATCGTCACAGTCCGGTATGGTAAGCCGACCGGTTCCGACGTAGTACGCATTACCCAATCTGAGGTAAAACAGAACATGCCCGGCAAAGGTCCCTCGATTGCTCCTCCCATCTCCGGTCGACACGGTGGTCACTTTACCACATTCGGTGACTATTCGGTTAGTCTTTTTGGATACATCCATTACAATGGAACTCCACCTTCTCGTGCATTATTTGACATGGTGGCCGTTGCCGTTGTCAAGAATCCGGAATGGGGAAATAAAACTCATATCGTCGCTCCGAGGCTGATCAACAATAAGTGGGTTGAGCAGCCCGGAAATCCGAGAATGATCACGGTGTGGGGAGACTTTGACAAAGAAAAGATTATGGCTGATTTTTATGAAACACTCAACCATTATCAACGGGCTGAGATTGTCAATTAGCTGAGTAAAATGGTGAACGGCGCAATTGGGGCACGATGGTTATGAACATAAAAATTTTAAAACACATAGGAACATTGAAAACATAGGCTTCATTCAATTATTCTATGCGGCTCCCATGTGTTTTAAAAATGTCCTGTGGGGGAAGTTATTGCCTTCCTACTTAAACCAGTTTGCATAATCCTTTGCAAAATAATAGACATTCCGCGAAGGCTTCCCTAAAATTTCTGCCACAGCAGGTGAGACGTGCGCGCCTTCCGTCTGCTGATTTTTAGCCATGACTAAAAACAATTTCACAGCCCATTCAGGCAATCCTTTTGATTCCAGGCGTTTGCGGGCCTCGTCGGGAGATTGGGAGATGTACGCTACCGACTCGTGAATGGCCTGACTGATTGCTTCTGCCACTTCATGATAATTGACAGCCTCGCTGCCGGTGAGCAAGTAAGTTTTATTAATGTGCTGCTGCGGACTTGTTAGAATTCGTACTGCGACTTCAGCGATATCACGGGCGTCTACAAATGGCATTTTGATATCCCCTACCGCATCGTATATTTTCCGCTCTTTTTTAATGGTTTCCGAAAAATCACCAAGCCAGTTTTGCATAAATGAGGATGGCTGCAAAATAGTCCAGTTCATTCCTGAGCTTTTCAATTTTTGCTCTACCTGATAGTGCAATTTAGATATCAGAAATTCCGATTTGTCTGAAACGCCTTTCGTTGACAGCTTCACAATGTGCTCCACCCCTGCTTCCCTGGCGACATCAATGGCATTGCCTTGCAGGTCCGCCATTTTTTCGCTAAAGGAGGTCGCCAGAAAAATTCTTTTGCTCCCTGCTATCGTGTTGTGGAGACTGCTTCGGTCCGCCAAATTCCCTTCAATCCAGGTTACAAAAGAATGGGGTTTTACTTTTTTCAGATCCCGCGTAACGGCACGACAATAGACCCCTGACTGTGAAAAAAATTCAAGAATTTCTCTGCCTACTTTTCCGGTGGCACCAAAAATGGTGATGATATCGTATGGGTTGTTCATTGGATTATATTTCTAAATATCGATTCGATGACTAAAGCTAGGTAAAAGTTCGTTTTTTAACCAACCCTATCGTTCAGATGGCTAACGTTTGACAATAATTTGATTTATGTTTGTTGTGAATAATCCAAAACACATCCTATGACTGACTTGACAATGATCACCACCAGCACATTCCTGGAAGGCTATGGTATCACAAAACAATTGGGCCTGGTACGGGGCATCACCGTGCGATCACGCAGCATCCTGGGCAACATGGCAGGAGGCTTCATGACCATTTTCGGTGGCCGCAGTACCATTTACACCGAACTGTGTGAAAAGGCAAGAGAAGAAGCCCTTCAACTCATGATTCTCCATGCCAAAGAGCTGGGCGCCAATGCCATCATCAGCATGCGATATGATGCCAATGAAGTAATGAGCGGACTCACAGAAGTACTTGCCTATGGAACGGCTGTGGTGGTAGAAAAGAAAAGTTAACGGTATCGGTACCAATCGCTTTCTTTGCTTCAGTGAGAAATTCCTGAACGGGGATATCACCGTGTGATTCGGTTTTGTCTGCTCTTCTATCGTGCCCCAATTCCGCATCCATCGATCGAGGGTACTTACAAGGATGCTGGTCAGTAGGACAACCTTTAGTCAAGTTTCCCAAACATTCATTATGGGCTGAAGTTTGTCGGGTCATAACCGCTGGCAACGCTGAAAGCAATACAAGAGGACGTGCGAAACTATTTCTCCAGGCTTTGCGCAACCTGCTTTAAATCCGTATTCCACAACAGCGCTTTATCGGATCCATTCTTTACAAGGTGCAACAATACCTTTGCCAATTGAACAGACGAAATGACCCTATCCGGCATCAGCAATTCGAATATGGGAAAAAGAGGGATCATGATTTTATTTGTCCAGGGAGCATTTTCGTTTGGATGTATTGGTTTTATCCCTCCTGGGCGGACCATGAGAAGTCTTTTAAACGGAAGCAAGAGCAGGGCGTTTTCCGTTTTCCCTTTTACACGGGCAAATAATATTTTGCTTTTTTCTGAAGTGTCGGCCCCCTCTCCGCTGCCGTACCACCTCAGCGCCGACCAGCCCGGTTGCCCCAGTCAAAATGATCTTCATCGTCTATACATTCTAAATCTTGAACCTTAAACCCTAAATTAATAGCCAATTCAAATGTCGGAAATCATCCCTAACCAAACGAATGTTAGCCTAAATTTGACAGACATTTATTTCGGATTTTAACCGTCAACGAGCCTATCAGTGCTTAGTTATTTGTAAAATTACACAAACTGAAAAATCATCTCCCAATTCAATTAAACGTCAACCATGAACAAAGCTTGTCTGAGCCAGCCGCTGAGCGCACTGGTCATTGTATTGTTTCTTGTCGGCTGTAACAGCAAACAACTGGAAACTTCGGGTAAGGTAACCCGGTCTATTTCTGAAAGAAGATCGTTCGAAAAAAGCAGCAATGCAGAAATCGAAAAAAAGATCGATGATTTGATCGGCCAGATGACGTTGGAAGAAAAAATTGGTCAGATGACACAAATCAACAATTCGGTGATCGTCACGAAATCCGCCTGGGGAGCCGGTGCGGATCTGAAGATCACCATCGAAGTGGACACGGCCAAACTGGGAAACATTTTGAAAAAATACCATGTTGGCTCGTTCCTCAATGGTATCGCCGTACCGCCTCAAACCTGGTATGAATTTTATAAAGGCATTCAGGAATATAATCTCAAGGTGTCGCGTTTGAAGATTCCGATCATCTATGGTATCGACCACATGCACGGTCCCAACTACCTGGAGGGGGGTACGATTTTTCCACAAGGCATTAATACGGCTGCGTCCTATAACAATCAATTCCCGGTGGATATGGCTCATGTCACAGCGATTGAAACAGCCGATCTGGGACACCAATGGCTTTTCGCTCCGGTACTGGATATCGCCCGCACTCCCCTGTGGGGCCGGTTCTATGAAACGCTTGGCGAATCTCCCTACGTTTCCGCAACAATGGGAAGCCTGTTTGTAAAGACCATACAAAATGATCCGGACATCACACCCTATAAGATTGCCGCGACAACAAAACATTTCCTTGGTTATTCCGATCCGAAGTACGGCTGGGACCGCGGACCTTCTGATATTTCCGATCAGGCATTGTATGAGTTTCATTTGCCTTCCTTCAAAGCTGCGATTGACGCCGGCATCAAGACTGTTATGCTTAACAGCGGTGAATTGAATGGAGTACCCGTTCACGGTTCTCCGCGCATTGTTACCGAATTGCTGCGGGACGAATTGAATTTCAAAGGCGTAGTGGTTACCGATTGGGAAGACATCATCCGGCTGTACCGTAATCATAAGGTAGCGGAAAATGAAAAGGATGCTACATACAAAGCCATCACCGCAGGTGTGGACGTGGCCATGACGCCTTATACCACTGATTTTTGTGACCACCTCAAGGCGCTGGTCAAGGATGGAAAGATCACCGAAGAAAGAATCAATCTTTCGGTATCCAGAATTTTGCGATTGAAACTGGAGCTAGGCTTGTTCGACAATCCTTATCCGAGAAATGACCGGTTCGATCGCATCGGTTCAGCCGAAAACAAAGCCAAAGCACTCGAAGCCGCGCGCGAATCCATTGTGCTGATGAAAAATGATAATAGCACCCTGCCCCTTTCTCCTGACAAAGTAAAAAATCTGTTGGTAGCCGGACCGGTTGCAAATTTGAAAAGTCCGCTTGCCGGTGGCTGGACGCTTCGATGGATACCCAACGATGAGACCATCTATCCAAAGGATATGTTGACGTTGTTGGGCGGACTGCAAAAAGAATTCAGGAATGTTACCCTTGCTGGGAATGCGGGAGAAATAAAAACAAAAGCCGCCACAGCCGATGCAATTGTCGTAGCTGTGGGTGAAATGCCCTATTCGGAAGGTTATGGCAGCATCCTTGATCTCAACTTGCCTGAAGACCAGATAGCCCTGGTTAAAGCTGCGCAAGCGACCGGTAAGCCCGTCATTCTGGTAATTATTGCAGGACGACCACGAATCATCACGCCTATTTATAAAGACTGTAAAGCGGTATTGTTTGCCGGTCTTCCCGGATTTCAAGGGGGCCAGGCCATTGCCGAAATCATCGGCGGCATAGTGAACCCCAGCGCAAAGATGAGTTTCAATTATCCGTATGCCGTAAACCGGCTTGTACCTCACAATCATAAAAGCAGTGAGGTCACATTGGCCCATGAGATACCCAATCCCATAGCCCTGGTTTCTTTTGGAACAGGCCTAAGCTATACCACCTTTGAATATTCCCAACTGAAATTCAGTGACTCTACAATAACTTCCGATGATGCCGAAATCAAAGCAACTGTTACTGTAAAAAATACCGGAAATCGCGAGGGCAAGGAGGCCGTACTTTGGTTTTTGTTTGATGAAGTAGCGAGTATCTCCAGACCCGTGCGCGAATTGAAATTTTACGAAAAAGAAATGCTGAAGCCCGGTGAATCAAGAGACTTCACCTTCACGATAAAACCCAGTGAGCAATTGTGGTTTCCCAATGAAAAAGGAAAACCTATTTTAGAGGATGGGTATTTTACGCTCATGGTTGCGGATCAGAAAGCAAGATTTAAGTTGATGAGAAAATGATTTTTAAAGAATGATCAAAACTGCCGGACTTACTACTTCCAATCTATCCAGTAAACTGAAAAGATTTTGGCAACTGTCGGAAGAAAAGATTCAGTCGATTGAAAAGAATTATGACATCACAAAAGGGTCCCCTGTCTTTACCGTAGGCGGAAAATACTCCACACGCGGCTGGACGGAATGGACGCAAGGATTTCAATACGGTTCGGCCATTCTTCAATTTGATGCGACCGGAGAAAAAAGTCTACTGGAAACAGCCAAAAAGAAGACCCTCGACAGCATGGCGTCGCACCTCACGCACACCGGTGTGCACGATCATGGGTTTAATAACGTAAGCACATACGGCAATTTGCTCCGGCTTATGACAGAGGGCAAAATTCCTTTCAATGAATGGGAAAAGAATTTTTATGAACTGGCGTTGAAAGTATCCGGAGCGGTTCAAGCCTGCCGCTGGACAGTAATCAAAGACGGAGGATTTATCCATTCCTTTAATGGACCCCATTCATTGTTTGTGGATACGATACGCTCTTGCCGGGCCCTGGTTTTGAGCTATCACCTCGGTCATGTTCTGCAAGGCGAGGGTGATCTTCGAATTAATTTACTGGAACGGGCCCTGCTCCACTTGAAATCCACGGCTAATTATTCCATTTACTACGGTGAAGGCCGCGATGCTTATGACACACCCGGCCGAACTGCCCATGAAAGCATTTTTAATGTCCGGGATGGTCAGTTCCGATGCCCCAATGCGCAACAGGGTTATTCCGGCTTCACTACCTGGACAAGAGGTCTAGCCTGGGCGATGTGCGGATTTGCAGAGGAACTTGAATGGCTGGATCGCGTGGACGAAAAGGAATTGAAAGATTGGGGTGGGAAAGAAAATCTCACCGCAATCCTGCTCAGAGCTGCAAAAGCCACGTGCAATTTCTATATTGAAAATACGCCTTCCGACGGCATACCCTATTGGGATACCGGAGCGCCCCATCTCTACAAACTGGGACCATATTTAGATCATCCAGCCAATCCCTTCAATGATTTCGAGCCGGTCGACAGTTCTGCAGCGGCGATTGCATCACAAGGATTATTGCGGCTGGGAAAATACCTTGAGGGGAAAGGCGATGAGGAAGGCAAAAACAAATACTGGCAGAATGGCCTTACCGTTTTGAATACGTTACTGGATGAACCCTATCTCAGTCTTGATCCGTCGCACCAGGGACTCATCTTACATTCCATCTATCACAGGCCTAATGGATGGGATTATGTTCCAAAGGGAAGTCAGATCCCATGCGGTGAATCGGGTATGTGGGGCGATTACCACGCGCGAGAGGTGTGCCTCTATTTGCAACGCATCCTGAACAATGAACCTTATTATACATTTTTTAACGGTGTGCGATGAGTGCAAAACAAATAGTCGATCTTTCTCAACTGTGCATTCACACCATCACCACCAAACCATGGACCATTGAGCAGGCCGCAAAAAACTTTTCTGCTGCCGGAGTAAAAGGAATAACAGTCTGGCGTGATGCATTGGAAGGCAGGGGTATCAAACAAACGGGTCAACTGATTCGTAAGCAAGGTTTAACAATTGTCTCCCTTTGCCGCGGAGGATTTTTTCCAAGTCTGGACAAGGTCAGGAGAAGCGCTGCAATCGACGAAAATAAAAAAGCCATTGATGAAGCTGCTGAACTGGGAACCTCCCTCCTGGTTTTGGTCTGTGGTGCCGATCCTGCGCAGTCGCTGGAAGATTCAAGAATGCAAATACACGAAGGCATTGAAGCCATCATTCCGCACGCCATGGCGGCCGGAGTAAAACTGGCCATCGAGCCGTTACATCCCATGTATGCCGACTCCAGATCGGCAGTCAATACCCTCGCCCAGGCCAACGACATGGCCTGCAAAATCAACTCGCCATGGGTGGGTGTGGCCATTGATGTATATCATCTCTGGTGGGATCCGAATCTCGAAAAGGAAGTACAACGTTGCGGCGCAAATGGCCATCTGCTGGCCTTTCATATTTGCGATTGGAAAGTACCCACCCAGGACTTCCTGCTTGACCGTGGACTGATGGGAGAAGGGTGCATTCCGGTAAAAAAAATAAGAGACTGGGTTGAGGCGACCGGTTACAAAGGATTCTATGAAGTGGAAATCTTTTCCAACCACTATTGGAAACAAGATCAGTCCTTATTTTTAGAAAATATCATTACCGCATACAAAGAACATTCCTGAAACAACACCACCAACTGAAATCCATGGCAGAGCGCAAAATCGGAATCATTATGAACGGCGTCACCGGGCGCATGGGAACAAACCAACACCTCTTGCGATCGATCGCAGCCATCATAAAACAAGGTGGCGTAAAGACCAGCACCGGCGAAATGATTATACCCGATCCGATTCTAGTAGGTCGTGATCCTGAAAAATTGCAAAAGTTGTGTGTCGCATCTGGCGTAAGCAAAATGACTACCCAGCTTTCGGATGCGCTCGCTGATCCGTACAATGTGATTTATTTTGATGCACAAACAACAGGACGGAGAGCCGAGGCTGTCCGTCTGGCGGTAAAGGCAGGCAAACACATCTACTGTGAAAAGCCAACTGCCGTAGACACAAAAACAGCATTGGAGCTGTACACATTGTGCAAAGACGCAAATCTCAAAAACGGTGTTGTTCAAGATAAGCTCTGGCTTCCCGGAATTCTGAAACTCAAGAAATTGATTCAGGAAGGATTTTTTGGCAAGATATTATCTGTGCGTGGTGAATTCGGCTACTGGGTATTTGAAGGCGATACCATCCCCGCCCAACGTCCTTCCTGGAATTACAGAAAGGAAGACGACGGAGGGATCATTGTAGATATGCTTTGTCATTGGCGGTATGTCCTTGACAATGTCTTTGGAAAAGTAAAGGCGGTTTCCTGTTTGGGTGCAACACACATCCCGAAGCGATATGATGAGCAAGGCAAACCCTATGTCTGCACCGCCGACGATGCTGCCTATGCTACCTTTGAGCTGGAAGGTGATATCATTGCGCATTTTAATTCATCATGGACCGTGCGTGTGAGGCGGGACGACTTGTTAACGTTGCAAGTTGATGGAACAAAGGGATCAGCCGTAGCGGGCTTGCGGGAATGTTACACCCAGGAATACAAGAATACACCAAGGCCAGTTTGGAATCCGGATATTGCTCAGCCGATTAATTTTTTTGAAGGCTGGACAAAAGTTCAGGATCAGGAAAATTATGAAAATGCTTTCAAGGTTCAATGGGAGATGTTCCTAAAGCATGTTGTCAACGATGAGCCCTTTCCATGGGATCTTCGTGCCGGTGCAAAAGGAGTTCAGTTGGCAGAGAAAGGACTGGAGAGCTGGAAGAAGCGTAGTTGGGTGGATGTTGGGGAGCTGTGAGTCAAACTACCTAAATCAACGGACAACTGTTAATTTGCTTAGAACTCACAACTCACTGCTCACAACTAATTTGCGATTAGTGAATTGCCATATACGAATTGAGATTTGGGTGGGTACCAATGAGTTGACAAAAGTATAGAATGAAGAGTTAAGTTGTGATACCCGGGCGTAAACGGTGAGTTGTGAAGTGAACCTAATAGAAACATGCAAATGAAAAAAGTTGCTTTGATTACCGGTGGAAGTCGTGGGATTGGAATGGGGATTGCAAAGGAGTTGGCTCAACAGGGGTTTGATTTGGCCATCAACGGGGTTCGCGATGAAATCCTGGTTGACGAAGCATTGAAAACACTGCGCGCAATGGATGCAGACGTAGTGTATTGTCAGGGAGACATTTCTGCTGTTGCCGACAGAGAAAGTATTTTACAAAAAGTGAAAGAACACTTTGGTCGGTTAAATATTCTGGTCAACAATGCAGGAATTGCGCCGAAGGAGCGCCTTGATATTCTGGAAGCGACAGAAGAAAGCTTTGACCGGGTCATCTCCACCAACCTTAAAGGAACCTACTTCCTGACACAACAGACTGCCAACTGGATGATCGAACAAAAAAAATCCAACGCTGCGTTTTCGGGCTGTGTCATCACCATCTCTTCCATTTCTGCAACCGTCGCATCCACTAACCGGGGTGAGTATTGCATTTCAAAGGCGGGACTCAGCATGGTCACTCAATTGTTTGCAGTCAGGTTGGGTGAGTTTGACATTCCTGTTTATGAAATCCGACCGGGAATCATTGATACCGATATGACTGCTGGAGCAAAGGAAAAATATGACAAGCTGATTGCGGCCGGATTGTGCGTACAACCACGTTGGGGATTTCCTGAAGATGTAGGGAAAGCCGTGGGTGCACTGGCCCAGAAGAACTTCCCCTACTCTACCGGACAAGTGATCATGGTAGATGGCGGGCTGATCCTTCAACGCTTATAAATATTTACTCGAGTCCATTGTATTAACTTCCAATTTTGGCGATGAACGATTTTTGGCATGGGTTGCGATTTAGGTGGGTGCAAGGGAGATTGATAAGAGTACGGAAGAAAAGTTAAGTTGTGAAGAGTGAGTTGTGAGGTTTGCGTTGTCGACTGTCAAGGGCAAATCCAATTCGCAACTCACTGATCCATAGTTCCCCGCTCGCAACTGAACGATTGACGAGTTTAAATCCCAATAACTAGCGTAAAATTATGCCTGACCCCTCATTCGAAAAGAAAAGTATCCTTACACAGATTTTGCGGATACCCGTGTTGGTGGCAGCGCTGGGCTACCTGGTCGACATGTATGATCTTTTTTTGTTCAGCATTGTGAGGGTCCCCAGTCTGAAGTCATTGGGAATTTCCGGTGACCGTCTCATGGCTGACGGCATTATTCTTTTGGATCTCCAGATGGCGGGCTTGCTTATTGGCGGGTTGGTCTGGGGCTTGATAGGAGATAAAAAAGGTCGGCTTTCGGTTCTGTTTGGTTCCATCCTGATCTATTCACTGGCCAACATCGGCAATGGTTTTGTGACAACGATCGGTCAATATTCAGTATTGCGCTTTATCGCCGGACTGGGCCTCGCCGGAGAACTCGGTGCCGGAATCACTTTGGTAGCCGAAGTTCTGCCAAAAGAAATCCGGGGTTATGGGACAACCCTGGTGGCCACCATGGGAGCCATGGGTGCTGTTCTCGCCTATTTTGTTACCGATCTGTTTGACTGGAGGGCTTCTTATTTCATAGGAGGCGGATTGGGACTAATGCTGCTGATTTTACGTCTCCGTGTTTTCGAATCGGGTATGTTCGAAAACCTGAAACAGAAGAACATCCAGCGTGGGAATCTGGTCATGCTGTTTGGCAATGCAGCGCGGCTAAAGAAATACCTGAACAATATTTTCATTGGTCTCCCCATCTGGTTTGTAACCGGTATCCTGATCACCTTCTCCCCTGAATTCGGAAAAGCCATGGGGCTATCCGAACCCGTAAATGCGGGCAAGGCGGTGATGTTTGCTTTTTCTGCACAAATTGCGGGTGACCTGATCAGCGGATTTCTCAGTCAGCAGACAAAAAGCAGAAAGAAAATAATTCTTCTCTTTATGGTGATGTCGTTTTGTTTCGTCCTCATCTACCTGATGATCCCAGCCAAAGACATCGCGCTTTTCTACATTTTCTGTGCCTGTCTGGGTTTTTGCAACGGCTACTGGACACTCTTTGTCACCGTCGCGGCCGAGCTCTATGGCACCAATTTACGCGCTACCGTTGCGACAACCGTCCCCAATGTCGTGCGCGGCGCCATGATTCCGTTGACCGCGCTTTTTGCATTGGGAAGACATTACCTTGGAATTGTCAACGGAGCATTGGCATTGGGAATACTTGTTTTTGGCGTAGCGTTATTTGCGCTCAAACATTTGGAGGAGACGTATTCGAAGGATTTGGATTACAGCGAGCGGTGATTGGGATCATACCGGGCGGGGTTACTCTTTTTGTTTGAACCCGATCTTTCGCAAGAGGTCGGCCTTGTGGCTGAGTAGTTCCTTCAGGTATTCAAAGATCAGCTTGATATCTCCGTCCTGGGTGAATTTTTCTTTCCAGGTGCTCAAGTTTCAGTAAAATATCTTTGTGAGTAAGCACTAATTATCGCATTCTGGTAAAGATGCGGATAATCTGGATATGGAATTCAACGGCTCTTTTGCTGTTCAAAACACAAGAAAGCATGGTAACTCCTTGTTCTGTAAAACAAAATGGTGCGTAACGTAAGCCCTGCCTGTCTTCTGACCCGGTAACGTTTTATTTGCGCCATTGTTCAAACTCATCCTTGTCCATCTCGAACATCATAGAGCTCCGCCAGGTCCCGGTCAATCATCACTTTCTGACGGCGGATTAAATAAATCTTGCTGATTACTACCTCATCTGGTATGGAACTTATTCAGCTCTTCAGTCAGCCCCTCCATTTCACTTTGTTTGTAGCATGTCATAACGACAAAGCTCGGGGTAAAGAAAATCGAATAGAACAGGAAGCCTTACGGATTTCCGGACAGGATTAAACTTCGTTCTGAAAGTACTGCTCGATAATTCTTATTTCAAACCATTTGGCTTTCGATTGTACGCCAGTAACCCCAGAAGTTGAATAATCACAGGAATCGCAATTAGCATTGTAAATACAAGTACGAAAGTCAGTATCCGCTTCTCAATTACCTGGTACATAATTCCGTGTGCAAGCGTGAGACAAAATAGAAAATAACTCCATCGCTGAAGGCTTTTCCACCGACTTGGTTTCAGTACCCTCAGTGAAAGATCATTGGAAAGCAGCAACAACAACAAAAGGATTATTGCGGCAAGAAGTCCGGCATAGTTTGCGGCTCCAAACAAGTCACCACGAAACTTGAAAGCATCTTCATCTTTAATTGCCTTAAAAAAGTAGAGCCATGCGTTTCCCATGTGAACCTGGATTCCGATGATCACATGGATTAACCCAATGATTGCACTCCAAATACCAAAGTCTCTCCTCAAGTCGGATGAAATTGGATTGTTCCATTTTGCAAGAATGTTAACAGGTCCCAGAACTAGTGT